>JAJPKJ010000021.1 GCA_021323755.1 Chitinophagales bacterium | reverse complement strand
TTGCAATTTGATATCAGTTAGGGAATTGATAAAATAATTGGACATTAAGATTTTAGTTTTAAAGGGTACGATCAACAACGGCCGGGCTTTTCCAAGCCTGGCTTTTTTGTTAAACAAGCATTTTTTTTGTTCAAATGAGCAATTTATTCGAAACACGTACGTTTGACTAAGTACAAACATTTAATTATCGTAAAGTGTTAATTTGTAGGAGTTAAGGAACAATTAAGTGTTAATGCTGTGGTATTAGATGGGATTTTAAGAAATATTATTATATTTTTACTGTCTGACCCGATCCTAAAAAACCGTAAAATCCAAACTTGTGAAACAGTTCTACCCGAAACTACTATCACTTCTTGCATTCCTATTTCTGTTTACCATCAATGCTACTTCACAGCCTATCCCGGATACCGCTACAACTGGCTGGCCCGGAGGACTCGCAACCTTGAAATGGGATAATAGAAATTATCTCGTAACTACCGGTAACTATGCAGGTTATGTGACCGCTGCTATGAGTACAACTCAGGCTTTTTCCATTGGTACAAACAGGGTGACGATCGTTATGGCAGGTGGTGTAACAACGACCGGTCAAAATACTACTTTCACAGGCTATGCCAATTCTTATGGCAATGTCTCTGCGGTAATGTCTCCGGGAGGTGCTACCCTGAACTCCGTTAACTACAGCGGGAGCGGAACAGTTACTCTGACGTTTGATACCGTTGTTTCGCATGTGGCGTTCAGTCTCTATGATCTTGACGCTAGCCAGACAGCAACCGTGACGGCCAAAGACGGCTCAGGAACTGCTCTGAATATTACGATGGGCAATTGCGCCGCATCCGGCGCTACAACGACCATTTCAGGTAGCGGAAGTACCAGCGCTAAGGCGACCGGAGCAGCAGGTTCATCACTCACAACAGTAAATACAGCATCTGTCAACGTATACATTCTGGGTTTTTCTCCTGCTGGAACCAACGGGGTAAAATCCGTTACCATTACCATGGGGGGAACTGCCGGAGATTTTTGGCTTTCTGATATCTGGGCATCAGTATACAGCGATTTTGCTGCGACCACCTATTATAATGTCTCAAAACCTTATACCAATCAGCCAGCTTATTTGCTGGCAAATCCGGCAAGTAATAATGGTTCGGCAGTCGCGGTGACGGCAGGTGTCGGAAACACCATTGGAGGCGTGGCTTTGACAACTGGAAACGCCAGATATATTTTTAAGGACTCCTCCACGACATTAAAGAACGACTACGTCAACTCATTTGCATACGATCCCTACAACTATTTCCTGTATTATGTTTATGATGGACAAACTGCAAAAACAACATCAAACGGGAACAGAGCCGTAAAAAAATATAATTTCAATACGCTAAGCTCTACCACGGCTACCATGACCTCCGGAACAATTAGTACAATAATCTCTGACATTACCCAATCACCGTATAACATACCTGTATTCGATCAGGGCGTTGAATCTGGAGCAGCTGCCTTCAACAATGGATCTCTTTATCTTGGTATCGAAGGGGGGAATGCCAACGATACTACGATTGCCGGCAAAAAAACGGGATCCAGTAGCCGCTACTCTATGATCTGGCGAATTGATTTTAATACCGGAGACAGTGTTCCTTACCAGGCTTGCCAGGTATATGCTGCAAAAGCTGATAATGGAACAGGAACTGAATACCATGACTGGGGTGATATTGTGATCAGTAATGATACCTTATATGATTTTAACGAAGCTAACCAAGGTACCAATACAGGATGGTTGCACTACAACTTGAAGACAGGTCTGATCATGAGCTCTTACTTAAATAGTGCTAAACCGTTAACGGGCCAATGTGGTATAAGATGGGATGGACAAGTGTATCGTTTTGCGAGTACAGTGGATACTTTTTCAACTTATAATTATAATGGTACAATTTCAAATGATGTTCATATTGCTGGCTATAAGCCTGCTGACTGGCTGGATAATTTCGGATTTTTCGGATCCGGCGATGGCTCCGAAGCCTTTAAACCACCAATGGATTACGGAGATGCACCAAATACATATGACCCCAGTTCCGGTGACCCTGCGGTTCATGATTATGATAGCACCATCAAATTAGGCACGCTGTGGAATGCAGAATTCGCTAAAAAAGCTTCTGCCACAGCATCAGGCGATGGTGTCACTGACGATGCATTTACAGTGGTACCCATTTATACGCATTCGCAGAATTATTATGCGATGACTGTAAAAGTATACAACAACAGTGGTGCATCTGTGAAAGTTGCAGCATGGATAGATTTTAATGAAAACGGCGTATTTGAAGCTTCTGAAGGAGCAACTGCTACGCTAAGCACCAGTAGCACCAGTCTGCAAAATGTAAACCTGGGATGGGGACCTACATCCTACCTGCCTGCCTGGGCAGATAGTGTCTTTATGAGAGTCAGAGTGACTGCTGCGACCAATACATTGACGACCTCAAATCCTACTGGCTATTTGAGTAATGGTGAGGTTGAAGATTATTTATTGATCATTAGCGATATCTTACCAGTGAAACTGACTGCATTCAGTGCAATTGCAATAGACAATAAATATGTAAACCTTAACTGGGGTGCAGCTACGGAAATGAATTTAAAAAATTATGTAGTTCAGCGAAGTGCAGATGGTCTCAATTGGAATGATATACAATCCATTCAGCCAAAAAATGATCCCGACAATATACAGGACTATGCCACTAAGGATATGGACCCATTATCGGGCATTTCATATTACCGCATCAAAATGGTAGATGCTGGAAGTAATATATCCTACAGCGATATTCAAAGAGTGGAATTGACTATTCAGCAATTTGCGATCATTAAAGTAAATCCCAATCCTTTTCATTCAACGATTACCGTGCAGGTTTATTTACCTCAGGAAGGGAATTGCACCACCCGTTTATTGGATGCAAATGGCAAACTGATAAAGAGTAATTATACCTCTGGAAATAGTGGCTTGAATCAAATAAATTTAAACGACTTGAATAATCTTGCATCAGGAATGTATATTATCGAAGTAACTAGCAATGGAAAAACAGTTCAGCAAAAAGTAGTGAAAGAATAGAAAGTCATTAATTCACATACCGTTAATAAGTATTTCTCTGTAAAACACTGAGTGTAAGATATTTTCGCCAAACCCCTGTAAACTGCTTAAATACTCAATGAAAAATATACGGAAAAAGGCTTTAATAATAACCTTCGGTCTAATTGCCATAACTGGCGTTTTATTAGTTGTAAGACCACACTTTTTAGAAAAACCTTTTGAATCTTTCTCAAAGGAAAAAGATGAAGACGGCGATCAGGCGGCTGTAGGTGAGTTTGTCACGCTTTGGCAATCCCGCGCATACCCAGACCCTTCATTAATGCAGCAAAAATATTTATCAGCCTGGGATCGCGTGCAGGAATTGAAACGTGAGGCGGAAAATATTAAACAGGATGCAGGAGTCAATGGAACAACAGGAGTTCAAGCCTTTAATGGCAGCTGGACATCTTTGGGATTCAATGCAAGTACGGGTGGACGAATATTGTCAATTGCCATTAATCCAACCCGCGGAAATAGCATATTTATCGGGAGTGCAAGTGGTGGAATTTGGAAAACATATAATGCTCAGGCAGCAACACCAACCTGGCAATCCGTAACAACTGGTTTTCCCGTACTTGGTGTATCATCTATTATTATTAATCCTTCCGACACCAATACAATATATGCGGGAACAGGAGAGATATATCGTATTGACTCAACTCTTACAAATCCTAATCCTACTATCACAGGATATAATGTATGGAAAACAAGAGGTACTTATGGAGTTGGTATCTTAAAAAGTTCTGATGGCGGCACAACGTGGTCGCAGGTTTTGATTAAATCAGAAAACTCACTTTTCGGCATTCAGAAATTAAGATTTGATCCAACGAATTCTAACACCGTTTATGCTGCAGCTACTGACGGGCTTTATCGCTCTACTAACAGCGGCGGCTCATGGACCAGGATACTGGCGAAAAATTATGTTTGTGATGTTTTGGTTGATGCAAAAAACAATAACGAAATTGTAGCGGCCGTAGGAAATCTGCTTGATGTTGACAAGGGCGTATACAGGAGCGCCGATGGAGGTACGACTTGGACAAAGATCACCTCTGGTCTTCCGGCTGCCAACACTTTTCAGGGATCGATTCATTTTGATAATGTAACAAGTGCTGGAAATCGTGACACTATTTGGGCAAGTATAGGAGTTAATGAAAAGACTGGTGGTAGTGCTCCAATGGAATTATATCTTTCAAAAGACTTTGGCTTGACTTGGGCTTCTCAGAATAACTCTACCCATTGTCAATGGCAATTCTGGTATTCGCACGTGGTGGCGATCAATCCGAGTTCGCCAACCAAATTACTTTTTGCCGGTGTTGACTTGTATACAGGAACTTATACTTACTCTACCAGCAGTTTAAGTTCTTCTGACATAACCGGAAGTGTGCACCAGGATTATCATGACATAAAATTTGATCCGTCCAACAGCAACTACGTTTATTTGGCTTGTGATGGCGGGATATACAGAAGCACAACGGCAGGTACGAGTGGAAGTTTTTCTTCGATTAACACAGGGTTGGTTGCTATCCAATTCTTTCCAACAATAGGAGTTTCTTCTTCAGCTTCAAGTTCATCTGTAATCGTTGGAGGTTTGCAGGATAATAACGTGTGGAAATATTCCAATACGGGGGTTTGGACTAACATTGGGGGATCAGATGGGGGCGCTTGTTTTTTTGATCCTACCAATAACAATAATGTAGTTACCTCAAACGATGCCAGGCAAGTTTATTATTCTACTTCGGGGGGAAGTACTGCTGCAGGAAATAACATACTTGCTTATTGGGGTGAAATTCATGACTCAAGAACGGCATTCATAGCTCCTCTTGCAATAAGTAAGTCTTCCCCCTCCACTATTTATGTGGGTACGGATGAACTATTCAAGACTGCAAATGTCGGTGGCACTTGGACAGGGGGAACTTCAAATGGCGCCAATCCTGGTACAAATTATATTGATGCTATTCATAAAACTGCCATTGCATTGGCAATTTCGTCAACAACTGCAAATAAAGTTTATATATCAACATCCCCATTTGCGCAGTACGATGGAGATGTGGATTCCGTATACTATAACCCACCGTCTAATGTTCAAAGAACAATAAATGGAGCAACTCCATTTACAAAAATAAACGGTTCTGGCGCAACAGCACTTCCTAACCGGTATATCATGCATTTTGCCATTAGTCCAACTCATGATGACAGCGTTTGGGTCGCAATTGGAGGTTTTGGTACTGGTCACGTATATGTAACTGGAGATGGGGGAACAACCTGGACCAATAAGGATAGCGGACTTCCTGATGTTCCAGCAAATGCCATTATGCTGGATCCTAATAATCCAAAGATCATTTATGTTGGGAACGATATGGGCGTGTATGTTAGCCAGGATAATGGAACGACCTGGTCTGATTATAATAATGGCTTTTGGGATGCTACCTTAGTAATGGACCTTGAACCATATCCTGGAAATAAAATTTTAGCTGCAACGCATGGCAAGGGTGCCTTTATCAGTCCTTTGCTTTCAGTTTCTTTACCCGTTACCTTAACGAGTTTTACTGGTTACAATAACAATAATGGATTTGCGGTTTTAAATTGGAGCACCAGTATCGAAAGCGATCTGAGAAGTTATAGTTTGGAACGTAGTCCCGATGGAGTGAATTTTTCATCTGTGGCTAATATTCCTGCAAAAAATATTGATAACTCCAATTATACTTATAGCGACAATATTTCCAATATTCAAAATACCTCAACTGTTTTTTACCGGTTAAAAATTTTCAATACCGATGGAACATTTGTTTATTCAAATGTGGTTCCCATACCATTAAAGCCCCAGCCAGGTATTGCTATTGCCGGTAATCCTTTTAGTGATCAGTTTACCATCATTTTTACTACATTAGCATCAGCACCTGCAGAAGCCAGGTTAATGGATGCCAGTGGAAGATTGTTGATCAGGGAAAACTTTAGTTTGCAAGCAGGTACAAATAGTGTGAGTATGCAAAATCTCGGCTCGCTTGCAAAAGGTACTTATCTGCTAGAGTTTATTGTTCCCGGTCAGCGGTTTACCCGAAAAGTAGTAAAAAAGTAAACTGAATATGATCAAAGCTATCATTATTGACGATGAAAGATTGGCAAGAAATGAGCTGAAAAAATTGCTGATGGATTTTCCTGAAATCGAAGTAATAGCAGAAGCTGCCAATGCTAACGAAGGAATTGAAAAAATCGACGGACTTTCTCCCGATCTTGTATTCCTGGATATTCAAATGCCCGGCAAAACAGGTTTTGATATGTTGGGCGAGCTGGATAAAATTCCAAATGTAATCTTTACTACAGCTTATGATGAGTATGCACTAAAAGCATTTGAAGTCAATGCGCTTGATTATTTATTGAAACCGGTAGAACCAAAGCGGCTCGCAGACGCCATCCAAAAACTTCATCTCGAAGAGGAAAAAGAACCGCTTTCAGATAATTATATTTCCACCAACAAAAGTATTTTGCATGAGAACGACCAGGTGTTCGTAAAAGATGGCGAACGTTGCTGGTTTGTAAAACTTTCTGATATTCGTTTGTTTGAAAGTGTAGGTAATTATGCCAAAGTTTTTTTTGGCGCAAACAAACCGCTCATCTTGAAATCATTGAATGCATTGGAAGAAAGATTAGATGAAAAAGTTTTTTTTCGCGCGAACAGAAAACACATTGTCAATCTTAGACTCATAGAAAAAATTGAACCTTATTTTAACGGTGGATTATTACTAGAGTTAAAGGGCGGTGAAAAAATTGAAGTTAGCAGGAGACAAACGGTCAAGTTTAAAGAAATGATGAGCCTTTAATGCATATCAATAGTAAAAAATTGAAAATTAATTTTTGATCATAATGACAAAATCATTTTTAACAGGGTTATTGATGTCAATAACCTTTTTTGTTTCTGCACAAAATATTGATAAGATCATTAACGCTAAAGAAGTAGAAAAAATAGAAAAAATTTTGTCGGCTGATGATATGCGCGGACGTAAAACCTTTACCCCGGATATTGATAAAGCCGCTGCTTTCATCAGCAACGAATTCAAAGAAGCAGGATTGCAAACATTGGATAACAGCGGGACTTATCTGCAGGATTTTTCTTTGGTGCAAACACATTTTATTTCCGCAAGGGCAAAATTGGATAATGACACCATCGCAACACAGAATATTGTTGCATTTACTTCCAAACCAGATTTATATTTTAATGAGGACAGCGGATATACCAAAGCCTATATAAGACCGGGAGACAATCTGAGGGCTGAACTCGGAAAATATATACAAAGCGAAAAAAGTTATTTGGTTTTGGTTGATACTTCATTTGCCAAACAAATTCGACAATTACCAATATTCAGAAGGCCATGGTTTCAGACAAACAGAAGTACTGTTCTTATTCTTACTACGATCGATCCAAAAAAATATGAAATTGAAATTAAGCATGAAGTATCAAAATCAAAACTCGCCAATGTCGTTGGCGTGTTGCCGGGCAAAAGCAAGAAAAATGAGTATGTGATTTTTTCTTCGCATTATGATCATCTTGGTGTCGGCAAGCCCGATCTGAAAGGCGATTCAATTTATAATGGCGCAAATGATGATGCTTCAGGATGCACGGCAGTAATGATGCTCGCAAAATATTTTAAGCGTTTAAATAACAATGAAAGAACATTGGTATTCGTAACATTTACTGCTGAAGAAATTGGTGGGTACGGTTCGCAATATTTTTCAAAACAATTTGATCCCGCGAAAGTGATTGCCATGTTCAACATTGAAATGATCGGGACCCAAAGCAAATGGGGAACAAACTCCGCTTATATTACCGGTTATGAGAAAACGGATATGGGAAAGATTTTAGAAAAGAATTTGCAGGGCAGCAAATTTGAATTTCATCCGGATCCATATACACCTCAGAATTTATTTTACCGCTCAGACAACGCAACCCTTGCCAGGCAAGGGGTTCCGGCTCATACGATTTCAACTTCAAAGATGGAAGAAGCTCCCAATAACGAACCAAACTACCATAAACAAAGTGATGAGATCGGAACACTGGACATGAGAAATATGGCGGAGATCATTAAAGCAATTGCCATTAGTTCTACCTCTATTGTTGCCGGAAAAGATACCCCCATACGCGTTGATGAAAAGTCGTTGAAATAAAATCATTGAGCACCTTTTTTAAATGAAATTCCCGGTTCTTAAAAATTAAAGACCGGGAATTTTTTTTTGCTGGAAAAAAACTAACTATTCAGTTTATTTTTTATCTGCAGTAAAATCTAATGGCACAAGAATTTTGACCGATAAATTTCTTCCCATATTAAATACTCCAACCCTGCCCGTCGTATAATTCACCGGATCGTATTTGAAGCGGCTCATGTAATCAATATACGGCGTATTGAAAAGATTATTGCAAATAATATATAGCTGGCAAATGGTCTTTCCATTTGATATGATATCTCCACCGGCACCGGCATTAAATAAAACATATCCTTTTGTTGCCGATGTGCTGGCAGCATATTCATATGGCGTGAGCGCGGTGCTCAATCCATTGTAAATAGCAAATTGCCGGTAAATATCCTTTTGTTCAAAACAATCAAGCAATCCAAATTTTAGATATGCATTTTTTATTTTGTTGCCGATCGCTTTAATAGGGAATTTCAAATCTGCCGTAATTCTTGTTGGTGGAACAAATGGTAAATATTTGATCGAATCAGGAACATTCTTCAAACTTCCATACACCATGCTTAATGTGGTGTTTAACTGTATCCAGGGTAAATCAGACGGATGAATATCCAATTCCATTTCACCGCCATACAATTCTGCTTTTCCTTGTGAGTATTTGTATACAGGAGCTGCTCCTAAACCTGCCGCGTTAAGGGAATTATTTATCGAATCCCCGCCGAATACACTTTGCAATCCGCGCGCGTATATAAAATCGCTAATGCTGTTGTTGAAAAGATCAATTTCAAAACTTAGATCCTTTGCATTCACTCCGAAACTCAGGTCTTCTTCAAGACTTGTTTCAGGCTTCAAAGAATGATCGCCGATTTCATATACAACAGTTCCATCGTGCACTCCGTTTGCAGCACATTCAGCAACATTTGGGGCGCGCCAGCCGCGTGCGATGTTTGCTTTTACAAATAAATTACTCGCGAAAGTATATGCGCCGCCGAAACTAAAGGACATGCCATTGAAGTGAGAGCTGAACCCTTCAAATTCATGAAATGCATTGGGAGCACTGGGATCAACTGGCGCCTGTGTAGTTGAATCTACCCAATGATCAAGCCCATTGAATGTCCTCGTATCATAACGTACGCCGCCGCTGAGATTGAGATTTCCTATTTTTTTGTTTGCGATGACAAATCCGCCGATCTGGAAAAAATATAATTCGGTATCAATAATAATGTACCCAAACTTTTTGATGATTGATATACTCCATTAACCCCGCCTGAAATATTAAAACCATTCACTACTGCAGAAATATAGCGTACATCATAAGTTGCAGCATTTGAAGAATAATAAATGTTGGGGGTATTTGGTATGGTTGGATCATTGGCTTCCTGCCTTTGATTCTTTTGCCATGAAAAAATCCCGGTAATTCTCCCGTCACCAACAGCAATACTATTGTCCCATACAATTTTAGTATGACGGATCCTTTGTTTGATGGTAAAAGGAGTGTATGATTTTTGTTCCTGCTCCGTTGGTATTTCATAACTCGGTGCTCCGCCATTCAGATCAGGATAGGCAACTTGTCTTTCCAAGATGCCGGTCGCGGAATCTCTTGTGCCATCTACAATTCCTGTACGCATATCAAAATAACCGGTATGCAATTGTGTGTAGCCCCATTTACGATGCAATCCAATTGTTGCGTCTGCATTGAAATTGCTGAATTGCGAATTCAAAACATACCCATCATATTTATCCCGGTAGGCATGCGCCATAATATTATCAACCCTTGCGCTCCATGAAATGCCATTCTTGGTTCCGGCTATATGCCCCATATTATTTATCAA
Source organism: Chitinophagales bacterium (assembly GCA_021323755.1). Classification (GTDB taxonomy): domain Bacteria; phylum Bacteroidota; class Bacteroidia; order Chitinophagales; family Chitinophagaceae; genus Puia. Next base: position 15,422 of record JAJPKJ010000021.1, on the reverse strand, counting down.
TCCATTATTGGTTTGGTAATTGAATAAAATATCCCCTTTCGTTTGTCCCTCTGGCAATGGTTGTTCGGGAATAAGATTAACCACACCGGCAATCGCATCTGATCCATACGCAAGCGAGGCAGGTCCTTTTAAAATTTCATACCTGTTCACGGCGTCGGGATCTGCTTCAATTCCAAATTCATCAAACCAGGCCTGGTCAACCTGTTCAACTCCATCATTAATTGTTAGTACACGATTATATCCTAATCCGCGAATAACCGGTTTTGAAATACTTTGACCATCGGTGATAGCAAAAACACCAGGCACTTTTGTAGCAGCATCAATTACATTCGTAGATGAATTTTCAAGCAGATCTTTATAACTCATTAACCCGATCGATACCGGATTGTTTTGTTTTTCTGTTGCAGATAATACGCCGGTTATGGTTAGATCATTTAGACTTGTTGCAAATTGCACCAGCATATAATTTTTTTGGGTGATTCCTTTGATGAGGATTGTTTCGATCACTTTACCATAACCGATCAAACTAGTTTCAATAAGATAATTACCCGCCGGAATGTTTTTTATAGCATAATTCCCCAGAGAATCTGAATAAGCTCCGGTTTTAAGATCCGGAATATAAATGGTTGCCCCGCGCAAAGGCAAATTCTTGGAAGCATCTTTAATGCAACCCTGCAAGGCGTTTTGCGAATAAATATTTTTTGATAATAAAATTAAGATTACAAGCGCAATGGCTTTATTTTTTTTCATTGCTGAAAATATTTTAATAATAAATTAAATGCTTTCTCCGTAAATGCTCAGTAGTTCTGTGTAACCCTTTGCTCTGGCGGCTTTGCAGGAATTTCAAAATGAGCAGGCGGTAAATACTTATTGTTGCTTACAAATACAGGGGCGTTTATTATTGTTGAATTATTGGAAACAATTTTGTAAGCGGAAGAAAAATATAATTTCATCATCCAGTTCAAGACATAATCTTCCGATCGTTTAGATGGGTGATGCTTTTTGATCCAATTTGTTAGTTCATTGTATTGCCTTATCAGGTATGATTCAATTTCATCTTTTTCAAGTGTGAGATAAATATTTTGATTGTCGGATTTTGTTTTAATGATATCATACAAACTTCCATTCAATAATATTTCTCTATCTTTTACTTTGCTATGAAAGGTTGATTTGTCAACCTTCAAATATGAGACGCCGGAATTATGATCATCAAGGGCTATTCGAATGCTTTGAAAATTGGTGCTGACCGTATGTATCAGATCTTTGCCATAGTACCATGCCACCACACTCAATTGAGCAGTGCCATAAATCAGAAACAAGCTTATGACCATTAATTTTCTCATTGCAGCAAGAGCAGAATTAGCCAAAATTCGAAAATATAAGTTTATTTAAAAAAAGAATCTAAGCCAGAAATAAAGATGCTGACAATTTCCGAACAACGGTGTTGTAATTTTGTCAATGGACATACGACCAAAGATCAGTACTCATGTAGCAAATGATCGCATGGCGACCTTTAGATTGAGCACTTTGAAATAGCGGCTAAGAAAAAAAAGATTTATTTAATGAATGTAGCCATTAAAGGAAATAAACTGCCTGTTTGTGCTGGTCACTTGTAAACTTGCATAGCCTGATGTTGTGACTGTAAGAAATAATTGTCTTGTATCGCCGGCTTTTTTGGGGAGGATTTTAATATCCCATCCGCCTTTTTTCTTTGGGGTAACCGTGTATTCAAAATCGGATGTTTTAAATTCAATTCCTCCACTATTGGCCGATGCGATGGGAGCCGAATAGGCCTGACCAAAGTAAGGAAGATATGCCTCAATCCTGTCCTTAGCCACTATCAAATAATAACCGTTAGCAAGATGTCTTATTTTCAGCTTTAGGGGAATAGCGGTTTGAGCATCGAATGTATAATGTTGCGCATCGATTAACCCTTTGATGGTTGCTTCCTGCCTTTCTTTCTTTGAATCCTGCGCTGATAGCGGATTTGCTCCGGCCAAAAGAATTACCAATGATATTGCAGCCAATGATAAGTACTTTTTCATTGCATTAAAATTTTAGTAACTATAAAGTTAGGATTATTTCAGATCGGGTCGATCATTGGAATTTCTTCAGCACTTTACTCATTTGCGCCTCGATCTTGTCATTGCATAAATTGCCGATGCTGCCTTCGTGCGTGTGATGCAATTGTTTTTTATAATCGAAATTGAATTCCCCCTTTTCAATTTGATTACCGACTTGTCGGTATGCATCTCTAAATGAAATGCCTTTGTTCACCAATTCATTGACGGCTTCCACACTAAAGATGTATTTGTATCTTTCATCATCAAGCAAATTGTCCTTAATGATGATGTTTGATAACATCAATTGTGCCATTTGCAGGCAGGCTTTCAATTCTTCGATTGCAGGAAATAGAATTTCTTTAGTTAGCTGTAAATCGCGGTGATATCCGGATGGAAGATTATTGATAAGAATTGTCAATTCGTTCGGAATAGACTGAATGCGGTTGCATTTAGCCCGGATCAATTCAAAAACATCTGGATTTTTTTTATGGGGCATGATGCTGCTCCCGGTCGTCAATTCATTTGGAAAAGAAATGAAACCAAAGTTTTGATTGATATATAAACATGCATCCATTGACAGTTTACTTAATGTGGAAGCAATACTGCTTAATGCAAACGAAATGGTTTTTTCCGTTTTACCCCTTGTCATTTGTGCGTAAACAGCATTGTAATTGAGTGATGCAAAATGCAGCAATTCTGTTGTCATCGTTCTGTTCAATGGAAACGAAGAACCGTAACCTGCGCCACTTCCCAGCGGATTTTTGTTTGCAACCTGAAATGCAGCTGCCAGCAGTTCCATATCATCGACCAAACTTTCTGCATAAGCGCCGAACCATAGGCCGAATGATGAAGGCATGGCAATTTGCAAATGTGTGTAGCCGGGTAATAATCTGTCTTTGTATGTTTCACTTTGTGCGATCAACAGGTCGAAGAATTCATTTACTTCTTCTTTTACCTTCAGTATTTCAGCACGCAGATATAATTTGATATCAACAGCAATTTGGTCATTTCTGCTTCTTCCGCTATGAATTTTTTTTCCTGCTTCACCAATTCTTTCTGTCAGCATTAATTCGATCTGTGAGTGGATGTCTTCGGAGTCTTTGTCAATGGTGAATTGTGAATGGCGAATTTGGTGCAGAATATTATTTAGCTCTTTATCAATAACATTCAATTCATCTTTGGATAATAAACCAACACTCTCCAGCATGCGGGTATGCGCTAATGAACCAAGTACATCATACTCGGCCAATAAGATATCAAAGTCTTTGTCACGCCCGACAGTAAAGGATTCTACGAGTTGAGAAGTGTTTGTATTTTCTTTATTCCAAAGTTTCATTGCTAAATAAATTCGTCCAACAACTGAATATACGTTTCTATGCCATCTCTTATTTCATCAATGTAAATATACTCATCTGCAGTGTGACTTCTTGCTGAATCGCCTGGCCCCATTTTTAAAGTGGGGAAAGGCATCAATGCTTTGTCTGAGGTGGTTGGTGATCCATAATATCCTTTTCCCAATGCCAAACCCGCTCTCACCAACGGATGATCAAGCGCAATGGATGTTGATTTCATTCTGGTTGTTCTGGGTTTGAACTGGCTTTTGAGATTATTTTTCAATGCGTCTAAGATCTCATCAAAAGAGTATAATTCATTGACGCGGACATCAATCACATATTTGCACTGCGATGGAACAACATTATGCTGCTTGTTTTCCGTATCTATAACGGTAACGGTCATTCGTGATTCACCAAGTAAACTGCTTACTTTTTCAAAGCGATAATTTCTTATCCAGTTAATATCATCAATGGCTTTATACAAAGCATTTTCGCCTTCATTTCTTGCCGCATGTCCCGAACGACCATTTGCTGTGCAATCGATCACCATTAATCCTCTCTCGGCAACAGCCATTTCTAATTTTGTTGGCTCTCCAACCACTCCAAAATCAATTTTGCCGAGGTAAGGAAGAACCAATTCGATTCCATTCACGCCGCTAATTTCTTCCTCTGCACTTGCGGCGAAAACAACATTATGATTTAATTCTTCCTGGTGATAGAAATATAAAAATGTGGCGATCAGACTTACCAGGCATCCGCCGGCGTCATTACTTCCAAGACCAAAAATTTTTCCGTCTTTTTCGATCGGCTCAAATGGGTCATGCGTATACCCTTTGTTCGGTTTTACCGTATCGTGATGAGAGTTCAGCAATATGCTTTGTTTTGAGGGATCATAATGTCTATTCTTGGCATACACATTATTTCCGACACGTGAGAAAGGGATCTGGTGTTTTTCAAAAAAATCGCAGATCAATGCAGCCGTATCATTTTCTTCTTTTGAAAAAGATGGCGTTGCAATCAATTGCTTCAGCAAGTCAATCACGTCTGCCTGTAATTTTTTTATATCGGGATTATTCATGGGTAATTTTTGTTCCTGCTGAATGATTAATAAGATTGTGCAATTCTTCCGCTTTCCCGATAATGACTTCTCTTACCCCGCTGTTTAATGCCGCAAAAGCATTGTCAATCTTCGGAATCATGCCAGCGAATATTTTTTTTTCTTCTTTCAATGTTGAATAATAGAGCTGATTAATCGACGGAATGACCGTAGCATCATCACTCGCATCTAATAACACCCCGCTTTTTTCGAAAGAATAAATCAATTGCACCGCATAATGTTTGCTCATCGCTTTCGCAATTTCCTGCGCAATTGTATCCGCATTTGTATTCAGCAATTGCCCTTTATCATCACAGGTTATCGGCGCAATGACCGGAGTTAATCCTGAATTTATAAATTGTGTCAATGGTTCCGCATTGACTGCATCAATATCTCCCACAAATCCATAATCAGTGGTGGGATGGATTCTTTTATGAGCCTGGATAATATTTGCATCGGCGCCACTCAACCCAATGGTATTACATTTTTGCGATTGCAACCGAGCCACGATATTTTTATTAACGTATCCCGCATAAACCATCGTCACAATTTTCAATGTTTCTATATCCGTAATTCTTCTGCCATCAATTAATTTTTGTTGAATGCCTAATTGATCGGCAAGTTTCGTTGCCAGTTTTCCGCCGCCATGGATCAAAATCTTTTTCTCTGGTATTTGGGCAAAATCTTTGAGGAAAGAAGAAAGCTTTTCATCTTCATCAATAATGTGCCCACCAATTTTTATGACGTATAAATTTTCCATATGATCACTTACTACTCCCTAAGATTTCACTCAAAACTGCCTGCGCCGCCCAAACCCTGTTGCCCGCTTGTTGTGTAACGACGCTGTTCGCGCTATCCAGCACTTCATCACTTAATTCCACATTTCTGCGCACTGGCAAACAGTGCATCACTTTTGCATGGTTGGTCAATCTTAATTTTTCATTGGTGAGCATCCATTCAGGATCGTTGCAATAAATTTTTCCGTAGTCGGTAAACGTGCTCCAGTTTTTCACGTATACAAAATCCGCATTTTTCAATGCTTCGTCCTGATTGTGTGTTATCGTGGCGCCTTTTGTAAATTGTTCATCCAACTCATAATCTTCCGGATGAGTAATTACAAATTCTGCTTTGCCCCATCCATTCACCCATTGCGCAAAACTGTTGGCAACGCACTGTGGAAGCGGTTTTACGTGAGGGGCCCAGGTGAGAACAATTTTCAATTTCTGATTTCGGTATTCTGATTGCTGACTTTCCAGGCATTCCTCAATGGTAATAATGTCTGTTAATGATTGCAACGGATGCAGGGTTGCGCTTTCCAAACTCACCACAGGAATACCTGCATATTTAATAAATTGTTTGATGTACAATTCGCTGTAATCATCTTCTTTATTTTTCAAAGACGGAAAAGTCCGGATGCAAAGAATGTCAAAATATTTTCCCATGACCGGTGCTGCATCTTTCACATGCTCAACGGTATTACCGCTCATGATCGCTTCTTCTTCAAACTCAAGCGCCCACCCATCTTTGTCTACATTGAAAACAATCGACTCCATGCCTAAATTTTGAGCGGCTACTTGTGTGCTCAAACGCGTACGCATACTCGGATTAAGAAATATTAACCCGATTCGTTTATTGGCGCCAAGTGTTTGATCCGCAAACGGATTTGTTTTATACATCAATGCTTTTTTTATTAAAGCATCCATGTTGGTTACGTCGTCAACAGAAATAAAATTTCTCATGTACGATTTTGGATGTGGATGTATGATTTCATCAAGTCATACCTCGCTTATTAAATTATTATTTTTGCTATCGGGCATTTGAATCATTATGCATAAGCCGTTCACGACCATCAGCTCACCACTTTCTCCGTCATGGTTTCAATTTCTTCTTTCACTGCTTCCAAAAACTCATCTGCATCCTTTTTTCGCAAGGCTAATGGCGGCAATAATCTTATCACATTCGGTTTCGCTTCGCCAGTAAAAATATGCTGATTGAATAATAAATTTTTCTTCAGGTCTTTTAATTCTTCGGGAACATCAAACCCGATCATTAATCCTTTGCCCCGTACATTTTTTAAGTATGGCAATTTTTTCAATTCATCCATTAGGTAATTTCCAATGCTCTCGGCATTTTGCATCAAGTTTTCTTTCTCCATTACTTCAAGCACAGCGAGGGCAGCGGCACACGCCAGATGATTGCCCCCGAAAGTAGTTCCGAGCATAAAATGTTTTGCATGGATATGGGGTGCAATAATGATTCCGGCCACAGGAAATCCATTCCCCATTCCTTTGGCCATGGTGTAAATATCTGCATCCACACCTGCGTGGTCATGCGAGAAGAATTTTCCGCTTCGTCCATAACCGCACTGAACGCTATCTGCAATAAAAACGGCATTGTATTCACTGCATAGTCTTCTTATCAATTGTAAAAAGGGGACCGATGCAGCATGAATACCACCGACACCTTGTATACCTTCAATGATTACCGATGAAATTTCATTTCCATTTTTTTGAAAGCATTCTACCAACGCATCTTCGTCATTAAACGGAAGAAATATGATATTATCGGTTCGATTAACCGGCGCAACAATATTGGGATTATCCGTTGCTGCAACAGCAAGTGAAGTTCTTCCATGAAATGATTTTGTAAATGCGATGATCTTGCTTCTATCATTGTAGAACGAAGCAAGTTTCAAGGCATTTTCATTTGCTTCTGCACCCGAATTGCAGAGGAATAGCTGATAATCTGCTTTGCCGGAAACCTTTCCGAGTTTTTTTGCCAATTCTTCCTGCAACGGAATTTTTATTGAATTGGAATAGAAACCGATCTTATTTAATTGTTCGGTCACCCTTTGCACGTAATGCGGATGTGTGTGACCGATAGAGATCACCGCATGACCACCATACATATCTAAATATTGTTGTCCTTCATCATCCCACACATAACTTCCTTTTGCCTTTGTGATTGTTATATTATTTATCGGATAAACATTAAATAATTCCATGGTAATAAATTTTAAAATGCACTTGCCTTAAGTTTTAACCCTGTTGTTTCATCCAGACCGAACATCAGGTTCATGTTTTGCACGGCTTGTCCTGATGCGCCTTTCAGTAAATTATCTATTGCTGAATGGACGACCAATTTTGTTCCGGCTCTTTCCAATTGTATAACACATTTATTTGTATTCACAACCTGTTTTAAAAAAATTGATTCCTGGTTGATTATGGTGAATGGATGACCGGCATAAAATTCTTCGAACAATTTCACTAATTCTTCCAAAGGCTTTTCGCAATGTAATGTAGAACTCACAAAAATGCCCCTTGTAAAATCGCCGCGCCAGGGAACAAAGTTGATCAGCTGATCAGTTGATCTATTTGTTGTCACCAGTTGATTCAATGATTGCCGGATCTCCTTTAAATGCTGGTGCGTTAATGTTTTATATGCCTGCACATTATTCTCTCTCCACGAAAAATGAGAGGTCTCGGATAATCCCTGCCCTGCGCCTGTTGAACCGGTGATGCCCGTTGTGTGCACTTCTTCAAACAATCCTGCTTTTGCCAGTGGCAGTAATCCCAGTTGAATGGCAGTGGCAAAACAACCAGGATTGGCAATATTTTGAGCTGATTTGATTTGTTGCCTGTTCAGTTCAGGAAGGCCGTAAATAAATGTCCGATGATGGATGCCGGAGGTCAGATGTAAACGAAAATCCTGTGACAGATCAATGATTTTTATTTTCTCGCCAATGATATTTTCCTCCAAGAATCTTTTAGCTTCCCCGTGCCCGACGCATAAAAACAAAACATCGATATCTTCACTTAAATCTGAAGTAAACTTTTGTTTTGTCTCACCCACTAAATCCCGGTGCACTTCATACAAATACTTACCTGCATTGCTTTTGCTGTTTACAATAACCATTTCTGCCTCCGGATGATTTAATAATATTCTTATCAATTCTCCGCCGGTATAACCTGCACTTCCAATGATTCCAACTTTAATTTTTTTCATCTTGAATAATTATTCAACATTCGATCTGTCCCCAGTGGTCGATGGCTGTGATGTTAATATAAATTCCAAATCTTCACTGGTTTCATTAATGATCCGGTGTTCTTTTCCGGCTTCAATATAAATGCCTTGCCCAGATTTTACCGATATACGTTCCCTTTGTATTTCAAACACAGCCTCTCCTTTGAGTATATAAAAAAATTGCTGGGAATGCCGGTGAAAATGTCTTTGTTCTGAAGTGTGGGCCGGCATTTTTTCCAGCTTGACTGACAGCAATTTTTCATCTACCAGATTCCAGCCATCACAATTTTCTCCCCATTGATAATGTCTTAATGAATTATGTTTTGAAACGATATTCATTTTGAATCTTCATTTACTTTATGATAGATAGCAGACTGGTTGCCGAAAATTTTTGCAAAACCCTTTACATCATCTCCACTCCAGCCCTTATTCATCTCCCCATATGATCCGAATTTGCTGCTCATCAGATCATGCTCACTTTCAATGCCTGTAACAGTGTAACGATACGGCTGCAGTGTAACAAAAACTTTTCCGCTTACGGTCGTCTGGGTATCCGCTAAGAATTTTTCAATGTTGCGCATCGTTGGGTCAAGCATTTGTCCCTCGTGCAACCAGTTTCCATACCATGTGCTCAATTGGTCCTTCCAATACAATTGCCATTTTGTGAGGGTATGTTTTTCCAGTAAATGATGTGATTTGATGATGATCATGGGGGCGGCTGCTTCAAAACCCACGCGGCCCTTTATGCCAATTATGGTATCGCCAACATGGATATCCCTTCCCACTCCATAAGGCTGCGCAATGGATTGTAAATATTGTATCGCCTCGACGGGATGATTGAATTTCTTTCCATCAATTTCAACCAACTCCCCTTTTTCAAATCCCAATTCCAGATTCTTAGTTCCTAATTCCTTATTCACCTGGGTCGGCCACGCTTCTTCAGGCAGATAATCCTTCGAATTCAATGTCTCTTTTCCTCCAACAGAGGTTCCCCATAATCCTTTATTAATGCTGTATTGTGCTTTGGTGAAATTCATTTCCACTCCATGTTCTTTCAAAAAAATAATTTCTTCTTCCCGGCTCAGCCGCATATCCCTGATCGGAGTCAATATCTCTACTCCAGGCAACATACTTTGAAAAACCATATCAAAACGAACCTGGTCATTACCTGCCCCTGTGCTCCCGTGTGCTACATAAGAGGCGCCGGTTTCCTGCACGTGTTTTGCAACAACAATTGCCTGCACCATTCTTTCCGCGCTCACGCTCAGCGGATAGGTTGCATTCTTCAGCACATTGCCGAAGATCAAATATTTGATACAGCTTTCGTAATAATCTTTTGTAACATCAACGCATTTGAAAGAGGCAACGCCTAATTTTTTTGCACGTGTTTCAATTCCTTTTATTTCATCGTCACTAAAACCACCGGTGTTCACGGTTAATGCATGAACTTCCAGATTTTTTATTTTGTTTAGATAGATTGCGCAGTAAGTTGTGTCTAATCCGCCACTATATGCCAGTACGACTTTGTTATTCATTTTGATTTACGATATTAAAAATTTACGATTTTAGATCTAAGCGATACTATTTAGCAATTCAGGGTTTGATTACCAATGCTCCTTTTTCAATTTCCTCCATCCGAATCATCCTAAAATCCGGTATATCTGGACTCAGATTTAAAAATTGAAAAAAAGATGCAATAAAGATTTTGGCTTGGCGGCACCGGTAGTTTCCTTCTCTTTTTTCATGAAGGGTTTCAACAATTTCCATTGTTTGATTTTCATAAAGCGCTCGTATAACTTGCTGTGAAGCTTAAAGTCTTCCGTCGTTTCTTCAGGTTCATAATGATCTTTGGGATCATAGAGCATTGCCGTACACATGCAATTGGTTCTTTCTTTGCTCATCAATATTTCGTAATTGACGCAGCTTTTGCAACCAGCCCAAAATGCTTCGTCCTGCGTTAATTCAGAATACGTAACGGGCTCATAACCCAGATCGGAATTTATTTTCATTACAGCCAACCCGGTTGTCAATCCAAAAATTTTCGCGTCAGGGTATTTTTGCCTGCTGAGATTGAATATTTTCTTTTTGATCAGTTTTGCCAATCCACCCTTACGAAATTCTGGCGCAACGATCAATCCTGAATTGGCAACATATTCACCATGACTCCATGTTTCTATGTAACAAAAGCCAGCCCAAATTCCTTCTTTGGTAAAAGCAATTACTGATTTCCCTTCCCGCATTTTTTCTTTGATGTATTCTGCGCTCCGCTTGGCGATGCCTGTTCCACGCGCTTTTGCAGATGATTCCATTTCGTCACAGATTATTTGCGCAAAATCCTGGTGAGATTGGTCAGCTATTAATATTTGAAATTCTTGTTCCATTATTTTTTCTTGAGAGATGTAAGTAATTCAATGAACGTATCATTGAATGTTTTCTTGTCCCGGCTTGGGGGATGATAGCTCCGCTATAACAGAGGACACTATGGGAGATTGGTATCAACGTCGTACCCAAAAGGGAATTGGGCGAACACAAAAAACCATGCACACGGGCATAGCAAAAAACCCACGCTTGTTGAAGGCGTGCAATATCACCTGAGTTAAGTGTGATATGGGTGAGTTTTTTTTCATTTTTCTAATAGATGAAAATGGGTTGAATAAGTTTAACCACACAAAGAAAAACATTTTTTTTAATGAATGCCAATATTTTATTGTGAAATTTTGGTGAATAGACCCGGGCTGAAAGGATGAAAATCAGGAGTAAATAAGGGTGGTCATTAATGAATAATCGGAACCGAATGAACCGCATCGCTCATTTCCTTTATCAAGGACTCATCTTTTTCAATGGCATTGCCCACCACTATCAAATCCGCGCCAGCTTTGCAATTACGATAAGCTTTCTCCGGATCTTTAATCCCACCGCCTACAAGAATAGGTATTTCAATTTGTTTTGCAACAGCATTGATCATCTCTTCGTTGATTGCTCTTTTGGCGCCGCTGCCGGCATCCATATAAATCAATTTCATGCCCAGCATCTCGGCTGCCATTGCTGTACATAATGCAATCTCATTTTTATCGGAAGGGATTGGCGTTGCATTACTGATATAGGAAACCGTCGTTGGCGCGCCGCCATCAATCACCATGTATCCGGTAGACATAATTTCTAACCCGCTCTTTTTTACAAATGGCGCAGAGATCACATGTTGCCCGATCAATAATTCCGGGTTCCTTCCGGAGATAAGTGACAAATACAATAAAGCATCGGCATATTTTGATACCTGGGATGGCGTACCGGGGAAAAGAATAACCGGAATGGTGCAATTTTTCTTGATCCGCTGAACCACTTCGTCAAGATGATTGGAGATAACCAAACTTCCCCCCACGAGCAGGTAATCTACTTTTGCATTAACAGCAAGTTGGGTAAGCCCATCTATTTTCTGCGCATTCACTTTATCAGGATCGACAAGAACGGCAAAAGATTTCTGCTGGACCTTTTTATTCTCTAATAATGATAGATAGATTGTTTGCTTCATTATTTCACCATTGGCATTATACAAAAATGCAAAAACTTTTTGGCTTTAGGTAATGATACGGCAAAAAGATGAACATTAGCGCGCTCTGTGATACTTAACTTGTCCAAAGCCTGCAAATGATGGTGGCCTCATTTATTTCATGAGGTTTGCATTCGCTGTGTTTTTCTGCAGGCGTTAAAACGGAATTTCTTTTCAATTGTTATTTTTCCATGAAACGCACGTGAAACGGGCTTTTATATTTTGATAATTTTTTTTTTAATTCTTTCCAAAAAAAATTAAGCGGAAGCACTAAAAAAAATGTGCAAAAATCAGCTAACGCAATGCCATATTGAACTACAAAAAAATGCACATGTTTTTTCCACAGTTTGTTAATATTTAGCAAATGGAAATATCAAAATCAAAAAATACTTTCGTTTTCCTCTTTGGTAATAATTTCTTAACAATCAAAAAATATTCTTTACTAACCTTATGTCAAATAAAAAGCACGTTAAAGGCTTGCAGTTCACCCGTCGCTTTACTAAAGACGGAGTGAATGTTTTCGACCAGTTCGAATACGATTATCGTAGCTCAGTTATCCGAAATCCAAGTGGCGAGGTGGTTTTTGAAATGACCAATGTTGAAGTGCCTAAACAATGGAGCCAGATTGCTACCGATATACTTGCCCAAAAATATTTCCGCAAAGCGGGAGTTCCACAAGCCGATGGGTCATTGGGAAGAGAAAGCTCAATAAAGCAGGTCGCTCATCGTATGGCAAATTGCTGGCGTGTTTGGGGCGAGCGTTATGGATATTTTTCAAGCACAAAAGATGCTCAGGTTTTTTATGAAGAACTGGTATACTGTATTTTGAACCAGGCCTGCGTTCCCAACAGCCCTCAGTGGTTTAATACCGGGCTGTATGAAAGTTATGGCATTAAAGGCAAGCCGCAGGGACATTATTTTGTTGATCCTGTGGACGGACAATTGAAAAAATCCACTTCTGCTTATGAGCGTCCTCAACCCCATGCCTGTTTCATATTGAGTGTGGAAGATGACCTGGTCAATGATGGCGGCATTATGGACCTTTGGGTTCGCGAGGCGAGAATTTTTAAATATGGTTCTGGGGTAGGAACGAATTTTTCAAGTATCCGCGGTGAAGGTGAAAAACTAAGCGGCGGCGGGACTTCCAGCGGATTAATGAGTTTTTTAAAGATCGGCGATCGCGCCGCAGGGGCAATCAAATCGGGTGGCACAACCCGTCGCGCGGCAAAAATGGTTTGTCTAGATTTGGATCATCCCGAAATAATTGACTTTATTAACTGGAAGGTTGAAGAAGAAAAGAAAGTAGGAGCTTTGATTGCAGCCGGTTATGCCTCTGATTATGAGGGTGAAGCATACAAAACTGTAAGCGGACAGAATTCAAACAACTCGGTTCGCATTCCCAATGAATTTTTTGAAAAACTATCCAATAACGAGGACTGGGAATTGAAGGCAAGAAGCGATGGAAGGACGATGAAAAAAATTCCATCACGAGAAGTCTGGAACCAGATTGCGTATGCAGCATGGCGTTGTGCTGACCCGGGTACCCAATACGATACTACCATTAACGAGTGGCATACCTGCCCCAATGGTGGCCGCATCCGGGCTTCCAACCCTTGCTCTGAGTACATGTTCCTTGATAACACAGCCTGTAATCTTGCCTCAGTAAATCTTCGTCGTTTTTATGATGAAGCCACAAACATTTTTGATGTTGAAGGTTTCGAGTATACCTGCGCGTTGTGGACGGTGGTGTTGGAAGTATCCGTATTAATGGCGCAATTTCCAAGCAAAGAAGTTGCTCAGCTTTCTTATGACTACAGAACCCTCGGTCTTGGTTATGCGAACCTGGGTTCGATGTTAATGGTCATGGGTATTCCTTACGACAGTGAGGAAGCTCGGGGACTGGCAGGCGCAATTACGGCAATCATGACGGGAGTTGCTTACAAAACATCTGCGGAATTAGCCGAGGTACTTGGCGCATTTCCCAAATATGCAGAAAACAAAAATGAGATGCTTCGCGTGATGCGCAATCATCGTCTCGCTGCTTATGATGCTGATGAATATGAAAATCTGCAAACAAAACCACAAGGGATTAAAGCGCAATATTGTCCCGATTATTTGTTGAAAGCAGCTACCAAAGCCTGGGATGATGCCATCCAACTCGGAGAAAAATTTGGTTATCGCAATGCGCAAACAACCGTTATTGCGCCAACCGGAACAATCGGTTTGATCATGGATTGCGATACAACCGGCGTTGAACCTGACTTCGCGCTGGTGAAATTTAAAAAACTGTCTGGCGGTGGATATTTCAAGATCATTAACCAATCGGTTCCCGCTGCACTGAGAAATTTGAATTATTCTGAAAAAGAAATTGATGCCATTATAAAATACGCAGTAGGCACCGGATCATTTGCCGGCGCGCCATTCATCAATTATCAAACGCTAAGCGAAAAAGGATTTATTGCAGATGAAATTAAAAAGCTCGATTCGGCCGTGACTTCAGCCTTTGAGATCGGATTCGTATTCAATGTTTACACGCTCGGTGAAGAGTGCCTGCAGCGACTGGGATTCAAACCCGAGCAATATTTCAACTTCGAGTGGAGCCTGCTCGATGCACTTGGCTTCACCGAAGAAGAAATAGAAGCTACCAACGATTTTGTTTGCGGAACCATGACCATTGAAAATGCTCCTTTTTTGAAAAAGGAACACCTGCCCGTTTTTGACTGTGCCAACAAATGTGGAAAGAAAGGCGAACGTTTTATTCACGCTCACGGTCACATCCGCATGATGGCCGCTGCGCAACCATTTATCAGCGGCGCTATTTCCAAAACCATTAATCTCCCCAATGAAGCAAGTGTTGAGGAAATTGCGGATTCATACATGCTTAGCTGGCAACTCGCATTAAAAGCGTGTGCCCTTTACCGTGATGGTTCTAAACTTTCACAACCGCTCAGTAATAAATCTGATAAGAAGAAGAAACCAGAAGACGCGAATCAGAAGAGTGAGATCGAACAACCACAATTGGAATCCAATATCGTTGATATGAGCAAGCTCACTGTTCAGGATCTGCTGGAAGAAGTTACCAAGCGCGTGCAAAATTCACCCGACACAAAATTGAAACGGGCATTGGCAACAATTGTTGAAAGAAGAACATTGCCGGCAAAACGCCGTGGCTTTACACAAAAAGCAAAGATCAACGGACAAGCGCTGTTTTTAAGGACCGGTGAATATAATGATGGAACCGTCGGCGAAATATTTATTGATATGGCCAAGGAAGGGGCAACTATGCGCAGCATGCTCAATTGCTTTGCCATAGCCATTTCCATCGGTCTGCAATATGGAGTTCCGTTAGAAGAATTTGT
>JAJPKJ010000041.1 GCA_021323755.1 Chitinophagales bacterium | reverse complement strand
TATTTAATGGATGATGAAATAAAATGCTGGGCGTAAATAATCATTTTATCAATCGCGCTTTTAGGATGTTCTTATTATTGATGCTAAGGGAAAGAGATCTCCCACCATTTTTTTCACTTATTTGCAAAACCATTTTTTTGTCTCGGGAAAAACTGAAAGGAGAAAAGGCAATCACAAGTAATTTTTTCTTTTTCCCGGGCACTGTTTCTAAAAAAGTTGCGGGATATAGCAGGGTGATCCCAATCTCCTGGATGGCACTCCGCGCGGCCTTTTTTTTATCCGTTATATAACAACGTAGATAATCCGGATGATAATCCAGGTAGGAATAATTTTCTGCTTCAAACAAAAACCAAATTGTGTTGTCTTTGATATAAATTCCATGCATGGTCAGTTTCATTCCATCAGCAGAGATCCGGGCATGCAAAAAATGCTTTTGTTTTAGCATGATCCGCGCATCATTATCTAAAATAAGATCATTCAACTTTTCTGCAGTAAGTTGAATTTGCCTGTAGTTCGCCTTTTCTAAGATAAGATTTGAATCGCTCGCAAAAGAAATATTAAGTGGGGATGGATCGGGGTTATAATGAATAATAAATGAAAATAATTTTCCATCCGAAGTGATCACTGATAGATTTGTCGGATGAAAATTTTCTCTTGCCGCCTTTATCTGCAAAATATTTTCTGCTCCAATTGCCTTTTGTGCGATCACATCCCTTGATCCGCGGTCAACGCTTTTGACCCGATAAGAAAAAATAATATTGGTGGTCTTGTTGCAACAAACAGCAATAGGGAATGATTCAATGGTTGTTTGACAAATTGAATGCGGGACCATTCCAAAAAGAAAGACAAAGAGGGTAAGCATTTTCATAAAGTGATTTTTTGAGTGATCTTATTTTTGATTGCTGTCCTTGAGCAGTACTTTATATCCTGATCTAACCAGGACGCGTATCAATTTTATTTTCCGGGTGGCTAAGGTTTTTGCTGCCTGTATTCCGGCGCTCGTTGCCTGCGCGCCGATAGAAGGATCAATGGTCGTCAGCCCGATAGAACTGATCGCATCATCGGCAGATTGTTTACTGACATCGCGATCAATGGAACCTGGAATATAGATCCCCTGCATTCCATCCATATCGTACACTTCCAGAGAAACAGGAAGGATATTATCTTGATAGCGAAGGGAATTGATCGCAATTCTTAATCGTTCATTGCTCAGCGCAGCAGTTCCATATACCAGTTCATCCCTGGGGATTTTAATCCCATTCACGAAAATATCGTTGAGCAAACGCAGCTTTACTGTTGAGCCGCTCACTAAGGTTTGTGATTCCGGGATGACCGCTTCAATGGCATTTTGTTTTTGGGTTGATGTATCGCTATCCTCCTGCAGACCATAGAAAGAATTTGGGGCCTGGGTCTGCTGGTCCGCCGTATCCATCAGGCTGATATTATTTTCAGATCGGCTCCTGGTCACAACAAAGGTTTGCGTTTTATTTTTTTCAGAAAGTCTTTTCATACTGTCCTGCATTTTTTCAGGGTGTTGAATGAGCATCACTTTATCCAGCATTTTATCCAGTTGGTTTACCTCGGGATCAGGTTCCGCATTTTTTGCATCGAGCATTTGCATCATGCTTTTTAATTTCTGAACCCCGGGATCTGCCGAAGACCTGTCTTTCCCGTTGTCATCATTGGTATAAGGTCGAGCTGGATAATCATCTGTTGGTTTTTTAATGAGCGCCTTTTTTAATAGTTCTAATTTCCTCATTACCCTTTGTTCATTTGAATCCGGAGAAAGATTCGTTGCTGATGTTTGCAGTTTTGAATAATTCGGCTGATCATATTTGGCAGCATTGCGCTCTAAAATTTTCTCCAATTGCGCAGCCTTATTTTTGATCGTATCATTTTGATGTTCCAAATAATAATAGGGGTCATTTTTCATAGCTTCCCGGATCTTTGCAGAGTCCTGCGCGGTCTCTTCATAGATGCCGAGTTTATCTTTCTCTCTTCCCTTTTTAAAATGCGCATCCGGGAGTATGGTATTGAATCCCGTCTGCTGCGGGATCCTATTTTCAGTGTTTCGCTTGCCGCCGCCAAGCGCAATAAAAAATATAGTGACAAACGGAATAACCAGGAGCGGCAATAACATCATGAATCTTCTTTGCCTTAAGAATTTTTGAGAGTGTTCGACAACTTTAGTGTTCATATTTATTTTTTTGATTGGGAAGAGTAAATTTTTTCAAAAGCAAGAATGCTGTCATAGAGGTGTGGGCGTGTGTTCATGATCTCCGTATAACGCCCCGGGCTATTCATTTTAAGACTGTCCAGATAATGTTTGAAATTTTCGACGCGCTTATAAGTTTCCCCATCGATCACCGCGCCAGGCTGGTGGAAATTTCTCCCGATATGATAAGGGATAGTGATCGGCGCTTCCTGGAGTTCCGATGCAGAATATCTTTTGGTGATCGCCGCAATGATCACATATATGCTGCAGACCCCAAACAGAAAACAAAAAAGTACCAGCATTAATTTCTTTTTCCGGGATGAAAGTTTCGATTCGCGGTCAGCAAGTTTAGCGGCAAATTGTTTTTGGGTGCCAATAATTTTTGATTTCAGATTTTTAATAAGCATGATCAATTCTTTTAGCGGTTTTACTTCCAGCCATTTATTTCTATCGCAATTCTGTTTTTAGATCCTTATTCTCGATGATCGCCCATCTTTCGATTAGAAAACCATGAGGGTTATTATCTGATCTTTCGATATTACGCAGGTAACCTTCTGTTACCAGGCTTCGTGTGACGACAGCTGTTGTGCGTATCAATTTTTCTCTTGCCACACAGCGGAAATAAAATGGATAGGAATCCATGTTCACTGAAACACTGTCTATGATTATCTGCTGGGAGATATTTCCGCTGATCAGATTGGTGTAGTAGCCATTCTCCTTTAAATTGTCATATTGCTTTTTCGCGGATGCATCAGCGAGATAAAGCGCTCGCGTGATATTTGCCGTAATTATTTTTTCATCCGGGTCAAGGGAGAAAAAATAATGATGGAACATCGTGATATGATCTCTTGCTTCCACGGGGATATTGTCTTTACGGTCTGCTCCATAAGCTTCCAGGGCTTTGCCGTTGGCAAGAATAAAAATATGCTGTTGTGTCTCCCTTATTATCTTGTGATTTTCATAGAGCGCAAAGACAGCAATAAAAAAAGAACAGATTATTAGGAATACCGAAAACATTTTGATGTGCCGGAATGCTGAGTCAATATTTTTTGTTTGGGTGAACATGAATGATAAAATGAATTTTAACTGTTATCTCTTTTCCCACTTAACTTATCTGCCATAAATCCTTCTGTTTTTTTTGCCCCGCCGGAAGAGCTGCTCTCCTGTTTCCCAAAATATCCATAGACTGATCTGCCGGCGCCCCGGATTGTTTCTTTGGTAATCTTCCCGCCTTCACCGGCAATGTGCGAAGCTGCATCAACAGTTGAGCTGGCGGCGGAACTGAATAGGTTTGTTGTTCTAAAAAGCAATGTGTTTCCACCTCCTGCATGAATAATGTAGTTCGCCACTGAGGGAACGGTGAAATAGCCGATGATGCCGATGATCAAAAAGATCAAATACGCTGTATCTGTAGAGCTAAAAAAACTGTCCCCGTTGGCCTGGATCTGGTTGATATCAAGCTGGATCATGTTCTGCTGGATCTTCCCGATGATGCTACCGAAGATATTGGCAACGGGAAGCCAGAGAAAGACATTGATATAGCGCGCTATCCATGATATGAGGGTATGATGAAGCCCATCGAAAACGGAAATGCCAAAGACGATGGGCCCCAGTATGGCAAGAACGATCAGATAAAAAGTTCGGATCGTATTGATGCAAAGGGCAGCCGCTTCATAAAGAACCTCCAGCACTTCACTCATCCATTCTTTGATGGCGTTGCGAAAATTGTAACTCATTTTCGCCATGGCAAATTTGATATCGTTACCTATACTTTCGAACATGCCTTCATTTACGCCGCTCGGATCATCGGGATGCGTATACTCATACCATTTTTCCCGGTCGCCGTTCCCATCTGGACCTACATACATTTTATAGAAATCAGAATTTTGAACTGCCTGTTGCTTTTGAGCAAGGAGTTGTGCGATGGCAGCATCGGAATCTGTCACCATTGAATTTGTTGCGGTGACCGTTGGTTGCAACACTCCATTCATCAGGGAGATCACCGAAGGAAATATCAGCACAGAAAATCCGATCACAAATGGACGGAACAAAGGATAAAAATCGATCGGCTCTGCATTGGCGATATGCCTCCACACACGGTATGCGATATACCAGGTTGCGGCGAATCCGGCAAGACCTCGTCCTACGCCGATCAGACTGGAACAGAGGGGAAGCATTTGCGAATAAATATTATCCAGCTCCGATTGCAAACCCTTGATATCACCGGCAATTCCGCTTTGCGCTAAAATGATACCGGGTAGCAAAAACAGTGTACCCATCAACGTTATATATTTCACTCTGCACATTTTCATACGCTCGTTTTGAACCAAAATCACTGGATTCCGTACAATCTCATTGCAGTTCCGACATCATTTGCCGCTGTTGCCCTGTCGATCGCGAGCAGGGTCGTGGAATTATTAAAACTTCTTAGAAACATCAGCTGATTTTTAGTTGAAGAATAAATTCCATCAATGGCATGCAATCG
>JAJPKJ010000058.1 GCA_021323755.1 Chitinophagales bacterium | reverse complement strand
GCCGCTTTGATTAGATTCAACACTCTCTCTTTAACATCTTCTTTTAAACCTGTGGTTTCTTTTTCAAAAATTTCTTTAAGCTCATCTAATTCATCTGCAGTAGTTCCGCGCAAATGTTTCAACTTTCTTTTGAGATTATCTGCTGCATCGGTAATTTTCTGACGGGTGTCGCTTCCTTTTGCAGGCGCAACAAGCAGCCCCAAAGCAACTCCTGCTACTATTCCGGTCATCATACCAATCAATACTTTTTGTGCACTCATAAAATTTATTTTAAAAGTTAGTAATCATGTTATCGGTTATAAATTTTCAATAACCTTGCCAAAAAAGAAAACCAAGTGCAAAGATTGTGTGAAGGGTTATCAATTATTAATTAATGGTTATTAATTGGAAATTGTTTTGGTAAAGATCATTTGGAATGATATTGAGCATATTCGGGTCGTATTTCTTGCATCGGTACTGATACGGAGCTCAATAATTTACAAGAACCATTATTTTATCCTTTCCTGAACATGGCTCCTGCATCGGAGGATAAAAGCAGCCAGGATTATTTTTTTTGTAATTGCAATCTTTATCGTAATATTGCAATATAATAATTAACTATGGGCTTGACAAGAACCGAGTTCTTTACTGAAAAACAGAATAAAACAGCTTCTATTATGAAGGCGTTGGGACATCCTGCGCGTATTGCGATCATTGATTTCTTGCTAAAGACCGACAAGTGCATTTGCGGAGATATCGTAGAAGAGTTGCCATTGGCGCAGCCGACGATTTCGCAACATTTGAAAGAGCTGAAAAACGTGGGTTTAATAAAAGGGAATATTGAGGGGAATGCGATTTGTTATTGCATCAATAAAAAAACATTCATCGAGTTTCAAAAATATCTGACGACTGTTTTTGATAAACTGGAGAAACAGGAAAATAATTGTTGTTAATAAAATACTATTTATATGCAGACAGAAGAACAAATAAAGGAAATGGTGCAGAAAAAATACGCTGACATTGCCTTGCAGACCAAAGAAGAAAATGAGACATCCTGTTGCGGCTCCGGTTGCTGCTCAAGCGAAGTGTACAACATCATGAACGAGGATTATTCAACGCTGGAAGGATATCATGCTGATTCGGATCTGGGATTGGGTTGCGGATTGCCGACGCAATTTGCAAAAATAAAAAAAGGAGATCTTGTGATTGATCTGGGTAGTGGCGCGGGAAATGATGCATTTATTGCCAGACATGAAACAGGCGAAACGGGGAAAGTTATTGGTATTGATTTTACTCCTGCAATGATCGAGAAAGCGCGAAAGAATGCGGAAATGCGGGGGTTTAACAATGTTGAATTCAGACAGGGCGATATTGAACAAATACCCGTATCAGCAAATACGGCTGATGTGATCGTTAGCAATTGTGTCTTAAATCTTGTACCCAACAAGAACAAAGTATTTAGTGAAATATTTCGTGTATTAAAACCAAACGGACATTTTTCCATATCTGATATCGTACTGGAAGGGATTTTGCCAACGGAATTAAGAGAGGCGGCAGAAATGTATGCTGGCTGCGTTGCGGGAGCCATACAAAAGCAGGTCTATTTAGAACTGATAGAAAATAATGGATTCACCAATGTTACCGTCCAAAAAGACAGACCAATCATTATTCCGGATGATATCCTTTCAAAGTATTTATCCCCGGAACAGATTCAAGCGTTTAAAGATTCAGGAAAAACAATACGCAGTATAACTGTGTACGCAGAAAAGACCTGTTGCGGCGCCAATTGTTGTAATTAACCATGAAGGAGAAAATATTAAATCATTCAAGAAAACATATTCGTTTCGGCGTGATCATTTTCGGGGTTATTCTATTGGATTTTTTCTATGGATTTGATATAAAATTTACACTCATCAACCTATTGTGGATCCTGATAAATATTATTTAGGAAAAATGAAAAATATTTTGGTTCTATGCACGGGCAATAGCTGTCGCAGTCAGATGGCAGAAGGCTATTTAAGGCATTTTGCCGGGGATAAAGCGAACATTTATAGCGCAGGGATCGAGACCCATGGAGTAAACCCAATGGCGGTAGCAGTGATGAAGGAAGATGGAATTGATATTTCCCATCACACTTCAAATAATATTAATGAATACGGGAATATTCCTTTTGATTATGTGATTACGGTTTGCGATAATGCCAAAGAAAATTGTCCATATTTTCCTTCCAAAGCAAAAATGTTTCACCAGAACTTTACAGACCCATCCAAGAAAATAGGTTCGCCAACAGAAATAAAGAAAGCATTTATTGATACCCGAAACGAGATAAAAGAATATTGCGACCATTTTGTCCAAATGGAATTGGTCTAATCAATGTTAAGACCGCAACTCAATCCTTATGCGCCGATGAATGGATAATGATATGAAAAACGGAAGCGGGTCTATTTATTCTTGCATCATCGAGATAATGGTCTCCATGATTTCTTCAACGTTTGGCTTGCTGAAATAATCGCCATCGCTGGCATAGGCCGGACGATGGGCCTTGCCGGTTATTGTTCTGGGAGCAACATCCAGCCATTTGTAACCATTTTGTTCTTCCATCACTTTGTTGAACATGTAACCTGCAGCACCTCCCGGAACATCTTCATCAATGAAAACAATCCGATTTGTTTTTTTCAGCGACTCGAGAATTTTATGATCAATATCAAAAGGCAATAATGTTTGTACATCTATTATTTCGCAGCTGATATTCATTTTTTCCAATACCTGCATTGCATCATTGATGATGCGCAGTGTTGAGCCATAAGAGACAATAGTTACGTCGGTTCCTTCTTGAATAATTTCCGGAATTCCTAAAGGAACGGTGAACTCCAGTAAATTCTCCGGTAATTTTTCTTTTAAACGATAGCCATTCAGACATTCAACGACAATTGCCGGATCAACTCCCTGCAATAATGTATTGTACATCCCTACAGCCTGCGTCATGTTTCTTGGTACGCAGACGTGCAATCCCCGTAGTGAATTAATGATCACCCCCATTGGCGAACCGCTATGCCATATGCCTTCGAGACGATGACCGCGAGTGCGGATAATGACCGGGGCAGTTTGCTTTCCAGCCGTTCTGTATTGTAAAGAAGCCAGGTCGTCGCTTAATGGTTGAAGTGCGTATAACAAATAATCTATGTATTGAATTTCTGCAATTGGCCGCAAGCCGCGAACAGACATGCCGATGCCCTGCCCCATGATGGTTAATTCCCGAATGCCGGTATCAAATATTCTGTCGCTGCCGTGTTTTTGCTGGAGGCCGGCAAATCCCTGATTCACGTCGCCGATCTTTCCCAGGTCTTCACCAAAGGCAATCGCTTTTGGATTATTTGTAAACAGCTCATCAAAATACTTATTTAAAATCTCGTAAGCATTAACCGTTGGCGAATCATCGTTGTAAAAAGGCTTTATCTCGGCAACCTTTACCGGACTTCTTGCCCCTTCATGATACAAGTGCGTATTATAAAGTCGATTGTTCTCTTGCATTAATTCCCGGTAGTATGCTTTGATGGGATCACCGGCAGCATGATTTCCGGTAATTAATGTTGCCTGGTAGAGTGTCTGCATAATGTCGCGACGGTTGGGTTCGCGATTGGCATATAATTCTGCGGAAAGGATTTGCAAAGCTTCTGATTCATCGGGCAGATCGTTAATGGCTGCATTGATCATGTCGATTGTTTTTGCAGCCTGTTGTTTTATCGGTTGCTGGTATTTTTCCCAGGCATCAATCTTACTTCTTCTGATCAGGTCTTTGGATTCAATTTCAATTTCATCGAGTTCTTCTTCACTTGCTAATGCATTATCGAGTATCCACTCTTTCATTTTCTTAATGCTGTCCCATTCCCGTTCCCATTCCAGTCTTTCGGGTGATTTATAACGTTCATGGCTACCTGAAGTCGAATGACCTTGTGGCTGCGTAACTTCCTCAACGTGAAAAAGAGCAGGAATATGTGTTTCCCTTATTTTTTGTATTGCGGGTTCAAACACTTCGCACATGCCGGCGTAATCCCAGCCTTTCACTTTATAAATATCGATGCCGTTGGTACCTTCTTTTATTTGAAAACCTTTAAGTGCTTCGGATATAGAACCCTTGGTCGTCTGAAATTTTTTAGGAACAGATATCCCATATCCATCATCCCAGACAAAGACAGCAAGCGGGACCTGCAAAACACCTGCAGCATTTATTGTTTCCCAAAAATGACCTTCACTGGTTGAGGCATCACCGATCGTGCAGAAGCAAACTTCGTTTCCATTGTCGGAAAGCTGTGTGAATTGTTTTAATAATTCAATATGGCGAAAAGATTTTGAGGCAAGCGCCAATCCCAATGCTTTTGGCATTTGGGCGGCAGTGGGGGCCAGGCCTGCGGTCAGATTTTTCCTATTGATAAGATCCAGGATTTCGCCGTTTTCATCAATAATGGGAGTGGCGAAGTGTGAATTCATCTGTCTTCCGGCGCTATGGGGATCATTGACGGGATCGGGATCGGCATATAACTGGGAAAAGAACTCTTCAATGGTGGCGGCGCCGGTGGCAAAAGCAAATGTCTGATCGCGATAATAGCCGGCGTAAAAATCTCCTTTCTTAAAGAACTTTGCCATTGCAACCTGTGGCACTTCTTTGCCATCGCCGAAAATCCCAAACTTAGCCTTGCCGGTCAACACCTCTTTTCTTCCTAAAAGACTGGCTTCCCGGCTTTCGCAGGCAATCCGGTAATCTTTTAGAATTTCGAGTCGAAAATTATCAAACGATAATTTTTCCATTGCAGCAATCTCGTCGGCATGGATTTTCTCAGTCATGTGACAAAATTAGGGGTATAAGTCTATCCATAATTCAATCCTACAGGGATTGTGAAAAAAAATGATTTAGCGAAATTTATTAGGAAAACTTACGTTTACTATATATTTTTACCCTGATATCTTTATACTATTTCGATGAAAAAATTAATGCTGGGCGCGGTTCTTCTTGTTTCGGTGATGATTAGTAAAGCTCAAAATTCTACTAATGTCGTTGCTGGTATTAAAACAGATGTTTTACAGCTAAAAGAAACATTGCACGATTTTGGCAAGATACCCCAAGGACGCCCCGTTACTTATGTTTTTGAGATCAGCAATACAGGCAGTGACCCGTTGCGTTTGGAGAATGTTCAGGCTTCCTGTGGTTGCACAACTCCCGAATGGACAAAAGAGGCGATTGCTCCGGGAACCAATTCTCAGATAAAAGTTGGCTATAATGCTTATGCAGAAGGTCATTTTACAAAAACAGTGACCATTTTTTATAACAATAAACAAACAAAAGTGTTAACGATAACGGGTGAAGTATATAAAACAGCAACAACTTCATCCCCGGAAAATTCTTCTGTACAATTATTAAAACAATCAAATTAAATAACAATGAAACAGTTTCTTTTATTCGTAGCCGCTATCAGTATTTCAGCATTTGGGTTTTCCCAACAAAAAAAGGCAGTTGATGTCATAAAATTTCAGGAACTCACCTATAATTTTGGCAAAATAAAACAGAGTGTTACGGTAACACACAATTTTGCTTTTACCAATATCAGTGATGCGCCTATAATCATTGAATCTGCGATTGCTTCTTGTGGCTGCACCACTCCAGTTAAACCGCAGGGCGCTGTTGCAAAAGGACAGACCGATAAAATCACTGCAGGATTTTCTGCTCCTTCAGTAGGCGCGTTCAACAAGACGATCACAATAAAAGTTGCCGGAACGGATTTGCCGGTTCAGCTCACCATTACTGGTGAGGTTTTGAGCGCAGATGATTATGCAAAATACCAGGCAGGCAAAGACAAAACTTCTCAGCCCACCAAATCGGGCAGTTAATAAACTTGCTTATCAAATAAATTTTAGGATCCCCGAGGTTATGCCGAGGGGATTTTTATTTAAAGCGCATTCTACTTTTATTAATTCTATCTGAATGATGGTGCTTATTTTTGCGCCATGTTAACCATCAGCAATCGCGGGCAATTAATGCCACCATCTCCGATAAGAAAATTGGTTCCTTATGCAGAAGCTGCAAAAAAAAGAGGGATCAAAGTTTATCACCTAAATATTGGGCAACCTGATATTGAGACGCCGCTACAGATTTTAAATGCCGTGCGCAATTCGGATTTTAAAATTCTGGAATACAGCCATAGCGCCGGAAATGAAAGCTATCGCAGAAAACTGGTTCAATATTATAAAAAGAATGGCATCGATATCAGCTACGACAATATCATCATTACTACAGGAGGATCCGAAGCCATTTTATTTGGATTTATGAGTTGTCTTGATGCCGGTGATGAAGTGATTGTTCCCGAACCATTTTATGCGAATTACAATGGTTTTGCTGTAGAGGCAGGGGTAATCATAAAACCGGTTACCTCTTCTATTGAAACCGGATTTGCATTGCCCCCCATCGCGGAATTTGAAAAAGCCATTACTTCAAAGACCAAGGCGATATTGATCTGCAATCCAAATAACCCGACGGGATATCTATATAGCGAAAAAGAAATGCAGGTGCTAAAAGAAATTACACTGAAACATGATCTTTATTTGTTTGCGGATGAGGCTTATCGTGAGTTTTGTTACACAGGCGCTCATTTTAGCGCAATGCGTTTGAGTGGGATCGAGGATAATGTCATATTGATGGACACGATCTCTAAAAGATACAGTGCATGTGGGGGAAGAATCGGTGCATTTATTACAAGAAACAGGACTTTGCTGAATATCGCCTTAAAATTTGCGCAGGCAAGGTTAAGCCCTCCTTCATTTGCCCAAATTTTGGGTGAGGCTGCAGTTGATCTGCCTGATAATTATTTTGATGCTACAAAAGAAGAATACCAGAAACGCTGCGATGTATTGGTAGCGCGCTTAAATAAAATGCCAGGTGTCTATTGCCCAAGACCCGGAGGAGCTTTTTATGCTATGGCGAGGCTGCCGGTCAAAGATGCAGATGCTTTTTGCCAATGGCTCCTGGAATCATTTTCATACAATAATCAGACCCTGATGCTGGCACCGGCAAGTGGTTTTTATAGTTCAGCTCATCTGGGAAAAAATGAAGTCAGGTTAGCCTATGTCCTAAACGTCAATGATCTCAATAAAGCGATGGACTGTCTGGAGAAAGCATTGGAGCAATACAAAGATTAAATTAATATTATTAAAAAATATATATGATTTATTATTGATTTTTTTTGTAATTTGCACCCATTAATAGATCATTAATATAAACAAATAATATTTTTTAGATTTATTCATTACATTATTATTAAAATTAATATTAATTTGGGAGCAAAAACTAATTTATTCTAAGATTTTCATATGGCAAGCAATCGTTAGACGGCCTTCTGTTTCCACAGAGGGCCTTTTTATTTTATTGCCTTCAATTTTTTTATTATCACATTATTCAAGAATTTTAGCTTCTTTTCTTGATCGGCTCTCATTATTAAAGAAAAATTTATTGCTGTGAATTCACCCATAAAGGTTGGTCTGGTTGGTTATGGCATCGCTGCGCAGGTAATGCACGCACCATTTCTGGCCACATTAAGTCAATACCAATTAAAAAGTATTCTGGAAAGAAATAAAAATTTATCCCAGGAAAAATACCCTTATGTCAAAGTAGTTCGCTCCCTGGAAGAAATGTTGGCAGATGCCGCACTGGATCTTATCGTCATCACTACACCCAATGATACACATCTTGAATATGCTTCCAAATCTTTAATTGCCGGCAAAAACGTAGTGGTAGAAAAACCTTTCACCAATACTTCCCAGGACGCCCTTACCCTGATTGACCTTGCTAGGCAAACCAACCTTGTACTGAGCATTTTTCAAAACAGAAGATATGTAAATGACTTTCTTACCATGAAGAAGATCTTAGCAGAGGATTTACTGGGGCCCATCGTTGAATTTGAAGCGCACTATGATCGTTATCGCCCGGCACCCAAGCCCAATGCCTGGCGCGAGGAGAATAAACCAGGGAGTGGAATTCTATTTGATCTTGGCGCTCATTTGATTGACCAGGCGCTGACGCTATTTGGTATTCCAAAAACCATAACTGCTGATATTCGAAAACAGCGACCGCATTCCATTGTTGATGATTATTTTGATCTTCGTCTGGATTACGGATTTACGAAAGTGATCCTGGAATCGGGTATGCTTGTCCGTGAGTCCGGTCCGCGTTATATGATCCATGGCGTAAATGGTTCTTATATAAAATGCGGTGAGGATCCCCAGGAAGCCCTGCTTAAAGCCGGAGTGATGCCAAATATTCCTAAATGGGGCGAAGAACCGGAGGAACAATGGGGCTTATTGCATACTGAGATCAACGGAAAAATAATCAAGGAAAAATTTCCTTCATTACCCGGTAACTATGGATTTTATTATCTGGATCTATATGAGACCCTGGTGAACAAGGCGACATTGAAAGTAAAGCCTGAGCACGGTTATAACACCATTAGAATAATTGAGCTTGCTTTTGAAAGCGCTGCAAAAAAATGTACGGTGGATTGTGTGGGATTGATTCCATCAGATTACCAGTAGGCTGCATCCGCGAATATCACTATTATCAACTCTTCCGAAAATTTCAACACTTTCGTTTTCAAAAACTTTCCCAACATCATCTGTGGCAATAAAACAACAGGAATAAATGTTGGCAAGGTCAATAATATTAATAATGCCTGCGCCTGTTCGTTTTACATCAAAAGGATCTTCTTCACTTCTGATCAAAAATTTCATCCAGCTTACACTTTCAAATATTCCCTCTTTTTTTGAATATGCCTGCGATAATAATTCAGTCATGCCATATTCTGAATGAATTGAGGATAGTCCAAATTGCTTTTTTAAAAAATCGTGTAATGCTTTTCGTGTAATTTCTTCTCGTCTTCCCTTCATCCCGCCCGTTTCCATGATAATGGTATTATTCAATTGCATGGGATATTTTTCTGCAAAATCAAGTAAGGCAAAAGAAACGCCGAGCAATAATGTTTTCTGATTTCGTTTTTCCAGTTCTTTCAATTCCTCGTGCAATTTTTCAAACTCATGCAAATAGAAATTGCTTTTGGGATGCCTGCTCATTTTGATTAATTCATCAACCATCAGCACCAGCGATGAATTTTTTCTTTCCAGATAGGAGGGCAGCAAGCCAATGATACACCAGTCATCCGGCCTTCCATAGAATCTGGTAAAACCTTCGACAAAGCTTTTCCTGTACAAAGAAATATCTTTTATTAAATGATTACTGTTGATCGTTTGCGTGGTGCCGCTGCTGTTAAAAATGACCTCAGGCAAAAAAGCGGTGGTCTGAATGCTGTGTGTTTTAAAAAAACCGATCGGCAGGAATGGAATCTGCGTGATCTCGGATATTTGCTGCGGGTTGATTTTTAATTCGTCAATATATTTTTTGTAAACAGCATTGTTTGCATATTGAAACCTGAAAATTTCAATCGCTATTTCATCGAAATTTTCCCTTTGTGCGAGAAAGATTTTATGTTCAATATCGGAGTCCAAAAGAATTGGATTTTTTATAAATGTTCATTAACGATTTGCAAAAAAACATGCAATAGTAAACCTTTTCCTTAAAAATCACGTAGTTTCGTGTAATACTAAATCATCAACATGAAGGCTTCCATTTTCGTAATCCTTGCCATTTTAGTGCTCTTTGTTTCTTGTGGCAAAAGTGGGGCATCGAAGCCACAAATAACGATCAAATCCATCACCACCCTCATCCCTTTTGGAAGTAACTTTGATGCGATATTGAAATTCACCGATAAGCAAGGCGACTTGGCAGGCGGCACTTTTGTAGCGATAATAAACCCGGTTAACCTGGATACAAACGGAAGATTTCCGGTCATCACTTCAATAACGGATACCATTCCTGATTTCCCTAAATACACTTCTGGCGAATTCGATTTTACACTGACTCCGACTACTTTTCAGAAACAAACCTTTAGAAATGATTCGCTGATCATGAAGTTTGTGGTTATTGACAAGGCAAATAATGTAAGCGATACGATAACCACCCCTTTGATTGTTGCGCTTTATCAATAAATTGCATTTAATTTATTGCAGTGTTTAAAAAAGCATTTGATTTTTTTATTTTCAGCAGCCTGTATATTTCTTTATGCGCTGTGTTGATGACTTTTCAAACGCTTCAATTGACCGGTCATCGTCAGCCTTCCCTCAATCTTATCCTTTTTATTTTCTTTTCAACCATTTGCAGCTATAATTTTCATTGGTATCTCTCCGCCGATGCTACCATATCGTCAACAAGGGTACAATGGACGCGGCACCATAAAACTTTACATCTTATACTCTACCTGGTCGGGCTATCCGGCTCCGCATTTTATTTCTATCTGCTAATAGATCATTGGTTTGCTATTATTTTCGGCGTTTTTTTTACTTTTTTATATTCAGCCCCCAAATTGCCGCAACCATTTTTCAAAGACCTGAAAAAAATTGCAGTGGGAAAAACGATTTTTCTCGCTTTTGTGTGGATGTATGTAACCACCATTTTGCCCATCATCATTGAAGGGGTTAAATGGGAAAATGAATTCTTCTTATTTTCTGTTAGCCGCTTTTTTTTGATTTACAGCATTTGTATATTATTCGATTATCGCGACAGGGAAGACGACAAACGCGATAATATCCGCAGCATGATCACTTATTTCAATGAAAGAGGAATTAATAATCTGTTTGCTGCTTCATTAATGCTTTTTGGCGTTTCCTCTATCGCGCTTTATTGGTTCAGCCACTCCGTTTTTTTAAGTGTAATCATATTGATTCCCGGAATCCTCCTTGGATTCTTATATAATTATGCAAAAAAAAATTTCTCTGATTACCTCTATTACTTTATTCTTGATGGATTAATGATGCTTTCGGGTTTATTAATGCTTGTTTTCAGGATTTAGTTATTTTTGAATTTTAATAAAACATTACATGGCAAAAAGCACAAGGTCGATTCCAAAAAAGAAATCCATTCTTACTCCACACTCTCTCGGTTTTTTAAAAACATACATTAACAATGCCTCACCGGTTGGCTTTGAAACCAGCGGACAGAAATTATGGCTCGAATATCTCAAACCTTATATTGACAAACATTTTTCCGATCCCTATGGCACCGCCGTTGGCATCATTAACCCCGATGCAAAATTTAAAGTGGTTATTGAGGCGCATGCAGATGAAATCAGTTGGTTTGTCAATTATATTACGCCGGAAGGTTTGTTATACCTGAAACGTAATGGAGGAGTAGATCATCAGATCGCTCCGGGACAACGCGTTTTGATCCATGGCAAAAAAAATGTGGTGAAAGGCGTTTTTGGATGGCCTGCCATTCACACGCGAATGGGCAATGCTGATACAAAAGAGCCACAACCGCGCGTTGATAATTTGTTCCTGGATTGTGGGGCCAGAAATAAAAAAGAAGTGGAAGAATTGGGCATTCACATTGGTGCCGTGGTTACATACCAGGATGGCTTCGATGAAATGCCTTATGATTATTTTGTCGGTCGCGCTTTTGATAATCGGATTGGCGGCTTTATGATCGCAGAAGTGGCAAGATTATTAAAAGAGAATAAAAAGAAACTTCCTTTTGCCCTGTACATTGTTAATGCAGTGCAGGAAGAAATTGGATTGCGCGGCGCTGAAATGATCGCCAGGCGCATTAAACCTGATGTTGCCATTATTACTGATGTGACACACGACACGGCAACGCCAATGATCAACAAGATCATTGAAGGAGATGTTGTTTGCGGAAAAGGGCCATCATTGGCATTTGGGCCGGCTGTTCATAATAAACTACTCGCGCTGGTACAGCAAACGGCAGAAAAGAAAAATATCCCTGTTCAGTTGCGCACGGTTTCGCGGAGCACAGGAACGGACACTGATTCTTTCGCTTATGCAAATGACGGATGCCCGTCGGTGCTCATTTCTATTCCGCTTCGCTATATGCACACCACTGTGGAAATGTTGCATAAAAATGATATTGAACAAACCATTAAATTGATGTATGAAACGCTATTGAACCTTACCCCTCAAACCAATCTTTCTTATTTGTGATAAAATCAATTATATTTTCAAGAACATCTTCATTAAAATTCAATTGCAAAACAATAATCAGTAATTAATGAAGAAACTGCTGCAGCATACCCCGTTGTTCTTATTCTTATTACCTGTTTTTTTTGTGTTGCACGGTGTCAATGAAAACTTTGGTTATATCAATGTTCCCGATTGTTTGTTGTTAATGATCACTTATACCGGCGCGGCCGCTTTGTTATATTTTTTGATAATGCCATTGATCAAGAATTATGTGCGAGCCGCATTAATGGCAACTTATCTGATGGCCTTCTATTGCTTTTTTGGAGCCGTTCACGATTTCTTCAAATTACAGTTGGGTCTTTTTTACAAATACGTTGAACTGATCCCTCTTTTTCTCATTGCCGGTTTATTTTTGTTCTTCTTTTTAAAAAGAACCAAACATCCTTTTATTAAACTGAGTTTATTCATTAACCTCTTATTGATAATATATCTGGTCGTGGATGGTGGCGGAATATTATGGAAACTGATCTTTCCCCCACCGAATAAACTTGCGGTGTATTCTTTTGCCGAACATAATACTTACTCGGTATGCAGTGATTGCCCTAAACCTGATATTTATTTTTTGCTTTTTGATGAATATGCAAGTTCACTTTCTTTGAAAGAAAAATTCAATTACGACAATAGCGATCTCGATACATTCCTGATCAACAGCGGGTTTCACATTCAAACAAAAAGCAGGAGCAATTATAATTTCACTCCATTTTCCATGTCATCGGTTTTGAACATGTCGTACCTGCACGGATTTTTTAATCCTGACGCATGTACTGCGGATGACTATGCGTATTGCAATAACCTCATCAAAAATGACCAGGTTATAAAATTCTTGTCTTACCAGGGATATGATATCGTTAATTATTCGGTGTTCGATCTTGCCGGCAATCCTTCAAAGGTTGAGCAATCTTTTTTGCCCTTGAAAACAAAGCTGATCACCGACAGGACCTTATTTGCTTATTTGCGCAGGGATATTGGTTGGATGTTTTACACGGGTAAATGGGAAATCAAATGGCTTACCGAAAATACTTTTTTCAACCAGGTCATCAATAACGATAAGATAATTGCCAGTGTTGAAAGAGAAAGTGAAATAAGATCCAATCATCCTCGATTTATCTATGGACATGTATATATGCCGCATCCACCTTTCTTTTTTGATAAAAATGGAAACAGAAAAGATAAGGCAACCATTTATAAGGAGAGTGTGATCAATAAACTTACCCAGCCTTATCTTGATTATATCCCCTATACGAATGACCGCGTAAAAGAATTAATAAACGCCATTCGAAAAAACACAAACGATTCTGCGGTGATCATTTTTATGGGAGATCATGGATTCAGATACGACACCAAAGAAAAATATCCGATCAATTTTTTTCAGAATCAGAACGCGGTTTTTTTTCCGGATAAAGATTATCATTTATTTTACGATAGCATTACGAACGTAAATATGTTTCGTGTTGTTTTCAATAAAATGTTTAAGCAAAATATTCCTTTACTAAACGATACCTCCATATATTTACACGATAAACAGTGATTGTTATGATCAGAAATAACTGGGCAATTACAGAAGTGCAAAATTTATACAACACTTCATTATTAGAGTTGATCTATCGCGCTGCAACTGTTCATCGCGAATATAATGATACGGCAGAGGTTCAGGTTTGCACTTTGTTATCAATCAAGACCGGGGGCTGCCCGGAAGACTGCGCCTATTGTCCGCAGGCCGCGCGTTACCATACTAACGTTGATGTTCATGCGCTCTTACAGAAAGAGCAGGTTGTTGAATATGCTGCGAAAGCAAAAGCGGCTGGTTCTACAAGATTTTGCATGGGCGCAGCCTGGCGTGAGGTAAGAGACAATAAAGACTTTGACCGGGTGCTGGAAATGGTAACGGCTGTCAATGAAATAGGAATGGAGGTTTGTTGCACATTGGGGATGCTTACCGATTCACAGGCAAAAAAATTGGCGGACGCGGGATTGTATGCATACAATCATAATCTCGATACTTCTGCGGAATATTACAATGAGATTATTACTACGCGAACCTATGATGATCGTTTGCAAACACTCGACAATGTTCGCAAAGCCGGCGTAACGGTTTGTTGCGGCGGAATCATCGGATTGGGCGAAACGCATAGTGACAGAATAAAAATGTTGCACACTTTGGCAACACTTCCGGAACATCCCGAAAGCGTTCCCATCAATGCGTTGGTGAGAATCAAAGGAACGCCGTTGGAAAACAATCCTAAGGTTGATATCTGGGACATGGTGCGCATGATTGCAACGGCGAGAATATTAATGCCTAAAACCATGGTGCGATTGAGCGCTGGAAGAACGGATATGAGTGTTGCCGAACAAGCTTTATGTTTTATGGCTGGCGCCAATTCTATTTTTGGCGGAGATAAATTATTAACCACACCAAATCCTTCTTTTGAAGAAGACAATTTGATGTTTGATCTACTGGGACTAAAACCGCGTGAAGCATTCAAGAACGAAAAAGAAATGGCTGAGGAGTGGAAAGCTTGAAATACTCAAGGATGCCCAATAAATATGCTATGAGGGGCAACAAAGAAAAAAAATTCCCCCATTGACATGGGGGAACCTTTTTAACCCTTAAAACAACCAACATGAAAATCTGGTTGACTTCATTAATAACATCCAATGCGGGTTAACAGTTCACTAAAGTTTTGTGAAAGCTTTGCCTGAATAGATCCGGCTAGCGTTTATGTTTAAACCAATGCTGTATCAAGTACCTGCTGCATTGTTTTAACATAATGAAATTTGATGCCTTTGATAAAAGCAGAATCAATTTCAAGAATATCTTTTTCGTTTTGTGAGCAAAGAATTATTTCTTTTAATCCGGCACGTTTTGCTGCAAGAATTTTTTCTTTGATTCCGCCGACAGGCAATACCTGACCGCGCAAGGTGATTTCACCGGTCATGGCTAAATATGGCTTTACGCGCTTTCCGGTGATTGCTGATGCGATTGAAGTCATCATGGTAATGCCCGCGCTCGGTCCGTCTTTGGGTACTGCACCTTCCGGCACATGCACGTGAATGGTATTTTTATTGAAAACAGAGGAATCAATCCCGTATTTCTTTGCATTAGATTGTAAATAAGTAAGCGCTGTGATCGCACTTTCTTTCATCACATTGCCCAGATTGCCGGTCAATTTCAATTCACCCTTTCCTTCGCTTAAAGAAGTTTCAACAAATAAAATATCCCCACCTACATAGGTCCAGGCAAGTCCGACGGCAACACCGGGCAAATTGGCCACTTTATACAGATCATTGCTATATTTTGGTTTGCCCAGCACTTTTTCGACATTTCCTGCGGAAAATAATGGTTTTAATTTTCCTTTTGTTGCAAATTCCTTTGCCTGGAAACGCATGATTGAAGCAAGTTGCCTATCCAATTCGCGAACACCACTTTCCCTGGTATAGTCCTGAATTATTTTTTCCAAAACCTTATCGCTCATTCCAAAGTTGATATTGCCCAATCCATGCGCTTCTTTTTGTTTTGGGAGAAGATGACGTTTTGCGATTTGAATTTTTTCTTCGACAGCATATCCGCTCAGATCAATGATCTCAAGCCTGTCGCGCAATGCAGGCTGAATATGATTGATGTCATTTGCCGTTGCGATGAAGAGTGTTTTGCTCAGGTCATATTCCAGCTCAAGATAATTATCGTAGAAAGTATTATTCTGTTCAGGATCCAGCACCTCCAGTAATGCAGACGATGGATCTCCTCTAAAATCGGTTCCCACTTTATCAATTTCATCCAAAACAATAACCGGATTTGATGATTTCACTTTTCTTATTGCCTGCAAAATTCTTCCGGGCATTGCGCCGATATAGGTTTTGCGATGTCCGCGTATTTCACTTTCATCATGCAGCCCACCCAGACTAATACGCACATATTTTCTTCCGATCGCATTGGCAATACTTTTACCCAGGGATGTTTTACCAATCCCCGGCGGTCCGATAAAACATAATATCGGGCTTTTCATATCACCTTTTAATTTCAGCACAGCAAGATATTCTATGATGCGGCTTTTCACTTTATGCAATCCGTAATTATCTGCATCAAGTATCTTTTTTGCTCTCTTCAGATCATATCCGTCTTCTGTGTATTCATTCCAGGGTAAGTCGAGCATCAGGTCGAGATGATTATAGATCACCGAATAATCCGGAGTTGACGGATGCATTCTTTCCAATTTCTCTGTTCCTTTTTTAAAAAGTTCTTTTGCAGCAGCCGGCCATTTTTTTGCTTCCGCCTTTTTCTGCATCTCTTTTATTTCGCGCTCATTGGTATCTCCGCCCAATTCATCTTTGATACTTTTTAATTGCTGCTGTAAAAAATATTCGCGCTGTTGCTTATCAAGTTCTGTTTTTGTCTTTGTAGTGAGCTTGTTTTTTAATTCAGCAAACTGCAATTCTCTTTGTAATAATTGCATGAGCAGATCTGCACGCGCTTTGATATGATTGAGTTTAAGCACCTGTTGTTTTTCGTGTAACTCTGCATTTAGATTGCTGGAAATAAAATGGATAAGAAAGGAAGGATTCTCTATATTTTTTAAAATGATGGCAGCTTCCGATGGAATATTGGGTGAAAGCTGGATTATCTGCGTGGCAATATCTTTAATGTTTGAAACGTAGGCCTCAAAATCCTGATCTGTGGGAGCTTCTTCCTCCTGTAATAAAACAACCTGGGCCTTAAAATAGGGATCGTCGGCAGTAATAGCACCCACTTTAAATCTTCTCTTGCCCTGAATGATCACCGTAGTTCCGCCATCAGGCATTTTTATCAACTTAATGATCCGTGCAACTGTCCCAACATCTTCCAGGTCGCCAACTTTGGGCTCTTCTATGCTACTGTCTTTTTGCGCTAAAACGCCTATCAATTTGTCAGCAGCGTAAACATCGTTCACTGCCTTTATACTCTTATCCCTGCCAACGGTGATGGGCAGAACAACGCCGGGGAAAAGCACAGTATTTCTCAAAGGAAGTACCGGCAACTCCTTGGGGAACTCAACCTCATTAAGGGTGTCATTATCACTCTCGTTTAAGGGAATGATTGGCATGAACTCCATTTCATCTTCAGTGCGCAGAAAAAAATTCGCCTCTTTCATATTATTATTAGGTGACAAAATAACACCTGTTTAGGGATAATCCTACTATTTTTTAGTGAAGTCAATATAGGTCAATTATGGTGCCAGCATCTGGGTGCCGGTAACCGTTTTGCGACAATAAAAAAGCCCTCCTTTTGGGGGAAAGCTTTTTTAAAAGAGGTATATTTTTTATAAGATCTTGAATCCAAGATAGGCCTGTGCACCCTGATTTTTCCATGAATTGGTACTGGGCAGATCAGAAATATTATTTAAACCAACTACATAGCGTGCCCCAAGCTTTACCCATCCAAGATTTAATTGGACACCGCCGACCATGGAAAAGTCTCCCTTCTTAAATGCGTCTTTGGCATTGTTCACAAGGGTCTGGGATTGATTGATCAAAATCCCGAATTGCGGGCCGACCTGAAAAGTGATTATTTTGCTCGGCGATAAATTCAATAGAACAGGAACGGTTAAATAGTTCAGGTTAATATTTTTATCGTTCCACAGATCAGTATAAACATCATTGGCATTGACTGTTGTGTGCGTTTGATATTCATTCCATAAAAGTTCCGGTTGAATGCCAATGTGTTTGTTAAAATTCAAAATGGCGAATGCCCCAAGGCTGTAGCCAAATTTAAATTCATTGGTTAAAGCCGACTGGTAATTGCCGTTGTCTGTCACTTTAGAAAAATTTGCGCCGCCTTTTATTCCTAATTCAAATCCTTGTGCATTTGCACCAACTGCCATAATCATGATCAGCATTACCGATAAAATAACTGACTTAGTTTTCATGTTTTTTCCTTTTGGGTTGAAAATAATGATTCAAAATATGACGAAAATTACGTGCTAATATTTTATGAGATATGTTAAAATGATTTAATTGTTCGTTAAGAGTTAGATAATTTTTTTGCGGGAAGGTTTAAGCGGGAAATAAATTCTACAAATGAGGATGCGGTCTTAAATTGCGGGTATACATCAACGTTATAAAACGATCCTGTCAGGCCAATTCAACCACGGTAATTTCAGGCAATATGCCAACTCTTCCGGGATAGCCGATAAAACCATAACCCCGGTTTACATAAATTTTTTGTTTTCCTTCTTCATAAAGTCCGGCCCATTCTTTATACACATACTCAACGGGGCTCCATTTAAATCCCGGAATTTCTACCCCAAATTGCATACCGTGCGTGTGCCCCGATAAGGTGAGGTCGATATCTTTGTATTTACTGGTTACTTCCTTGTCCCAGTGGCTGGGATCATGGCTCATTAAAATTTTGAATGGATACTGTTCGGTGCCAGCAGAAGCTTTTGCAAGATCCCCATAACTATGAAAGGACTTTCGGCCGCTGATATTCTGCACCCCGATGAGTGCAATTTTTTCATTGTTTTTTTCCAGGGCCACATTTTCGTCGAGCAATAATCTCCATCCTAATTCACCATGAATTCGTTTGAGGTGTTCTAAATTCTCTGCTTTCGCAATCGCTTTTTCACCGGTAGGATGAGCGCCATAAAGATAATCCCCGTAATCATGATTGCCCAGCGTGGAATATACGCCCATCGGCGCTTTCAGCCGGTTGAAGACGTCCATATAGTTGGTCATTTCTATTGCCCGGTCATTGACCAGATCACCCGTAAATAAGATCAGGTCCGCGTTTTCATTCAATATCATATCCACTCCGCGATTGACCGCTTTTTTATTGGTGAAACTCCCTGAATGAATATCGGAGATCTGGACAATTTTCAATCCTTTGAATGACGCGGGTAAATTATCAAAAGATAATTTTACGCGCTTGATCCTGTAATTATATTTATTGGTGAAGCCATAAAGCAGGGTAGAAAATAAACCACCGCCGATTCCCAATCCGACCCAGCTTAAAAAAACAGACCGGGAAATACCCTCACTGCTCATGTTTTCACCTTCCGTATTTTGAAAAAACAATTTTCCGCTCGCCCATTGGATCAATCTTCTGATATCATCGATCAAAAAGAAAACAGAAGCAAGCAATTTTGCAAAAAATAAACCCAGAACAATGGCAAACACATAATTTCTGACCGCTGCCGGCAGCTCGACAAAATTTATAAAAGGTAAGATGAAAATGAACAGGAGCACTATGACCGAGATTGTCCAGTAGCCGCCATAAACAAACATTTTTGTTTTTTGAGAAAGGTTATTGCTCACCAGTTTCAATGCCTGGTAAACATAGAGATCCAGTAGAAACATGATTACGAGAAGTAGCCAAACAAATTTTCCGATGCGCATGTAATTAATTTTTGCAAAGATTATAAAACATTATTCATTCATTCAGAACTCAATAAATTCCTTTATTTGAGCATTTACGGCGGCAAGGGTTGGTGCATCTACAATTTCACCATTTGCATCCATCAATCCCGCAACCAATGAAATGGGTAATTTATTGGGATGGACAACCACTTTCAGGTAATGCAGGATGCCGGTAAGGTCGTCCATGCCGCGTAGGTTTCCGGCCCTTCCCGTTGAAACGCCGGTGAGCAGCGCTTTTTTATTCCACCAGGTTTTGGTAATGTCTGAGATATCAAACACACATTTTAAAACACCCGGAATGCTCCCGTTGTATTCCGGTGAAATAAAAATGAATTTTTGCGCGGGGACCAAAATATCCGATTCGATTTTTTCAAATTCAGCATTACGCTCCAGCACATTCAATTTTTCCAGGGAAAGCAAATTTGCGCTAATGCCTTGCTGCTTCAATAGTTGCTGGTACTGCCGGGCTACATTGATGGTATTGCTTTTTGGTCGGTTGGTCCCTGAAATTATCGTGTACATTTTTTCAAAAGAATGTATAACATTAAAGAATGGCTAATGTTGGCCACAATTTATGCCTAAGCTGTATTTTTGCCAATTGTAATTATAAGTTGATAAATATTGGAAAACTAAATTTTGCAATTTTATTAATTGGGCACAATTTTACCATGAATGATGATTTCCAGATTTCTTTACGATTTTAAATAGTTGTGAATAATAAACACGGCTTTGATTACCTTATGGCAAAAACAATTGGTGTAGCAAATCAGAAAGGAGGAGTTGGGAAAACCACATCTGCCATCAATTTGGCGGCAAGTTTGGCTGTGCTTGAATTTCGGACCTTGCTGGTTGATGCGGATCCGCAGGCAAATAGCACGACTGGCGTGGGTTTCGACCTGCACAATATCACGCATAGCTTGTACGATTGCATGGTAAACAACACCCTTGCCAAAGATGTAATATTGAAATCTGAGATCCCCAATCTGGATGTAATCCCTTCGCATATTGATTTGGTCGGCGCTGAAATTGAAATGATAAATTATCCCAATCGCGAACGTGTTCTTAAAAATATTCTTGAGCCGATAAAAAACGATTATGAATTTATCATAATCGACTGTTCCCCGTCTTTGGGATTGATTACGGTAAATGCCTTGACTGCATCGGATTCGGTCATTGTTCCGGTTCAAACAGAATTTTTTGCCCTCGAAGGATTGGGGAAATTATTAAACACCATCAAGATCGTTCAAAACCGGCTTAACCCCGAATTATCCATTGAAGGAATTTTGATGACGATGTATGATGGTCGATTGCGATTATGTAACCAGGTAGTCAGTGAACTGAGAAAACATTTTGATGAGATGGTTTTTGATACGATCATTCATCGTAATACAAAAATAAGTGAAGCCCCGAGTGTAGGGAAACCGGTAATACTCTACGATGCTTACAGTAAGGGCGCGGCAAACTATTTGAATCTTGCAAAAGAGGTCCTTCAAAAAAACAACAAAACAAAGATCAAGCAGGAAGAAAGAATTCTTGAATAAGGTCTAAGGCAATGGTCAGGGCATATGTTGAAATGTCTCACACCTCAAGCCTGAAGCCTTAAATCTAAATTTATGACCACTCCCAAGCAAAATAAAGAAGCATTAGGTAAAGGAATAAGATCCCTATTGCAAAGCATCGATGATGATCTTAAAACTTCTTCGGGAACATTAAAAACATCTGTTGTCGAAAATGTAACCGGCATTTTGCGAATCGTACTTGACCAGATAGAAACAAATCCAAAACAACCTCGCCGCGATTTTGATGAGCTGGCGCTAAATGAACTGGCTGCATCTATTAGACTGCACGATATCATACAACCTATAACTGTTTCCAAGCTTCCAACCGGAAGATATCGTATCATCTCCGGTGAACGTCGTTTTCGCGCGGCGAAAATTGCCGGCATAAAAGATATTCCTGTTTATATCCGTTCTGCCAACGATCAGCAATTGCTGGAGCTGGCACTGCTTGAAAATTTGCAGCGCGAGGACCTGAACGCCATCGAAATTGCCCTTAGTTACAAAAGAATGATGGATGAATTGAACTACACGCAGGAAGAAGTCTCTGAGCGGATGGGCAAGGAGAGAAGCACAGTAGCCAATTATGTCCGATTATTAAAATTGCCACCGGACATACAAGTTGCCGTTCGGAATAATCAATTGAGTATGGGTCATGCAAGGGCATTGATCAATGTTGATACCGTCGATAAGCAATTGTATATTTTTAATGATATTAAGACGAAAGGATTATCTGTCAGACAAACAGAAGAACTGGTTCGCAAATTATACAAAGGCAACACTGCTGTTAAAAATTCCGTAAAACCTTTGCTGCCACAGGCTTTCAAAAAAATAGAGGATAACTTAGCATCGCATTTCAGCACCCGTGTAAAGTTTAGCCACAATAAAAACGGGCATGGCAGCATTAACATAGAATATTATTCGATGCAGGAATTGAATAAGATTTTGTCGTTAATGAACGTTCAGGTGAATTAAAATTATTAATGCGGTTTTTTTCAATCACTATATTGTTCATTTTTTGTTTTTCGATGCAGGCCGTCATGGCTCAGGACAGCCTGCATGTAAGGACCTCATCGCAGGACACCAGCATTGTTGCAAAAAAAGATTCCACAAGCCCCGCTTCAAAGAAATCCGATTCAACGCAAAAGAAAAAAGCCTTTGATCCGACAAGAGCAACAATTTATTCAGCCGTATTTCCCGGACTCGGCCAGATCTATAATAAAAAATACTGGAAAGTGCCGATCGTTTGGTTTGCAGTAGGCTTTCCTACCTACACCTATTTTGACAATAAGAAATGGTATAATAAGACCAGATATGCTTTAGCCGTGCTGGCAAACGGAAGTTATAATAATAAAGACAGTATTTCGAAGGTGGATCCTAAATTGCTGCCGTTTATTTTTAATCAGGATAGCTCCATAAATTCTTATGGCATTACCGGACTTCAGAAATATCGAAACTATTTTCGAAGTAATGAAGATTATTCTGTGCTGTTCTTCCTGCTTTTTTATGCATTGAATATCGTGGATGCTACCGTTGATGCTCATTTGAAATTATTTGACGTGAGCAGAGATCTTTCTATTCGTATTGCGCCCTGTTCCTCAAATATCTCCGGCGTCAGTCTGGTTTTTGATATTCATAGACCACAGTTCAAAGTATTTAATACGTCCTATTAGCGTTTTAAAATTATTTGGGCATTGATCAGTTTGTGTTAATTTTCCTGAAAATTCTGAGGTATGAAAATAGCGCTGATTGGCTATGGTAAGATGGGCAAAGCCATCAAAGAGATTGCGGTACAACGCGGTCATGAAGTTGTTTTAAAAATTGATATCGGGAATATTAGTCAGTTTAACGATGTTACCCTGGCCAAGGCAAATGTCGCTATTGAATTCACAACGCCCCACACGGCCTTTCAAAATGTGATGACATGCCTCCAGGCAAAAACCCCTGTTGTATGCGGCACTACCGGCTGGCTAAAAAAATACGACGATGTAAAAAAATATTGCGTTGAGAATAATGGGGCTTTTTTGTACGCCAGTAATTTTAGCGTGGGCGTGAATATTTTTTTTGAGATCAATAAACGTCTTGCGCAATTGATGGCAAAACAGGAAGATTATGCTATCCGTATCACAGAGACCCATCATACCGAAAAAAGAGATGCGCCCAGCGGAACAGCGATTACCCTCGCTGAAGAAATAACAGCGTATATTCCACGAAAGAAAAATTGGGTTAATCATATTGCCGAAAATCCGGAGGAATTGGAAATAATAAGTGAAAGAATAGATCCTGCTGCAGGAACCCATAAAGTAAAATACAGTTCGGACATTGACGACATCGAGATAATCCATGAAGCGCATAACCGTAAAGGGTTTGCGCTTGGCGCAGTATTGGCTGCTGAATTTCTATATGATAAAAAAGGCGTTTTTAGCATGAAGGATGTTTTGGGATTATGATCCTTGAGTCCTTGATTATGATGCGCTAAGAAAATAAGTTTAAATTTGCATTTATAAAATCAAATTGAATGCTATCGAAAAAAACGCAGTATGCTTTTCAGGCGCTCATGTATCTCGCTGATAAAGGGAAGGAAAAGCCGGTATTGATCGCAGAAATCTCAAAAAAGAAAAAAATCCCATTAAAGTTTTTAGAGAATATCTTGCTGGAACTGAAGAAAGCCGGTGTGCTGGATAGCAAAAAAGGGAAAGGAGGTGGTTATTTTTTGGCAAAGAATCCAAAAGATGTTCAACTCGCCACGATCATGCGATTGCTGGATGGCCCGATATCGCTCGTCTCCTGCGTTAGTTTATATTTTTACGAAAAGTGCAGGAATTGTGATGAAAAAAGTTGCGGTCTGCATGATGTTATGACGCAGGTTCGTGATGCCAATCTGCGGATTCTGGAAAAGAAAACAATTGCAGATATATCCAAGCACACGCTTTGATAAAAATTATTTTTCATTTTCAGAGATCAATTCTTGTTCGGTCATTTTTTTCTTCCCCAGTATCTCCACTTTTACTTTTGCTAATCCCCACCCGGTGTAGCCCAATTGTTTGGCAGCTGCGCGACTAAGATCGATCAATCTCTTATTAAGATGATGCATCCGGTCTGTTACCCGCAAAACCACCTTTTTTTTATTTTTTAGATTGGTAACCCTGACCCATGTGTTGAGGGGAATCTTATTGCTTGCTGCCGTTAATTTTTGCTGACTGAAAATTTCACCATTCGCCGTTCTTCTGCCATTGAATTTATTGGCATAAAAACTGGCAATTCCATATCGTACTTTTGAA
Organism: Chitinophagales bacterium; assembly: GCA_021323755.1. Lineage (GTDB taxonomy): Bacteria > Bacteroidota > Bacteroidia > Chitinophagales > Chitinophagaceae > Puia. Next base: position 55,877 of record JAJPKJ010000058.1, on the reverse strand, counting down.
TTTTTCTTTTTTACGACTACAGCGGTCTTTGTTTTATGCTGCGCAGAAATCATACATGGCACTGCCATGCCCGCAAGCAAGGAAGCAATAATGTATTTATTCATAGATATTAGTTAACGCTCTTATTGGCAAAGTATTTTTCGCAAAGGAATTTATCTTCGTCATAGATGTCGTCGTAAAACTTTATGCGGCCATTCTTGCCTTCACAGTCAAAATACCTGATAAAAACCGGGACCTTCTGGAACCCGCTAACCACATGCTTTTCCTGTCTTTTTATCCAGGCGCGTAATGTATCGGTATGATATCGCATTGTATCATTGCGAACCAAAAAATCAGACATTTTTTGCCATTCTTTTACGCGCACGCAACCATGACTCAATGCACGAAATGCTTTGCCGAACATCCATCTCACATTGGTGTCATGCATGTAAACACTGTATTTATTTCTGAAATTGAATTTGATCACCCCCAGAGAATTATTATCCCCCTGTTCCTGTTTCAAAAAATAAGGGAAATGTTTTTTACTCAGCTTTGCCCAGTTTATTTTTTTTGGATCCAGAATATTATCATTTCTGTCAACAACCATCAGGTTTTCTTTTTTCAGAAAATCGATGTTCTTTTGAATTTTTGGAAGCATTTCTTTAAAAATGATGCTGTAGGGAACCGTCCATTGCGGGTAGGTGATAAAATTAGAAACCTGACTTGTTAACAAGGGAGTTCTTGTCTTTGGATCGCCGCAAATAATTCTTGATTCAAAAACCAGGGTATCAGCGTCGTAAACATCCAAATAAAAAGAAGGGAGATTTACCCAAATATAGGTCCGCGGCAAAGTATCCGGTAATAATTTATAACGGTCAAGGTTAACCGCAATCCGTTTGAATTTTTCGATGTCCGTGTTATTGAGTTTGTTCACCACTTCTTCCGAAATATGTCCGGTTATTTTTAGTCCCGTTTTTTTCTGGTATTTTTTCAATGCGCTGATGAACTGTGTCGTGTCCATTGCTGTTGAATCAGAACTGACAATTCCCGTTTCATACAACCTTTTTTGGAGCGTGGTGAAAAATGAAATGGAGTCCTTGTATGGATAAACCAAATAAGTAAATGGTTTGAATTTTGCCGTTGCCAGGAACTCTTTCAAATATGTTCGTAATGAATCGTACCCTTTTATTCTTGGTTCAAGACTTCTCAATGCAGAATCAACGCTTCCTAATTGTGCCGCCTGGGCCAATGTTTGCGTAAAGATGGAATCATGCAATACGGTATCTGCTCTTAATGTTACGCTGTCGTATTGCAAACGACCCTGCCTGAGATCTTTTACTAATTTAAAAAAAGCATCCGTCAATAAAATATCAGCGCGGGCCCAGAGAACTGCATTTTTTCTTGCCACAGAATCTTCAACGAGCACTCTTCGTATGAATGAAATGGGCTTATAATAGTAATCTGAAGGAAACAGTCCGTAATTTTTGGCGTTTTCTATGAATTTGTATAATGAATCGGCAAGCGGCAACCATTTTTCATGGTCGTTCCAAATGGAGGCATAGTTTTTTACATTATAAAAACTGTCATCAAGCTTTGCATAATCCAAAGTAACCGTGTCATTTAGTTTGCCACTGTTTTTATTGATGTAATCGAGTGTTTTTTCCAGGTCGTTGCTGATATGCTCGGGCATTTTTTCGGGCTTGCTGACGATATCTTTGTCAGCAGGTTTTTTATTGGCATTATTGCAACAAACTAGAATAAAACAGGCACAGGTTAGCGATAAAATCTTTGTCAGGGTTCTTTGGTAACTCATGTATTAATTACGGTTTATTCATCGCAAATTCCTAACTTTCTTCAAAGTAAATAATCCGCGAATCAATATGCGATACAATATAACACAACGCTTCAATATTTTATTAATCATTACTACTATTTTTTCCACCTCTGCTTTTGTTTGTGCTGCGCAAGACGCTGTAAATAATTCACTTCATGTAATTAATTCCGTTGAATCCTATATTAAAACAACAAAAGAAGACAGCAATATGCGAATGATCGATGTGCAACGATCAATCCCAAACATTATACTCGACCTGCGCTATGAAACCACAGATAATTTTATGCATCGTATCATGTATCCTGAATTGCCAAAAAATACTTTTTTGAGATTACCAGCTATAAGAGCATTGGCGCAGGTTCAAAAAGAATTAAATAAAAAAGGATTGGGATTGAAGATTTTTGATGCATACCGTCCATATTTTGTGACAGAAAAATTTTGGGAACTGGTTCATGATGATCGTTATGTCGCTGATCCCAAAAAAGGGAGCGGGCATAATCGCGGAATCGCTGTTGATCTGACGATCATTGATTTGAAAACAGGTAAAGAAATAAAAATGCCAACTGGCTTTGATAATTTTACTGATTCTGCTCATCACGATTTTGTGGATCTGCCTGAAGATGTTTTGCTGAACAGAAAATTATTGAAAGAAACGATGGAGAAATTCGGATTCAGGGAATTCGCTACAGAATGGTGGCATTATAGTTTGCCGGATCCTGAAAAATATGAAGTCCTGAATTTGTCTTTCGAACAATTTGAAAAACAATAGCTAATAAAAATAACGGCAGACGCAATATTCAAATCCAATAAGCGTTTTAGTAGGGTAGACCCTAAAATTTGGTGCTTATGAAAACCGTAAGAAAAGTTGCGGCTATGCCGATAACAAAACTCGCCCTCTGCTTTATTGCAGGTATCACTGTTGCTGTTCTGATTTTCGGATATATTTTGCAGTTAGGCTTTTAATATTATTCCGACGATCTTTTGCTTCTTCATTCACGGAAATTCTCCGCCGGTATTGCTTTCTTTAAATTCTTCAGAACCCTTGTATAGCTAAGGGATTATTATTTGTCGTACCTTAATTTCTTTATTGAACTTTCTAACCATTACTATGTCATCAAGAAGAAATTTTCTGAAGCTAAGCGCTATCGGCTTATCTGCTCCCGATGTTTTATCATCCCTTAACAGCAAGAATTTTCCCACAAAACAAAAAAATGCGAGCAACGATTTTTTGCAATTGGGAATCGCTGGTTATTCTTTTTTGAATTTGACCATAGAACAATCGATTGAGGTGATGAAAAGAGTTGAAATAAAAACATTATCCATAAAAGATTTTCATTTGCCTTTGAACAGTTCGCAGCAGCAGATTGATGAGGTGAAAGCAAAATTTCAGGCCGCAGATATTTCCATTTATGCTGTCGGTGTGATTTATATGAAAAGCGAAGCGGAAGTCAGTAATGCTTTTGAATATGCAAAAAGAGTAGGTGTCAATTTAATCGTTTGTGCGCCCGATTATGCATTATTGCCCCAACTTGAACAACAGGTGAAAGCAAGTAATATTCGTGCCGCTATACACAATCACGGGCCGGAAGACAAGCTCTATCCCGGTCCAAAAGACGTTTATGACAGAATAAAAGGTCTTGATGATCGCATAGGGTTATGTCTTGATATCGGTCATGCAATGCGCGCAGGTATTGTACCGGCAAAAGCAGTAGCAGATTATGGACCGCGTATTTTTGATATGCATATTAAAGATGTTTCCGCCGCAGTTGCCGAAGGCAGATCAATTGAGGTTGGCAGAGGAATTATTGATTATCCTTCCTTGATAAAAGAATTAAAGAAGATCAAATATTCTGGCAAATGCAGTCTGGAATATGAAAATTTGATGAAAGATCCTTTGCCGGGGATTGCAGAATCTGAAGGATTTTTCAGAGGGGTGGAAAGAGTGTTGGAATGATTTCAATTTATAAATGACAAATCGCTTATGAAAAATATCCACAAAATATTTTTTACTTCTTTATTGTTTTGTTTCCAATTTTCTTTCTCTCAAGACTTCAGAACAGATTCGTTTTATCTTCTCAAACCCGATCGGGTGTTTGATGGCGAACAAATGCATGCGGGCTGGCAGGTGTTGGTTTACAGAAATACGATCAGCGCGGTCGGCGATGCAAAATCAATTCAGGTTCCTGCAAATACAATTGTGCTTGAATTTCCAGGTTGCACATTATTGCCCGGATTGATCGAAGGTCATAGTCACTTGTTTTTACATCCCTATAATGAAACATCCTGGAACGACCAGGTATTGAAAGAATCCAGGGCGGAACGAATTGCACGCGCTACCGTGCATGCAAAAAACACCCTGATGGCAGGATTCACTACGGTCCGCGATCTTGGGACTGAGGGAGCTGGTTATGATGATGTCGGATTGAAAGAAGCCATCGAAAAAAAAATCATTCCTGGTCCGCGAATTCTTGCCTCTACAAAAGCAATCGTGGCGACAGGAACATACGGACCAAAAAATCTCAACTATGACATCAATGTTTTAAAGGGCGCGGCTGAAGCGGATGGAGAAGAAGGAATTGTTCGTGAAGTGCGCACCCAAATTGGAAAGGGGGCAGACATCATTAAAATTTATGCTGATTATTACTGGGGAGAAGACAATGAGGCAGAACCCACTTTTACAATGAGTGAATTAAAAAAGGCCGTTGAAGCAGCAAGCAGCAGCGGAAGAATTGTCGCCGTTCATGCAACTACTGCAGAAGGAATGCGAAGATCCATATTGGCGGGTGTCACCACCATTGAACACGGCGATAACGGGACGCCTGAGATATTTAAAATGATGAAAGAAAAAGGAGTGGCATTATGTCCAACGATTGCGGCTGGTGAAGCCGTTGAACAATATCGCGGATGGCGGAAAGGAACTGGCAAGGAACCGGAACGGGTGACAGAAAAACATAAAAGCTTCAAAGCTGCGCTGGATGCGGGAGTTACCATTTGTATGGGAGGTGATGTTGGGGTTTTTAGACATGGCGATAATGTCCGGGAAATGGAAGATATGGTGGAATATGGAATGAAAGCCATTGATGTCTTGCGTTCCGCGACTTCCATCAACGCAGATGTTTTTAAAATAAATAATCAGGTTGGCAGAATAAGAGAAAAATTATTTGCTGATATTATTATTGTTGAAGGAGATCCATCGGGAAATATTTCGGATCTGCGCAAGACAAAATTGGTGATGAAAAACGGGGCGATCTACAAATAATGATTTCATCTCGTCAGCGATATAATGAGATCCTTATGTTGCGGATGGTCTTTTATCAATTTATTTCTCTCAGCCAATTCAAAATCGGCAAAATCAAAACCAGGTGCAACGGTACATCCTACCAGGGCATATTCTCCATTATCATTAACGGCAGATGCAAACCAGTTTCCGGCTTTAATAACGGTTTGAAAAACTTCTCCGTTTTCAAAATTGTTTCCCAGCTTATGTGTCTTCAGTGTTCCGGTCAGCGATTCAATTTCATAAATCATCAATGCATTACCGAAATAAAAATGCCATAACTCATCAGAAGCAATGCGATGGAATGCCGAGAATTCATTTCTTTTCAGCAAGAAATAGATGCTTGTGCAAACATTTCTGGAGCCTTTAAAATTTCCCGGCAGATTTTCCTTTTCTATATTTAAAGAAGAACGGTATACTTCCCGAAACGCGCCACCTTCAGGGTGTTTGGTCATTTGCAGTTTTGCTATCCAATAATCGGCGCTTGCATTCATCAATTATTCATTGCGAGTTCAATAATGGTATGGGTTGCGTAAACCATGTTCAGGGAGTCTTTGATATGAACGGTATCTTTTGGCGAAGCCGGAAAAGTAAAATACAATTTGAAGGACGAAGAATCCCTTGTTTGCATTTTTATTTTGAGAAGATAAGAAAGCAACTGATTATATCTTTTTAATGCTTTGTCTTTATTATTGGTGGAAAGAATGACGAATTTGTATTGAAGAGAATCTTTATTCGGCTTGGTTATTTGTTTTGTCACCGGTTTTTTTAGTTGAGAAGAATCAATAGGTGGTGCAGAGACCTTTTGTGAATCTATCTTAACCGCGCTTGTGTCATTATTGTTTGTTAGTGGTGTAGAAACCGTATTGGTTTCCGGGGTAATGTTTTTTTGGTACAATTTATAAGCACCCCAGACAAGGATTGCCAATCCGGCGATAAAAGCCAATGCGATAATTACTTTTCTGCTTGTGTTATTTTGTGATTGATAGGGATGCGCTGTTTCTTCATACAAACTTTGTTTTTTTGGCGACTGATTTTCTTTATTGATCTCATTGTTCTGAATCCCCGCAACATCATGTTGCCCGGAAACAAAATCAAATTTGCCATCTTTTCCTTTTAATAAGGTACCCACACCTTCAATATAGAAAGGCTTGCCAATATTCAGCATTTGCTGGCCCAGCGTGAGATATGAATCAAGATCAGAAATTGCCAGTGGTCTGATCTTTCCTGTATTGCGTTTAATAAATTCAATCAATTCCTCATCAGCTTCTTTAACAGCCGCGTTTTTGAATTCAACGGTAGGGATGAACTGCGTTTCTTTATTATTTTTTTCATCTGGAATAATGACGGAAGGATCTAGCGTAAAAATGCCGATACCCGGCAGGCTTAAAGTTTTGTGCTCGTAAAGAAATTGTGCAAGCAGTAAAGGTAGTTTCAAGGCAATGGATTTTACCGCAAGTTAATAATAATAAAATGTTAGTCAAATACGCTGAATTAAATAAATTATTGCCCTTCCGGCCATTAAAATCGCCTGTTGTAACTTTGCAGCCAGGAGGTTTATATGTTAACACAGCCAGAGAAAGACTTTATCATTTATTGGGAACAAAACCGCGAAAAACGAAAGAAATTTTTTTGGCAATTGTTAATCGGGATTCCGGTTGGTTTTTTATTCGTTATTCCCATTATCATTAATTTTTTCTCAGGCTGGTACAAGCGTGCCGAAATGGTCATCACTTCTGGTGGGTTGATGTTGATCATTTCTTTTTTACTGATCATTATCTTTGTCGCTGTTTTTTCGCAGCAGCATAAATGGGATATGCACGAGCAGAAATATCGCGAACTTCTTGCTAAACAATTAAAAGAAAACAAGACGACTGTTAATGAAGCGACCGAAAAATAATAATGATAATTGCAGCTATTGTTATTTCCTGGTTGTCTTTCATATGAAGTATTAGTTTTGAGGAAATTATTTACATGCGGAGATCCATATTTTGTTTATTGTGGCTGTATGTGTGTTTATCTTCCTGTTTCAAGAAGAATAATGGTTGTGGGGTGCAGGATAATTTAGTGGCGCCCAAAACAGAACAACAGGCAGTTAAGGCTTACCTCGATTCAAATGGCATTACAGCCACTTTACATCAGAGTGGATTTTATTACAAGATCGTAAGCGAGGGTACCGGGACAACGCCAAATCTTTGTTCTCAGATCACTGTAAGCTATACCGGACAATTAACTTCAGGTAAGACCTTCGATCAGGAGACAGACCAGATCTTTACGCTGGGTGATTTGATCGATGGTTGGAAAAAAGGACTACCGTTAATTCAATCCGGCGGAGAAATAAAACTATATATTCCACCATCATTGGGATATTCAAATAATGGATTTACCGGCATTAACAATGTAGTGGTGCCTCCAAATTCGATCTTGATTTTTGACATTAGCCTTCTTGACGTTCAATAACCGTAACTGCAAACTACCTGCTACCTGGCCTCGAATCAATTTCGGGGCTTTTTTGTTTTACTTTCGCATAAATCTTTATTACTTGCCACACGAAGCAATTTCTGTATTCGACATGTTTAAAATAGGCGTGGGCCCATCCAGCTCACACACATTGGGTCCTTGGCGCGCCGCTCAGCGCTTTATTTTGTCCCTATCTCAAAAGAATAAATTGACGGATGTACAACGAGTACAGGTCTTGCTCTATGGTTCATTGGCTAAAACCGGCAAAGGTCATGGGACTGATATTGCCATTCAACTGGGTTTGAGCGGCGATGATCCTGTTACTTTCGACGTGAACAAGATTGGTCTGAAAATCAACAGCATCAATGAATCAAAGAAATTAATCCTGAATGGCGCTCACCTAATCCATTTCGATCCGCAGCAGGATATCGACTTTTTGTTTTCGGAATCCTTGCCTTATCATCCCAATGCAGTCACTTTTCTTGCCTCTTTGGTCAATGGAGAAAATACGGCGGAAACCTATTATTCTGTCGGTGGCGGATTTGTAAAAAAAGAAGGGGAGGACCTTTCCGGGAATTCCGCTGTTCAATTGCCTTTTCCCATCAATACTGCCAATGATCTATTGCATTGGTGTATGATGACAGGAATGGGCATTCATGAAATTGTGATGGAAAATGAAAATGCATGGCGCCCGGAAGCGGAAACAAAGAATGGGGTGTTGAATATCTGGAAGACAATGAGTGAATGTATTTATCGCGGATGTCATACCAAAGGATTATTGCCCGGCGGTCTGGAAGTAAAAAGACGCGCCGCCGATCTGAATAAGAAACTCATCAATGACAAGCATTATACCGACTATCAGTCCTGGATAAAGATAATTGGCGAAGGCGGCAATGATTTCAGGTATATCCTGGATTGGGTGAGTTGTTTTGCCTTGGCAGTCAATGAAGAAAATGCCTCTTTCGGCAGGGTGGTGACTGCGCCTACCAATGGCGCTGCCGGCGTGATTCCCGCTGTGCTGCAATACTATATTATTTTTTGTGGAGGCGACAAAACTGAAAAAATAATTCAATTTTTATTGACTGCATCAGAAGTGGGCAGCATCTTTAAAAAAGGGGCTACTATTTCCGCGGCGATGGGTGGCTGCCAGGCGGAGATCGGCGTTTCATCAGCCATGGCAGCCGCCGCATTAACAGAGTGTTCGGGCGGCACGCAACGACAAGCATTGATGGCGGCAGAAATTGCCATGGAGCATCATTTGGGAATGACATGCGATCCAATAGGAGGATTGGTGCAGGTTCCCTGTATTGAAAGAAATACGATGGGCGCCATAAAGGCGATCACAGCCTCACAACTTGCCTTGCAGAGCACACCGGATTTTGCCAAGGTCTCCCTTGATGCGGTAATTAAAACCATGTGGGAGACTGCGCTTGACATGAACAGTAAATACAAAGAGACTTCTGATGGCGGGCTGGCCGTTCATATTCCCATCAGTCTGAGTGAATGCTAGATATTTTTCGGTTACAGGTTCCTGTTAGTATCCGGGTACCGGAGGATTGGATCAGAGATCCAGCTCTCTTGCCTGCTGCGGAAATACCAGCTTTAATTTGAGCGAATTCAATTGCTGCAACTCCTTTTTTATTATCTCCTGACTATCCCCCTTAATGGGCTTTATATGCGTTATGACAATTGAAAGATGGCTTAGATTTTCTTTTCCTGCTAACCCACCCAGTGCATCCATTTCTTTCATTAATAAAGAGGGGGTAAGATGTCCAAAAAGCTGCTTTACGGGTTGCTCATCCGGGAAAGAGGTCTCAATAAAAATGGCTTTAAGTCTTTTTGCTTTTATCAATGGTGCAATATGCTGCCACAATAAAGAAAGATGGTCTGTTTTTTCAATTTCATCAGCTCCTGTATCTCCCAAATACAGTATATACGCCTCTTTATATCGAACCAAAAAAGCCGTGCTTTGATTGGGATTTGAATGGCTTAACAGAAATGGTCGAACAAACAATTCTGTGTTATCAATGCCCGTTTCTTTGGCCGTGTCCAAAGCAATATATCGATATTTATTTAGTGTAGGTTTCTCACCCTCGTTGGCAAAATTCGACCAGCTTTTCCAGGTAAAATAATTCCCTTTTAATACATCAATACAAAAAGGTAAGGCATAGATATTTTTGGCAGTATCATCCGGGGAATTGATGATCAATCCGGCTACATGATCAAGATGCGGATGTGAAATCAGATATCCTTTAATGTTGGTTCGTAAGACAGTTGCTACGCTTTGTTTAAATAAATTATCGTGGATGGCCTGTTGGATCCCAAACCGTACTGTTCCCGCATCAAGACAAGCATAATGGTTTGAATTTTCCGGTGCGATCATGTAAGCGGATAAATTGCTTTCATCGCCCCCTCCCAGAACGCCGAGAGGAATTACTTTAAAGTCTGCTTTATTATTTTGTGCAAATGAAAGATGCGCACAAAATAACAGCCATATAAAAAAGGAAGAACGAATCAGCTCCATTACGAATAATTGTATGCTCAATTATACGATTTATTATTAGGATTTATTTTAAAAGAAAATGGCTCTTGGGGAGCCATTTCTGCTTATGAAAAAAAAACCAAAACAAACTTGGTGAACGCTATGATGAATTTTATGATGAACCAAAATAACCGGATGGACAATCAAAAGCGGCATTTTCAAAACTAAATGCGTAAAGGACCAGGCGCAATACTCCATTTGCGTTATTTTTTTCATTGCTTGCTGCAGAGTTTTTTTTGTCTTAAATTGAAGATATTATTCATTTTAAAGCAATTGGTTAAGTAATTAATAGTGGTTTTTCATTTCAAATATTCCAAGCAGATAGCTTTCTTTTGTCTGTTCCTGTTTTTTTCATTTTGTCTTTTTGCGCAACAGCAAGTGCAGCCTGCGTTTAGGAGATGTCTTGTAAAAACATTGAATTTTGAGCAAGGTCTGATGAACAATGGAACCTATAACATCATCACCGATGTAAAAGGTTTTACCTGGGTTTCCACTGAAACGGGCATTCAACGTTATAATGGATACAATTTTGAAAAAGTCTTACCGGTCATTAATAACAAGGATACGATCAATATCAATTCACCTGCCTTCTTTTTTGGACTCAATAATAATAATATTTGGATCTGCCATAAGCATGGAATTTTGGAATATTCACCCATTACCAATTCGTTCAAAAAAATTTCACAAATAAATTCTTACAGGGTTGACGGGTATTATTCGACCATTCCTTTAAAAGAAACTGCCGAAGGCATCTGGTGTCTGCAAGAAGGGAAGGGCGTTGTCATTTATAATCATGAAGGTGCCATCGTCAGCAGGTTATCGGTGAATATCATTCCGTTTTGTGATACAGTCACACACTATGGAATAAGTTTGCTCACTCACGCCACCGCGAGTAACGATAATTTTATTTTCATTCAAAATCATAAAAAAAATCTTTTGAGAATCGACCTGCATACGCGGGAAGAAAAAATGTTTGATCTTAATACCGATGATATTGTCAATATCGCGTGCAGCGATCAATGGGTCTATGTCATTTCGCCAACTTCGCTCTTTGCCATTGAACCAAACTCCGGGGAAATTAAAAAGCGAAAACCTGTCTCGGAGATCACGAGCGACCCTGTCGGTTATTTGTCTCTTGAAGTAAATGATTCAAAACAATTGCTGGTAGGTGTGAATGGCCATTTGGTTGAAATGGATACCTCATTCAATCATTTCACAGAGTTTATAACCCTCGACAGAAAACCGATTGTTGCTGCAGGCGGACTAAATTTTACCTATGCCGATAAATTCAAACGATTATGGCTATTGACCAATGACGATATAAAACGGGTGAAGAATATTGAAATCCCTTTCCAGCATTTCTTATACAAGAATGAAAAAAACAATTTTGTCCGTTGCCTGTATTTCGATGAAAAAAAGCATATTCTTTTCGCCGGATGTTATAATGGCGGAATACAGTTATACGATACGCTTGGCAATGAACTCTGGCAAAAATCGCTGATCACTGATAGTGTAAAGGATATTATGGGGATCGAAAAATTTGATGAAAATCTTTATCTCATCATAACGCTGCGCAAAGGGTTTTGGTGGTTACGCCTTAAAGAGCAAAAACTGGAGAAAGTATTATTTGCGAATGGAGTTTATTTACCGAGTATTGACAACAATCAATATCCTGACAATTGCCAGCGCATCAACGACAGCACAATTTATTTTGCTTCCTACGATAACGTTTATCGTTGCGTCTTTCGAAAAGAAAAATTGGTCCAGGCAAAACCATTATTGCCCGTCTTGCCAAACATGTCTAATAATATCACCAGCTTTTACTTTGCTTCCGACAGTACATTATGGGCCGGAACCAGAAAGGGGCTGATATATTTCCTCAGCAAGAAAGGTGATTTTCATACTAACCAGATCCCTGAAAATTATGCAGTGAGAAGCTCTACTGAGGATATTGATCATAACATCTGGATGGGAGCGGATAAGGGCGTCTACATTTTTTCATCGACCGGGAAATTGATCCGCGCTGTTACCCGGGAATCGGGATTACTCAATGATTGCGAATACGCGTTGTTGCCATTAAGCAACCAGCCCGCTGTTTTTTCCAGCAGCAATTTGGGACTGGCATATATTTCTTCCAGTGGCGTTGTAAAAAATTTTACAAAAGAAATGGGTTTGCAAGAAAATGAGTTCAACACCAATGCATGCATAAAAACCCGTTCCGGCAAATTTTATTTTGGGGGAGTGAATGGCATCACAGCATTTTATCCCGAAGATCTTTCTGCAATAAAAGATACGCCAATACTGAATATCACGCGTTTGGTGATCAATGATATTGTATTTGATTTTCAGAAAGGTTTCTGGAATAGCGACTCGATCCTGTTGAATTATGATCAGGATCATTTGCAGTTCGATTTTGCGGCGCTTGGACTATTGAACACCAATGAATACAATTATAAATATCGCGTAAACAATTTTGAACAAACATGGCAGACCTCTAATCATCCAACTGATATTCGCTATACGCTGGAACCCGGAAAATACATTTTAGAAATTTATTGCAGCCCGATCCTTTCTTCAAATAGTGTCGTGTTCAAAAAAATATTTATCATCATTACCCCGCCATGGTGGCAAACCTGGTGGTTTCGTGCAATGGCTTTTGTTACCCTGGTGTCGCTGGTATCATTCGTGGTATGGCAATACAATCATCAGAAGTTTCAGGACAAAATTCGCTCCCTTCAGTTACAAAATGAATTACAAAAGGACAGGGAAAGGATCTCACGTGAGTTGCATGATAATATCGGCACCCAATTAAGTTACATAAACAGTAATGTTGACTGGCTTTTGGAAGCGCCTGTAGAATTCAGTAAAGAAGAAGAAAGGAAACGATTGTCTGTGGTTAATGATACGGCAAAAAACCTGGTTAGCGACCTGCGTGAAACGATTTGGGCAATAAAAAAAGAATCTATTCAATTGGATGAACTGGCAGATAAGGTCAAATCTTTTTTACAATCGCAATGTATTGTACAACCGCAACTGGAAATGTTTGTAAAGGAAAATATTGAAAAGAATGTCAAACTTTCTCCCACCGAAGCATTGAATATTTTCCGGGTTTGTCAGGAAGCCATAATGAATAGCATCAAGCATTCCAACGCCGGAAAAATTTCATTGAGTATCCGCTCGGATAAAATACATGATTTCGATTTTGTGATAGAGGATGATGGAAAAGGATTTAAACTAAATGGTCATATTGATGGACATTATGGAATGGAGAACATGAAACACCGCGCTGATGAACTTGGCGCTTCATTGCAAATTTCCTCTAACACAGGGAAAGGCACTAAGATTAATTTTTCGCGTAATGCCTGATACTTCGGTAAAAAGAGAATAGCACAAATGGGTTATTGATTTCTGGTCTTTCGAATGGGAGTTTTGTAATACAATCATGAAAATCACTGTTGGCATAGTCGACGATAAGGCGCAAAACAGAATATCATTTGCTGAGCGACTGAATTATTCAGACGATATTAACGTTATGCTCACCGCTGCAGATGGAAAAGATTTTCTGGATCAAATGAAGCAGTTAAATTACACACAGCATCCTGCGGTTGTGCTCATGGACGTAGAAATGCCATTGATGGATGGAATTGAAACAGTGCGTGATGCGAAATTATTATATCCCGATGTTCATTTTTTGATGCTCACTGTCTTTGATGATGATGATAAAATATTTGAAGCGATAAAGGCAGGAGCGGACGGATATTTATTAAAGAACGAGAAAATTTCTTTGATTATAGATTGTATTGTGCAGTTGTCCGAATCGGGCAGCGCGCCAATGAGTCCACGCATAGCCAGAAAAACACTTGACCTGTTAATGAAGGCTTCTTTCCCTGAAGTGAAAAAGGAAAATGAAGACAAATATGATTATGAATTGTCTGAAAGAGAGGTTGAGATCCTGAAGCTTACCGTCGATGGTTACGGTTACAAACATATTGCGGAGAAATTATTTTTAAGTAGTCACACTGTTCGCAAGCACATCGCCAACATTTATCATAAACTGCATGTGACTTCAAAAGCGCAGGCAATAAAAATTGCAACAAAGAATAAATTGATCTGAGATCAATTATAAAGCGCGTTGGTTTCCAATTCCATAACATCAATGTCTTTGTAATTTTTTATTTCATGGTATAAGGTGTCTCTTTCAACAGGCTCACGGTTTACCTGTTTTATTAATGAAACCAATTGTGAGGTCGTTAACGATGGATGTTGTTCTTCGCTTCCCGCCATCGAATAAATTTTTGTTGAATCATCAATTGTTCCGTCCAGGTCATTGACACCAAATGATAAAGTAAGCTGTGCATTTTGTCTTCCAAGCATGGGCCAATATGCTTTGAGGTGGGGGAAATTATCCATGTACAATCTTGCCACTGAATATAATTTCATGTCTTCGACGACCGTACTTTCAGGCACATTACGCATGTCATTGTCTTTATTGCGGAATTTTAACGGAATAAAAGTATTGAAGCCATGTGTTTCATCCTGCAATTTTCTCAGTCTTTCCATGTGATCGATGCGATGCCAATATTTTTCGATATGACCATAGAGCATGGTCGCATTGCTATGCATTCCCAACTGATGCGCGGTCTTGTGAATATTCAGCCATCCGTTTGCATCAACTTTATCTGCGCAGATCTGTTCACGTATTTCGGGATGAAAAATTTCTGCTCCGCCACCGGGCAAAGAATCGAGTCCGGCTTCATGTAAAATGCTCAGCCCCTCCTTTGGAGAAACTTTTGCTTTGCGGAACATATAATCGAGCTCAACAGCGGTATAACCCTTTATGTGCAGATCGGGGCGATGCGTTTTGATCTGTTTCATGAGGTCTGCGAAGAATGCCATGTTCAGTTTTGGATGAACACCCCCGACAATATGAACTTCGGTTACCGGTTTGCCGTCATAACTTTTAATGATGTGCATCATTTGTTCCGAACTCAATTCCCAGCCTTCCTCACGATGAGCATATAATCGTGAGTATGCGCAAAAAGCACAGGAGAAGACACAAACATTTGTCGGTTCGATATGGAAATTTCTGTTGAAGTAAGTTTTATTCCCATGCAATCTTTCCCGTACAAAATTGGCCAGTGCACCAATATAAGGAAGACTTGCCTGTTCAAAAAGCAATAACCCTTCTTCTTCATTTATTCGTTGACTGTTGAAAATTTTTTCGCCAATCTGCTGAAGCGAATTATTTTTTTCGCTTTCTATGATTTCTTCAATGGAACTTTTTGCCGCTGTCATATTGCAAAGATAAGCAGGATAAATCTTCATTTTGAGTTTTAGTGATTGCTGATTTGTTTATCTTAGATCATAAATCAAATTATTTGCGGATGAATATCAAGTTTCGTCTTATCCTGATGAATTTTTTAGAATTTTTCGTATGGGGTTCGTGGCTGATTTCACTTGGCGGTTATATGATCGTGGTACTGAAATTTAATGGTACGGAAGTAGGTAGCATTTACGGAACGATGGGTTTGGCTTCCTTGTTCATGCCCGCACTCTTGGGCATTGTAGCCGACAGGTGGATCAATGCAGAACGTGTTTTGGGGGCATGTCATATTCTTGGTGCGATATTATTATTCTGCGCGTCCAAAGTAACCGATCATACAACCATGTATTGGGTCATGTTATTGAACTCAATGGTGTTTATGCCTACCATTGCGTTGAATAATACGGTTTCCTACATCGTGCTTGAACAAAAAGGTTATCACATTGTCAAGGATTTTCCTCCTATACGGGTTTGGGGAACAGTTGGTTTTATATGTGCGATGTGGCTGGTTGATATATGCGGCTGGACGATCAGCCCCCTGCAATTGTATATCAGCGCTGCATCGGGATTATTGTTGGGTGTTTATGCGTTTTCGATGCCAAAATGCCCGCCGGCAAAAACAAACAAAAAGGCTTCCTTGCTTTCTTCATTGGGATTGGATGCATTTGTGTTATTTAAACAAAGAAAAATGTTGACCTTTTTTATTTTCGCGATGTTGCTTGGCGCTGCATTGCAGATCACCAACACTTTTGGGGGGACATTTCTTCAGGATTTTAAAAACAATTATGCCGATTCATTTGCGGTAAAACATCCGAGCGTGCTATTGTCTGTTTCCCAAATCTCAGAAACACTTTTTATTTTGACCATTCCATTTTTCCTGCGAAGATTTGGTATCAAACGGGTAATGCTGATGAGCATTTTCGCATGGGTTTTCCGCTTCGGCCTGTTTGGAATTGGCAATCCCGGCAGCGGATTATTTTTGTTGATATTGTCTATGATCATCTATGGAATGGCATTTGACTTTTTTAATATTTCCGGTTCTTTATTTGTAGAAAAAGAGGCGGATATGAAGATAAGAGCAAGCGCGCAGGGATTGTTCATGCTGATGACAAACGGACTGGGCGCCTATTTGGGCGGATTATTAAGTGGGAGAGTAGTAGATCATTTTACGGTGGATGGTGTAAGAAACTGGCAGAGTATCTGGTTCACATTCTCCGCATATGCATTACTGCTAGGCATTGTTTTCCCATTGGTGTTCAGGTATAAGCATGATCAAAAAGCAATGGAAAATATTCATCATTGATCATGTTTGGAGAGCGCGATAATGTCTTTGACCTCAAGAATTTTTTTATCATAGCCATAGATCGCGGCGTTGATCATTGCCAAACCCAATTCTTTAAGGGTAGAAACAGATCTGGGAAAAACGATCCGGAAAAAAGGATACATCCAGCTGATATATTGGTAACTTTTCAGGGTATTTCTTAACCCTTTTGTGGGATGTATATACCCCGGGCGGAAAGCGAATACTTTTTTGAATGGTAATTTGAAGAGATCGTTCTCCGTTTTGCCTTTTACCCGCGCCCACATCATTCTTCCTTTTTCTGAGCTATCGGTTGATTTGCCGGAAATATAACAGAAAGTCATATCGCGATTTTGTTTGCATAATATTTCTGCGACATGAAGCGCCAGGATATAGGTCATTTTATAATACTCAGGTTCTTTCATTCCAACCGATGAAACACCCAGACAAAAGAAGCAGGCATTATAACCGATGAGCTGATCTTGGATCGATGAGATATCAAAAAAATTTTGATGAATGATCTCTTTCAGTTTTGGATGAGAAACGCCACAAGGTTTTCTGTTGATCACCAAAACAGATTCAATATCTGGATGCAGCAACGATTCATACAAAACTCCTTCGCCGACCATGCCGGTAGCGCCGGTAATAATTGCTCGTATGGGATTATTCATTGGTAGTAAATAGATATGTTAAAGCAAAAATAAAAAACCTGCCGGATAAAATCCGGCAGGCGCAGCACTAATATTAAGCGTGATATCGAAATTAAATATGCGCTTCGATCTTCTTTACAAAGTTTCCTTTGGGTTGCGCGCCTACTAATTTATCAACCACTTTGCCTCCTTTGATAAATAAAATTGCGGGAATTGAAGTGATGCCATAGTTAATGGATAATTGCGGATTATGGTCAACATTCACTTTACCCACGTTAATCTTGCCATTATATTCTTTTGATAATTCTTCGATGACCGGACCGATAGCGCGGCAAGGTCCACACCATTCTGCCCAAAAATCTACCACGGTTAATTTATCAGAGGAAATTACTTTTTCCTGGAAGTTTGTATCTGTTAATTCTAAAGCCATAATAAGTGTTTTAATTTTATGTGAAGTTCAAATATTTTTTCGATTTGGTTCGTCGTTTACACGACACTATTAAAAGATTGCAAAAATACTTCCAAAACAGGATATATGTTGTTCTGACATTAAATAAATTTAAGCTGTCACGACCTGTACTTCAAGCTCGGGTGCGCTTTCAAGAAAGGCAGCCATTTCGTCATTCATCTCAAAACCATTATCGAGGGTATACATGCTTATTCT
The DNA here is from genome assembly GCA_021323755.1 of Chitinophagales bacterium. Classification (GTDB taxonomy): domain Bacteria; phylum Bacteroidota; class Bacteroidia; order Chitinophagales; family Chitinophagaceae; genus Puia. The sequence continues at coordinate 37,848 of JAJPKJ010000058.1, read as the reverse complement.
GAAATTGGTCTTTGCCTCTGCAATATTGAATTTTAACGATGATTTTCCGGGATATTTTTTAACGTTTCTTTCAATAAATTTTATTTTTTCTTCATTCAGGAATCTTGCTTCTATGTCAACAATAATTTGTCTTGTCAGCATCTGTTTGATGCTTTCCAGCAACATGATTCTATCTACCTTAAATTCAAATTCAGATTTATTGAAGCGCTGGCGGAAAGAACCTGTCATGAAAAGATTTTTTCCTTTTTCCAGGTAGTTGGAATATTTCGCGTAATCCTCGCTCCATAAAATAAACTCACTCTTCCCAGTATAATCTTCAATGGTAAATGAACCAAATTGTTTGCCTGTCTTTGAGGTGCGGTGCTGAGCATCTATGACCAAGCCCGCCACGCGATATGGTTTTCCCGATTGGGAAAGCAAGGTGAATGATTCTTTTATTTCATTGAATTCATTCAGCTTTGTGATGCCATAATGATTTATTTCGAATTTAAAATGATCCAGGGGATGACCGCTCATGAAAATGCCGATCACTTCTTTTTCACGATCGAGGACTTCTGTCAATATCCACGGTTCGCAATTGGGAATTTTAGGTGTGGCAATGTCCGGCATGGTCAATTCACCAAACAAACTATTGCCATTTTGATTGGAGTTGTTCTGATAAATATTTCCAAATCGGATGATTTTTTCAAGTCCGGTTGAAGTATCGCCCGGAGGCACAAAAAAATACTGAGCCCGATGTAATTCTTTAAAACAATCAAATGCACCGGCATTGGCAAGGCTTTCCAGGGTTTTCTTATTAACGGATCTTTGATTAACCCGTTTTATCAGATCGAAGATCGTAGAAAAGTGACCGGATTTTTTTCGCTCTGCGATGATGGTCTCTACCGCAGCTTCGCCGACTCCTTTTAAGCCGCCCAGACCGACACGTATCTCACGGTTATGGTTAGCTGCAAATCCTTTTTGCGATTCATTGATATCCGGACCCAGCACTTTCAATCCCATCCGTTTGCATTCTTCCATGAAAAAAGTGATCTTCTCGATGCTTCCGGAGTGATTTAAAACCGCGGCCATATATTCTGCAGGATAATGCGCTTTGAGATATGCCGTTTGATAAGCGACATAAGCGTAGCATGTGGAATGCGATTTGTTGAACGCATATTGCGCAAAAGCTTCCCAGTCCGTCCATATCTTTTCCAAAATCTCTTTCGGATGATTCTTTGCAGTAGCTCCGTTAATGAAACTGCTTTTCATTTTATCCAGCGTTTTGCGATCTTTCTTTCCCATGGCTTTGCGCAACACGTCGGCTTCGCCTTTTGTAAAGCCTGCTAATTTTTGGGCGAGCAACATGACCTGTTCCTGGTAAACAGTGATGCCGTAAGTATCTTTTAAATACTCTTCCATCTCGGGCAAATCAAAAGAAATTGGTTCTCGCCCATTTTTACGGTCTATATAATTGGGGATATAGGCCATTGGTCCAGGGCGATATAACGCATTCATGGCAATAAGATCATTGAAAACATCCGGCTTCAGGTCGCGCAGATATTTTTGCATGCCCGGGCTTTCAAACTGAAAGGTGCCAATGGTCTCCGCGCGCTGATATAATTCAAAAGTTTTCTTATCATTTAATGGGAAAGCGTCAATATCAATTTCAATTCCATGATTTTCTTTGATGAGTTCAAGTGCCGTTTTTAAAATATTCAGCGTTCTTAATCCCAGGAAGTCCATTTTTAATACGCCCGCATCTTCAATAATGCTGCCTTCAATTTGGGTTACCAATAATTCTGAATCCTTTACCTTACAAACCGGAATGATATTGAAAAGATCATCCGGCGCAATAATGATTCCTGCAGCATGCAAACCTGTATTCCTTACTGAACCCTCCAGGCGTTCGGCTTCATGCAGGACCTTGCTTCGCAGGTCTTCCTTTGCATTGTAGATGGCTCTTAATTTTTTTACGCCTTCCAGATCATCCGGATTCGTTCCTTCTTTTTCTTCCAGCGATTTTTCGCCGTCCTTGAAAGTCATCGGCGCATGCAAGACCCGTTTTAATGTTATGCCAATTCTTTCGGGAACAAGTTTTGCCAATGCATTCGATTCGGGCAGCGGGAGATCCATCACTCTTGCGACATCTTTAATGCTCGATTTGGCGGCCATTGTTCCATACGTTACAATTTGAGCAACCTGATTTGTTCCATATTTCTTCACCACGTAATCAATTACTTTTTGCCTGCCTTCATCATCAAAATCCGTATCGATATCGGGCATTGTTTTCCTGTCTGGATTTAAGAATCTTTCAAAAAGCAAATTGTATTTTATCGGATCAATATTGGTAATGCCTATGCAATAAGCAACAACGCTTCCGGCGGCTGAACCGCGACCGGGTCCGACAAAAACGCCCATTTCTCGTCCCGCTTTGATGAAATCACTTACGATCAAAAAATACCCGGCAAAGCCCATTGTTTTTACCGTGAACAGTTCAAAGTCGATGCGTTCCTGTATTTCAGGGGTTATTTCCTTATAACGAATTTTGGCTCCCTCGTAAGTGGTGTGTTTTAAATATTCCCATTGATTCAAATTGGTATCTGCATGAACCTGGAATTCTTTGGGGACGGTAAATGCCGGCAGCAACACATCCTTTTTTAAATTGAGTACTTCAATTTTATCGGCAACCAGATTGGTATTATCAATTGCCTGGGGTACATCGCTGAAGAGTGATTTCATTTCTTCGGATGTCTTGAAATAAAAATTATTATTGGGAAATTTAAAACGACGGTTCTTGATGTGCGCATCATCATTTACAAAATCATCATAACCGGGTGTGCTTTGTTTTTCACCCGTGTTGATGCAAAGCAAGATGTCGTGCGCATTGAAATCCTCTTTATCTGTATAATGACTATCATTGGTTGCAATGACAGGAACATTATATTTCTTAGCGAACTTTAATAGTTGTTCATTGATCTTTTCCTGTTCTTTTATTTCATGTCTTTGCAATTCGATGAAATAATCTTCGCCAAACATATCCAACCACCATTGAAATTCTTTCTCTGCCTTTTCTTCACTTTCATGTAAGATTTTTTGAGGAACGTAAGCGCCGATACAGCAGGTTGTAGCGATCAACCCTTCATGGTATTTTTCGATAAGTTCTTTATCAATGCGTGGATATTTGCTGTACAAGCCTTCGATGTAGCCAAGAGAGGTCAGTTTGATGAGATTTTGATACCCGATCTTGTTTTTTGCAAGGAGCACCTGATGATACCGGTCGTCTTTTTGATCTTTAGTAAATATTTTCCGATGCCTGTCTTCGACTACATAAAATTCGCAGCCAACAATGGGTTTCACTTTTAATGAGCCATCTTCATTTTTATGTTTATGGGCTTCGGCAACAAATTCAAATGCGCCAAACATATTGCCATGGTCCGTAATGGCGATCGCAGGCATATTATCAGCAATGGCCTTTTTATATAAACTGGGAATGGAAGCTGCTCCATCAAGCAGTGAAAATTGCGTGTGAACGTGTAAGTGAGAAAATTTAGGCATTGCGGTCTGTTGTTTGAAGCTGGCGGTTAGCAGTTATGATTCAATAATCTGATTACTTCAAACTATAAACAACAAACTACAAACCAAAAAATCTTTCGCAATTAACAAACAAAACACAATAAAATTCGTTCACTAAAATCACATTCTTTCCACAAAGAATTAGAACTATTGATTATATTTGTAAGTAGTGCCCAATATCTTAAAACAAATGGTGAAAAATCTGTTTTTCATATTAGCTGTGTTCTGTTTTCTGCTCAGCTGCAGCGGTGTAAAGCCGGCTACATCAAATTCCAATTCAAATACCAGGCAGTCGGGATCTTCTTCAATCAAATTCATAGATAATATCGCAATTAACCCTCAGTCGCATACAGATAGGACCGGATCTTCTGCTGGGAGATCTGATAACCAAGTTCGTCAGTCCAATTATGTTTACAATAATAAATATCCGTCTGCCATTGAAACATATTCGCCTTTGCAATTCAAATATGCCATTTTGATTGATGCCCCGGTCGAGCAAATGGACAATGAAAAATTATTGCAGTTCATGGACGAGTGGTACGGCGCAAGATATCATTACGGCGGAACGGATAAAGACGGAATTGATTGTTCGGCCTTCGTTTCATTATTGATGGCTACAGTTTATGGCATTAATGGTTTACCGCGTATGTCCAAAGATCAATATGTAGCGACATCAAGAATTTCCAAAAATAATTTGCAGGAAGGCGACCTTGTTTTTTTTCACACCTATGGAAGAAAGAAAAAAACAATTACCCATGTGGGCGTTTACCTACGCAACAATAAATTTGTTCATGCTTCGGTTTCGGGAGTGATGATCAGTAGTCTGGAGGATGATTACTATTACCATCATTATGTGGGCGCCGGGAGAGTGAATGCATTGTCGGTGGTGAGCAGCAAATAAGTCCCGACATTAACTACAAAACAAATGAATTCAAATTTCACGCACGATACGGTATAGATAAACCTTATACCTTTGCTTAAATGAAAGATGACCTGTTGAATAATTGGGAAAAAAAATCTGCTGAGCGTCAAAAGCTTTATAAAAATTACTTGCAGCGTGCCGATAAAAACAAAGTGCTGAAACAATTGCCAGATCTGCACGAAGAAGCATTTGCAAGAATTGATTGTCTGAAATGCGCAAATTGCTGTAAGAATTATTCTCCCCGATTTAAAACCCCGGATATTAAAAGGATTTCAAAACACCTGAAAATGAAAGAAGGTGATTTTATTGAAACTTATTTAAAGATCGATGAAGAAGGTGATTATGTTGCAAGGTCGACACCATGCCCGTTTTTAGGGGAAAATAATTATTGCAGCATTTATGATCAACGCCCGTCGGATTGCCATCGCTTCCCATATACAGATGAAGATGTGATCATAAAACGTCAAAATCTCACGCTAAAGAATTCTACATTTTGCCCCATCGTATATTATGTGCTGGAAAAGTTAGTAAAACCAGAACGTCAGTAAAGATCCGGACTTTGTCCTTTTCAGAATTCCACTTGCTATGAGCCATAGGACTGAAACCTATTTCTATATTCTAACGGGGAGAGTCCGGTGATTTTTTTAAATGTTGTCCTAAAAGCCTTGTCGTCATTATACCCCACCGAATACATCACTTCATTGACATGATACCGCGAACTTTCCAATTGTTTGCGTGCGGCTTCGATCTTTAGATATTGAATGTATTCTGCAGGAGAATATTGTGTTGCTTTTTTAAAACGTCTTTCGAAATTTCGCCGGCTCAATAAACAATGATTTGCCAAATCGGCAACACTTATTTTCACCGCATAGTTTTTTTCTATGAATTCCTGCGCTTGCATCACTGCTGCATCTTCGTGCATCTTAAACCCGTTAAAAATGGAAAAAGATGCCTGGCTGTAGCGATTGATCTCTATCTCAAAAACTTTAGAACAATAAACTGCCATTTCGTGATTAACATATTTTTCAACCAGGTGCAATATCAAATTCAGGAAGGAGTAAGCACCACCACTGCTGCAAATCCCCTGCTCTTCATGGATCACCGATTTAAGTGGCTCCACATCGGGGTATAATGCCCTGAAAGCATTAAAGGCGATCCAATGCGTCGCACATTTTTTGCCTTTTAATAATCCAGTCGCAGCAACCAAAAAAGCGCCAGTGCAAAGACTGGCAATTTCAGCGCCTTGTTTGTAATGCTTAATGATCCAGGGGATCACTGCTTCATTGTTTTTTACTTCCGCAGCAAAATCGCCAAAGATCGCGGGAATGATCAGCAGATCGGTTTTATCAACTTTATCAATTGTTGTGTGCGGCTTGATGTTGAAAGCACCCTCGTACAAATTGGTCTCATTATTAATGCCAACGAGTTGGATATTGAATGGCAAAGGTTTTCCCGGATTTTGCCGGTGCAATGTTTTGTTTACCTCAGTAAAGATCTTATAGGTGCCGATAATGCTGCTTAAGATGCAATTTCCCGCAGGAACGAAAATGGCTATCTGTTTACTCGCTGAAGGAGGAGTAGATTTTTTTTTTGAATTGGTTTTTTTCATGCTCGAGAATTTTATTGGTGGATCGCCATTGTTCGTAACTCAGAATAGTCAATGGTGAAATTGCTTTCATTATTGATCAGGTTCAATTGACGACCCATCATAAAAGTAGTCTTTCCTCCTGTCGCAACCAACCCCTCATATTGCCGTATCAACACACCCTGCGGTATTGATTATGAAACTACATTTGTCCAGATTGATTCACCAAAAAATATTTACAATGAAAGAGTATTTGTTATTATTAAGAGGCGGAATACCCATGGCAAACAAAACCGAGGCCGAGAACAAGGCTGAGATGCAAGCCTGGGGCGTATATATGGGCAGTTTGATGCAAAGCGGAACGCTTGTGGGAGGACTTCCGTTAGTGGGCGGGGGCAAAACCGTTTCAGCAAATGGAATAACTGGCGATGCGGTAACTTCCGCAAAGGAAGGGATCGTTGGCGGATATCTTATTTTGAAAGCCGACAGTCTTGAAAAAGCTGCGGCATTGGCAAAAGATTGTCCGCATATTGCCAATGAAGGAAATATCGAAGTAAGAGAAATAGCTCCGATGCCAGCCATGTAATTTTCGGGCATGCAGGAAGTAGGAAGATCCCCCTCTCTCTACTTCCTCCTTGCTATCCGAATGCTTAAATGACCATTCAAACTCATCATCATGTCATATATAAAAATTCTTGCAGAACAATTCGCATTGCACACCCGCCTATTTAATAATGTCCTTGAGGATGTCGAAGATTTGCTTGGCGACAAACGCGTTACCGATCATGTTAATCATCTTCAGTGGATCGCCGGTCATTTGACCAATGCGCGATATAATTATACTTCGATGATTGGCCTGAATAAGACTTTCCCCTATAAAGAGCTATATATGGATCCTACAAAACCACCGCCAGGCAACAGGGAAATTGATGGTTCACTAAAATATCCTTCTCTTACGGAGATTTCGACCTTATGGAATGCGCTGGCAGCTGATTTTGTCGATGGTGTTTCAAAACTTAGCGACGCACAAGTGCTGACAGAACTGCCTTTCGGCACACCGATCGGCGATAAATCAATGCTTGGCTTTTTTGGTTTTTTGTCGAGCCATGAAGTATATCATATTGGTCAAATGAGTTTGATAAGAAAATATCTTGGATTACCGGCGATGTCCTATAAATGATTTTAATCTAGCAGTCGGGAGTACGGAGCTCAGGGCAATTCAATTCAGAAAGTAGGCTGCAAACAAAAAAAATATTCCACGTCAATGAATTGCGTAACTTTCCTCACCAAAAACTTGCGATATGAATACCATCAATTGGAAGCTCATTTTCCAGCTCTCTCTTTTTGGATTGGTTATGGCCGTTGCTACAATTTCATTGATCCCACAAAATGTCGAGCCATTTTTCTGGGTCGCTATTATTATTGTATGCGCCTACATTGTTGCAAAAAATGTTTCGTCAAAATATTTTTTGCATGGATTTTTGATAAGCATCGTCAATAGCGTTTGGATCACCATTGCCCACGTGCTCTTCGCATCGACCTATTTGCCCAATCATCCGCAGATGGAACAAATGAATGGAAACCTGCCGTTGATCATGCAACAACATGAAAGGAGTTCCATGATCATATTGGGATTGCCTTTTGGTGCAATATTTGGCGTGGTGCTCGGGCTGGTTTGTCTGATCGCATCGAAAATTGTAAAGAAGCCAGCAAGTCAGTAAAGGGCGAAATCCGCGGCGCCTGGTAATCCTGGTTATGCAGGGCTTTAGTTGCCCTGGTCTGGAATGCTATGAAGTTAATTCTTCGTATGTCGCTTGTAAGCCTCGTTCAATGCCATCTCCCTGCCATTCGGTGACTCCGGGGATTGATTTTTCTTTCAGGATATCATCTTTTGATTTCCCTGCTTTGATTTCTTTGCCAACAAAGTCGAGTAATTTGGTAAGATAATCCTGCATGGCTTTCAGATCTTCTTTATTACCGGTAACCTTCTCGGGATCGAAAGCATGACCGAAAACAAAAATGGTATCATTATCAAAACTGCTTAATGACCTATCTAAAACATTTATCCAGTTTTTTACAGAAGCGCCTGCGCTGCGGTCAATGAAAGCCCAGCGACGATTGAACATCAGGTCGCCCATATGTGCAATATTTGCATGTTGAAAATGAATGATGCTGTCGCCATTTGTGTGCGCCGGCCCGAAATAATATGTTTTGATTTGTTCCTTGCCGATCTTGTATTCCCAGGAATCATTGTAAGTGGTATCAGGATATAATTGTTTGTCTTCCGTTTTTTGAGCGATGGCAACTTTTTGTTGATTCGCCAATGAATTGGCATGGGCCGCCACTTTTTTCACAATCCCTTTAAAAGAAATATTTCCCGAAGTATGATCGCCGTGATGATGAGTATTGATAAGCAGTTCAAAAGATTTATCACTTTGCTTCTTTAATTCAGTAATGAGATGTTGTGACTGCTCAGGAAATTCAGCGTCAACCACCACAATTCCGTCTTTACTGAGCAGATACGCGATCGTTCCGCCTTTTTCAGTAAAGATGCCAACATCATTACGAAGCATTTTCATTTTCCAGGGATCCTCTGCATGCATGTTTGCAAAAAGTCTTGTGTTTAGTAAAGATAATGCTCCGAGCGTAAGTGAGCTATTGCGAAGAAAAATTCTGCGTTGCATATGTTTTAATTTTGTAATGGTAAGTTAAGTAATACGTCGGAAAGTCAGAAAAGTTGACAAGTAAAAAAAAATACTCACCAACGATCGATTGCTCAATATTCCATCTTTCTTAAACTCGGCGCTTTAAGCCATGTCGTTACTACAACCAATAAAGTCATGCAACCGCCAAAGACGACCGAAGGAACGACCCCCAAGATTTTTGCCGCGACGCCACTTTCAAATTGCCCGAGTTCATTACTGGAGTTGATGAACATGGAATTTACGCTCATCACCCTGCCACGCATATTATCGGGCGTTTTCAACTGCATGATGGTGCCGCGCGTCACCACACTGATGCCATCAAGCATTCCGCTGATCATAAGTGCTCCGAACGATAGCCAGAAGACCTTTGATAATCCGAAAATGATAATGCAGGTTCCAAACCCGGCGACAGCAAATAATAATTTTATGCCTTGTTTTGCACGGATGGGAAAGAACGTCAGCATGATGACGATAATGATCGAACCCATGTCCGAAGCACCATTCAGAAATCCGAAACCGCGTGCGCCGACATTCAATATATCGCGCGCGTATACCGGAACCATCGCTACTGCACCACCAAACAGGACCGCGAAAAGATCCAGTGAGATTGCCCCCAATAATTCTTTTGTTTTAAAAACAAATGAAAGACCTTCTTTTACACTGTCCCATGTCTTCTTTTCGCCACGTTCATTTGCTGCAGGTTTTGGTTTGAGTTGAAATAGAATAATTAATGATGATGCCATCAGGATGCAAATGGTGATTAATGTTCCTGAATTTCCAAATCCGGCAATGAGAAATCCTGCAGTTGCATGGCCAACCACGGATGCTGAAAGAAATGCGCCCTGGTTCCAGGTGGTTGCATTTTGTAAGATATTCTTTGGAACAATGTTGGCAAGTATCACATTGAAAACAGGACCGGTGAATGAACGAACAATTCCTGTACAAAAAATTACGGCATAGATACAAATGGCAATCATGTGATTACTCAGACGCGAGGTTGAGACTGATGTTGATAAAAAAAGCAGAATGACCGCGGCAGTTAAATACAAAGACATTCCACGCAAGACCATGCTTCTTTTTTCACTGATGTCAATAACGTGGCCGGCATACAAAGCAAATGAAATAGCCGGGACAAATTCTGATAAACCCACAATGCCAATGGCGAGCGGGGCATTGGTTAAATTATATATCCACCAGCCGACCGTAGTGCTCATCATGCGCAGACCCATAACGAAAGTAAATCTTGCTGCAATCAAATTTCTGAATTCATTAATCCTCACTGCTGCAAACGGATCAGTTTTTAATTGTTCAATTGTCATTCAAATTGGTTTGTAGTTCTGGGTTTGTAGTTTGTTGTATTGAAATAAAAATAATTTTAGAAACTACAAACCGGAAACATTTACGGCAACGTGAAAAAATGTTGTCCGTTATCATAATCTTTTTCAAGCGCATCAAGAATAACCTGGAAGTGTTTTTTATTGCTCAAAAAATCTGCGTTAGCTGCATCAATATAAAGCGTTTTGATATTATGCTGTTTTATATAATTGGTATATGCTTGCTGTATGTTGAATAAATATTCATCGGCAATGGTTTGCTCGTACACCCGGTTTCTTTTTTTGATATTGTGCTGCAGCCTGCTCACCGGAGAATGTAAGTAAATAATGATATCGGGTTGAACAAGCTGTTGATTGATTATTTCAAATAATTTTTGATAAAGCCGGAACTCTTCTTCGGGCAAATTTACTTTAGCAAACAACAAGCATTTTGTAAAAAGATAATCAGAGACAGTAATGCTCTGAAACATATCTTTTGTGTGGACCAATTCTTTAAGCTGTTTGTATCTTTCAGCCATAAAAAATAACTCAAGCGGAAATGCGTACTGCCTGGGGTTTTCATAAAACTTGGCAAGAAAAGGATTGTCTGCGAATTGCTCTAAGATCAGTCGCGCGTTAAAATGCTTTGCCAGCAAATGGGCAAGCGTTGTTTTGCCGGCGCCGATATTTCCTTCTATGGTTATGTAATGATAGTTCATGGTTAATCTGAAAATGCTAAAATTTGAAAATCTGACCATGTAGCGCTACCTGATGACTGGTCGTTGATCGATCATTTCCAAATCGGCACATCTTCAAATTTTCAAATTATTCTTTAAACTCGCTTCATATTTTTTTCACACCTAAATTATCTCCACATTCTTTCAACAATGCGCTTATTTTCTTTGAAAAAACAGGGTGGATGAATTCGGGTGCGATCTCATTCATGGGTTCAAGGACAAACCTGCGGTTTTGAATTTCCGGATGCGGAATAATCAGATCCTCCTCATTAATAATGTTGTTGTTGAAAAAAAGAATATCAATATCAATCGTTCTTTCTCCGTATTTCTCTTTTCTTTGTCTCCCCATTCTTCCTTCTATCAATAAAATTTCTTTCATTAATGAAGCTGGAGTAAGCTTCGTTTCGATCAATAACACCTGGTTCAAAAAATTTCGTTGGTCGGTTTTCCCCCATGCTTCAGTTTCGTAAATGGAAGAATCCTTAACAATATTGCCGCAAAAAATTTCAATATTCTTTTTTGCCGCCATTAAATTGCCCATTCTGTCGCCCATGTTGCCGCCTGTCAGTAAATAAGCCTTGTTTGTGAATTGAATCGTTTCCATCGCTCAAATATCTTTACTTTTGAAATCATTAAAACAGATTTTTTCATGCTTAGTTTTCTACGATCATTTTTAGCCTCGATGTTGGCCTTGATTGTTTTTTCTATCGTTGCGATATTGATCATCGGTGTTTTTATTAGCGGAATCTTTTCTTCCAAAAGACCGGAGATCGATGCGAAGGCAGTGATCGTGCTGGACTTGAACCAATCTTTCCATGAACAGATGCAGACAAATGCTTTGGCAGATCTGGGAAGCGAGGATCAATATGATAAACCCGGAGTTTATGATGTGGTGAGGATATTGCATTATGCCAAGCGGGATTCTTCCGTAAAAGGCATTTATATAAAATGTATAAATAATGCAAACGGTTTTGCCACAAGTGAAGAAATTAGAAATGCATTGATCGATTTCAGGCAATCGGGAAAATTTATTTATGCTTATGGCGATATTATTTCACAGAAGGCTTATTATGTCGCGAATGTCGCTGATAAAATTTATTGCAATCCCAAAGGCGGTGTTGATTGGAAAGGTTTTGCCATTGAAGAAATGTTTTTGAAGGGAACGCTGCAAAAGTTGGAGATAGAGCCACAAATTTTTTATGCGGGAAAATTCAAGAGTGCCACCGAACCTTTGCGTGAAGAAAAAATGACTGATGCAAACCGGTTGCAATTATCCGAATTGCTTGGTCAGTTTTATAATATGCTTTTATACAAAACGGCCGCTGCAAGAGATATAGATACAGCAACGCTTCGTCATTGCGTTAATGATCATTCCATTCAATATGCCAATGATGCATTAAAATACAGATTGGTGGATGGTTTGAAATATGATGATGAGGTGAAAGATAAGATCAAATCGAAACTGGGCATTGACCGGTCAAAAAACATAAATTTTGTTTCTCTTGCAAAATATGCGGCGGCTGTTAATTATAAACAGAATGGTAACAATAGGATTGCCTTGATATATGCACAGGGAGACATTATTGATGGTAAAGGCGATCAGGACCTGATCGGAAGTGATAGTTATCGTTCATTGATTCGCAATGCGAGATTGGATAAAGACATTAAGGCAGTCGTCATCCGTATTAATTCTGGCGGAGGAAGTTCACTTGCCAGTGAAAATTTGTGGAGAGAGATCGCAATCACCAGAAAAGAAAAACCGGTTATCCTCAGTTTTGGTGATGTTGCTGCCTCGGGGGGCTATTATTTGTCTTGTAATGCGGATAGCATTTTTGCCCAACCCAATACCATTACCGGCTCTATCGGTGTGTTCAGTGTCCTGGTGAATATGCAACAGTTTCTTAAGAATAAACTGGGCGTTACCTTCGATGTGGTAAAAACAGCTCCCGATGCCGATGAATTATCCAGCACCAAACCATTGACAGAAATGCAAAAAAAATATTTTCAAAATTCAGTTGACAGTATTTATTTGGATTTTAAAACGCGGGTCGCAAACGGAAGAGGAAAATCGGTTGAATATATTGACAGTATTGCGCAGGGAAGGGTATGGATAGGGGAGGAAGCGTTGAAATTAGGATTGGTAGACCGCCTTGGCGGATTACAGGATGCCATTGATTGCGCGGCCCGGATGGCTAAAGTTTCTGATTACCGGCTGAAGGAATATCCTGAACCAAAAAGTTTTCTGGAGGCATTATTGGGCAGTTATAAAAACTCAACAAGTATCAAAGCCATTAAAGATGAATTGGGGGAAGATGGCTATAAAACTTTTACCGCAACAAAAAGACTAAAATCATTCATCGGAATTCCGCAAACAAGGTTACCTTTTGATTTTTCAATTGAATAGGATCGCCAGAAACGAAATCCTAATTCGTAAATTAAGTTCATGCGTGTATCTTGCGTATTCTTAGTAGCTTAATTTTTCATTTTTTATATCATGGCTGAAAAATATAATAATTTTAAAGCGATGTGGTCTATCGGCAAGGCCACCATGCGTGCAATTTTTCGCAGCCCGCAGTCCGTTTTTTTTAGCTTGTTTTTTCCTGTAGTGCTCATTGTCATATTTGGATCACTTGGCGGCGGCGGCGGTATCTCACTTGATATCGCTTTCGACAGCAATACCGATACGACAAATGCGGTCTACCAGGCCATTCAGCATGCATCTGTTTTCACCATCACCAGATCCGACCAGGGGGATATTGATGATAAATTAAAAAAAGGAAGAATTACAGCGATCCTTGACATAAAAAAGAAAGGCAGTGATACCGGTAAACCGCAGTATGATATTCACTTAAAAACAACATCTGCTGCGCAAAAGGATCTGCCGGTTCTAAAAACCATTTTGCGCGACATCGTTAATTCCATCAATACTCAGACGAATCCTTTGCAGAACAGTTATGCAACCATTTCGCAGGAAGAAGTCCCGGGTCGTATCTATCGTATGATTGATTTTTATTTGCCGGGCATGCTCGGATTTTCATTGATCGGCTCTGCGATATTCGGCGTTTCATTCTTGTTTTTTTCACTGCGCGATACATTGGTCTTAAAAAGAATGTTTGCTTCGCCTGTAAGCAAGACCTATATTGTGTTGGGTGATGGAATCGGCAGGGTACTTTTTAATTTAACCACAGCAACGGTTCTTATTTTATTCGGTAGATTTTTTTACCAGTTCACGTTGTCCGACGGAATAATCACTTTTCTTGAACTCATGTTTCTCAGCGTAATGGGACTTGTCGTTTTTATGGGTTTTGGTTACATCATTAGCAGCGTGGCAAAAAATCAAAATGTCATTCCTATTTACGCAAACCTTTTCATGTTCCCGCAGTATTTTTTATCCGGCACATTTTTTCCGAAAACGGCATTGCCAGAAAGTATACAGTGGTTAATAAATATATTGCCCTTAACCGCACTAAATGATGCCATGCGTAAAGTTTCTTTCGAAGGGGCCCATTTGACAGAATGCGCAAAGCAACTGGGCATTCTGGCTGTTTGGGGAATTGTTGTCTATGCAATTGCCATCAAGGTTTTTAAATGGGAGTGAGCGTTTTTTAACAGGGATAATTAAAAACCAGCGTAAACAATTTCAACTTTCATTTTCACCTTTTCATACTTTCAGATTTGTTATGCGTTTTATAAAATTAGTCTTCATAAGCATTATCGTCCTTTCATTATTATTGACTACATTATCTTTATTGTTCCCACCACATCTGCATATTGCAAGAAACATCAGCATTTCATCTTCAAAAGAAAAAATCGATTCTGTGATCAGCGACTTGCACACATGGAATAAATGGAATCATTTCTTAGATGATTCATTGCTCACCAATAAAAATATTCTGCCGGACAGTAATGCCACCGTCTTAATTTCAGACCAGGTGACCGTTACTTTAAAAAGAGACAGTTCCGGCTCAATCATCTTATTTTGGAAACAACCGAGCGGTAAAGAATTCACCGGGGGATTCAATTTAATAAAAGTACATTCGGACGAAATCACTGTTCAGTGGTATTTTGACTTCAGTTTTAAATGGTATCCCTGGGAAAAATTCAGCAGCCTTGTTTACGATAAACAAATGCAACCGATAATAGAGAAATCTTTAACAGATCTAAAGCGGCTGGTTGAAAACAATCCTTAACTTCGCGTATTATTTTCATTCACTATAAAAAATAAAAATTGCACGTATGAAAAAGTTAATGTTATTATCTACTGTTTTTTTGATGTCTCTGGCAGTGAGCGCACAACCAGATCATAAGATAAGCCCGCACGATACAGTATCGACAAAAAATATAAAAGTCACTTATGGCAGGCCTTATAAAAAAGGCAGGGTAATTTTTGGTGGACTGCAAAAATATGGAGAAGTGTGGCGTTGCGGTGCTGATGAAGCAACTGAGATTACGTTTGCAAAAGACGGTACTTTTGGTGGCAAAGCAATTAAAGCGGGCTCTTATACTTTATTTGTAATACCCAATGAAAAATCATGGACCATCATTATAAATGGAGATCCGCATTTCTGGGGAACACAATATGAAGAGCATAAAGCTAAAGATGTATTGCATGTGGATGTTCCTGTTAAGAATCTTGGTTCGGTGGTGGATCAGCTGACCATTCATTTTGCCGGTCATGATATGATTATCGAATGGGATAAAACGGGTGTATCCATTCCTGTTAGTTTCTAATTAAGGGATTTTGGTGCGCCGCAATGATTTTTGAACCCGACAAATTGTAAAATTCGTCGGGTTTTTTAATTTGATGCCCGTTCCAGCAATACTATTGGGCATTCTCGCCCGGCGCATTCGTGCCGGGATAATATTATCAGCCAATAGCCATCAGGAAATCATAGAGTTTATTCAACTGTTCATCAGTGATGCAATATGGCGGCATGATATAAACCGTATTGCCAAGCGGACGTATATAGATTCCATTCTGCATCGCTTGTTTTGTTATTGTTGCACTGATATTATTTAGATATGAATCATTGCCGGAAATTATTTCAAAAGCAATAATAGTTCCCAGCTGGCGATGATTTTTTATGTTGGAGGGGGAATGGTGGATGGCAAATCCTGCAATAAATTCTTTATTTTTCTTTACCATGTTATTTATGCGTAAGACGCAATCTTCTTTTTCTATCAGATCAAGACTCGCAAGCGCGGAAGCGCAGGCAATTGGGTTTGCGGTGAATGAATGCCCGTGAAAAAAGGTTTTGGTTCTGTCATCACTTAAAAAAGCATCAAATATTTTTTGTGAAGCTGCTGTAACGCCGAGAGCCATTGTTCCGCCTGTTAATCCTTTGCTCAAACAGATAATATCGGCTTTGTTTTGTAAATATTCGCTGGCAAAAAATTTTCCCGTCCTATAAAAACCGGTCATCACTTCATCGGCAATGCAAATAATATTTTTTGATTTTATTTCTGTCAATAGTTCATCCAGCATTTCTGCCTCATGCATCAACATTCCACCGGCAGCCTGCAATAAGGGTTCATAGATAAAACAGGCAATTTCATTTGCATAAAGATCAATGACTGATTTTATATGCCCGAAATTTGCTTTAGTCGGGGTGTCAATAAAGATCACCTCAAATAAATGATCATGAAATGGCAAAGTAAAAACACCACGTTCGCTCACACTCATTGCGCCAAAGGTGTCGCCGTGATAGGAGTTGCGGAAAGCCAGGATCCGATGACGGTATTTTACATGATGATTATCGTTTGCTGATTTCTGGTCTCCGGCATCCGCCTGCTGACTCCAGAATTGAATAGCCATTTTAATGGCCACTTCAACTGCTGTGGAACCATTATCCGAATAGAATATTCTTGAGAAATTGCCAGGTAAGATCTTCAATAATCTTTCAGCCAGACTTACCGCCGGTTCATGCGTAAATCCGGTGAAGATAACATGCTCTAATTTTTTCGCCTGCTCATATATTTTTTGGGCAATATAGGGATGTGCATGACCGTGAACATTTACCCACCAGCTACTGATCGCATCAATATAGCTGTTGTTGTTTTCATCGAACAATAATGTGCCCTCGCCTTTTGTTATGGGAATCGGCGGTAGCATGTTTTTGTGTTGCGTATAGGGATGCCAGATTACTTGCTGGTCGCGATCTGATAATGATGAAGACATAATGAGAGTGTGAAAATAGGAAAATGTCGATAAAACCCATTAGCTGGTCGCCTTGCCTTAGCAGAAATATGCGAACAGGCATGGTTGGTAGCATTATTGAAAGGGTCCAGATAAATGGGGAAATTAATGGCAGACATCTTTAATAATGATGCAACGATTTGTATATTGGCATTGTCAGCATAACGGAACATGGATCAAAATCAATTGGTGAAAGATTGTTTAAAGGGCAAAGCTGCCGCCCAGCGGGAGCTCTATGATTTTTTTGCCAATCCGATGCTTGGTGTTTGTTATCGTTACACGAAGTCCATGACCGATGCCGAAGATGTGTTGCAGGAAGGTTTTATCAAAGTGTTCAAGAACTTGAATCAATATAAAGGAGAAGGAGAGTTGGGTGCCTGGATAAGGCGCATTATGGTAAACACCGCAATCAATTACTTAAAAAGTCAGAGCCGGTATCAATATGATCTTTCATTTGCCGATAGTGGCTTACACCCGGTTTCTGATGATGATCCGCAATTGAAGCTTAATGCAAAAGAACTTGCCGATTTAATACGCCAATTGCCTTCGGGTTATCAAACCATTTTCAATTTACATGCGGTGGAAGGATATAGTCACGTAGAAATAGGGAAAATATTGGGCATCAATGAAGGAACCTCAAGGTCACAATATGCCCGGGCGAGAGCATTGCTGATCAGTTGGATAAAAAAAAACTCGTTGGATAATAAAACAGAATTTTATGCACGACCCTGAATTTGAAAAGCATGTGCAGCGCAAGATGGAGGAACTACAATTTAGTCCTTCAGCCGAGGTGTGGAAAAAAGTGGAGGACGAAATGAAAAAGGAAAAGAAACGCAGACTGCCCATGCTGTGGATCTTTTTATTGAGCGGCTTATTGCTGGGAGCCGGTTACTGGGTATTTCTCAACAGAGATAAAAATATTTCGAAGGCTACCAAGATTGCTGAGCAAGAAAATTTAAATGTCAAAAATGAAAAAGCAGCAAGCGGCACAGAAAATATCAGCAAGAAAGATATAACAGAGAAAGCTGCTGCAGTTCCTCCAAAGAAAAATAGTGATCATACTGCAATAAATAGGTCAACAGAAGCTCCTAAAGAAGATTTAAAAAAGAGGAAGACCATAACAAATAGCATAACAGATCGGGCGGGTAAAGTTGCCATAGATGCTAATGCAGAAATAAAATCAGGGTTAGTCCAAGGCAGATCTCTGCACCAAAGAACTAAAAATGGGAAACCAAAAAGCAGTAATGCCGATGGATCCCTTTATCTTAATTCAGTTTCCAGTAAGGATAAAGATATCAAAGAGAAGAACGCCAATGATATTGTGAATAACAATGATCATGACAAATCGATCGAGAAAAATAATGATGAAGAAATTGGGAAACCCCAAAGCAGATCCCAACAAACTATAAACGCAACTGATTCTTTCAACAAAAAAAATGATCAGGAAGTTAAATCAGAAAAAAAGACTACGGATTCAGTTGTTGCCATGAAATCAGCATTCAATGATCCGGTTTCTCAAAATTCAAAATCAATCAAAGTTGGATTCACGGCGGGTTTTGGGAGTTCCGGTATTAATAATACTTTAGGAAGTACCTATTATGCCAATGTTCCCGCCTCTGCGACTGGAAATCCAGTTACCATTCATACTCCATCATCCATGCGATCGGGCCTTTCCTATTATGCGGGTGTTTTTTTTAAGAGATCTTTATCCTCAACTGTTTCAGTATCTGCAGGATTGAATTACCATTATTATTCAACCAGTATCACCACAGGTAAACCTGGTGACACGGTAGCATATGTTTACTCCTCCAACAATTATACTATTGGAAGCATAACTCCGGTAAGTGTAGCGCAGGGTTCTTACTATACCAGTGGTTCATCAAGAACCTATGTCAATCACTATCATTTTATTGAGTTGCCTTTATTACTGAAGCTGCAATTAAATAGCAGCAAAAAATTACTGATAAACTGGCAGGCAGGATTTTCCATTTCATATCTCCTCAGCGCCGATGCACTTCAATATGATAAAATTTCAGGAGTTTATTATAATAATAATTCACTGTTCAATAAGATGCAGCTCAATGCCATTACCGGCTTTTCGGTTGGTTTTTACCAGAAGAAAAATCTTTTTCTAATCGGACCTGAAGTTCAATATGGAGCAACAAATGTTTTAAATAATCAGGCCAATACGAAGCAACATATTTTTTATGCCGGATTAAAATTCAGCTTCATTCCACAAAAAAAATAATTCGTGGATGCAACGATAGCTTTTGTTTGACAGTCAGCGTTTAAAATTATTCATTTTATGAAAAGACTGCTTTCAACCAATTGCTCTGTGATGGTTTTGCTCACCCTCATTATCGCCTTCACCGGTTGCATGAAAGATAAGATCAGGTATACCTACCAAATTAGCACGCCGATTTATGAACCGCTCACCAAATTCAGAGAATCGATCAAGAGTACTCCCGCAATTTCCATATCCACTCCGGGAAAGATCGGTGTATTCGGGAAATATATTTTTATGAGTGAAACAGGAGTGGGAATTCATATCATTGATAATAGCGATCCGTCAAACCCAAAAAATATCTCTTTTATAAATATTCCCGGTAACCAGGATTTTGCGATCCGCGGAAATGCAATGTACGCCGATGCTTACAGCGATTTGGTATCATTTGACATCAGCGACCCGACAAAGGTGATCACCAAAAATTTTGACGCAAATGTTTTTCCCTATAACAGCATCTATTTTTATGGTAGTTCAACAGACCCCGATTCCATCAACGCGATTGTGGGCTGGTCTACGCGTGATACGACAGTTGATTACTCTCCGAATAATAGTGGAAGGGTTTATCCGGTTGTTTTCAGCGGATGTCCCAACTGTTATACGCTGGCTGCCGTACCCACTGCATATTCTTCTACGGTGAGCAGCGGTGTTGTAACAGGAACAAATGGCTCTTTATCGCGATTTACAATTATTAATGATTATCTGTACACCGTTGATTATAGTAATTTAAATACTTATAGTATCGCTAATCCTTTTCAACCATCTTATTCAAATCAGGTGATGGTTGACTACCATGTAGAAACTATTTATCCCTTCAAAGACAAATTATTTGTGGGAACCAACAACGGTGTCTACATGTATGACATACAGGCTTCGCCCGGTAATCCCGTTTTGAATGGTGAGTTTACGCATATGCGTGGCTGTGACCCCGTGATCGCCGATAATAACTATGCGTATGTAACCATCAATGATTCGAGCGCTTGTCTTGGATTCAATAATGAATTGCAGGTTGTGAACATCCAGGACCTGAACAATTCATTTTTGGTGCAATCATATCAACTTACCCATCCCATCGGCTTGTCAAAAGACAGCAATAATTTATTTGTATGCGACGGAAAAGATGGACTGAAAGTGTTTAATGCAAATGATGTAAACAATTTGCAGATGATCGCTGATTTGAAAGATGCGGAAGTGTATGATGTAATTGCAATGAACGGGTTGGCGATTGTATTGGCAAAAAATGGATTGTATGAATATGATTATTCAGACATCAGCAATATCCATTTAATAGGCAAACTTTAAATCTTTATTATCATGACAGCGAAAAAAATTTTGTGTGCGACAATAATAATTGTTTGTTCAATGAATTGTTTTGCGCAACAACAAAAACAAAATGCAATCGCAAACCTTTACTCTATTAATAATGTCGGATTGATCGAAGGGGAGGCGGGATCTGCCTTTCAGCTTGAAACCATTAATGGCTTAAAATACAAGAGCTGGTTTGCAGGAGTTGGTCTTGGACTTGATTTTTACCGGATAAGGACTGTTCCCTTATTTGCTCACATAAGAAAGGAATTTGGTAAAACAGTCAATAGATTTTTTCTATTTGGAGATGCGGGAATAGATTTTGGATGGAGAACGGATAAAGAAACCAAACAATTTCCGGTCAATGATAAACTGAAAAACGGATTTTATGCCCAGGCAGGGGCAGGGTACACTTTCAGACTAAGCCCGGTTAATAATTTATCATTCAGTCTTGGATACAGTTATAAAACATTGACAGAATTTGGTAGCAATTACACCTATATTGGTTATGGGGCTGAAGCGATGCCGGTCAAAGATTCAAAAATCAGTTATCATTTGAATCGATTTGTTATCAAAGCGGGTTTTGGATTTTAGATGCGGCCGATAAATTTTAAATTTCTTTTTATACCATTAAACTTTGCTCTTTTCAATGGAGAGTTTTGAAAGATCTTTTTGAAACTCTCCTCTGTTAACTCTTCCCAATCGTTTGCAGAAAAATTCAGGACTTCTGGTATTGGGGTGAATTCAATTTCATTTGTTGGGCTGGAAAAACGATTCCACGGACAAACATCCTGGCAAACATCACAGCCAAACATCCAGTTGTCGAATTTGTTTTTCATATCATCGGGAATCAACGCATCTTTCAATTCAATGGTGAAATAAGAAATGCATTTACTTCCATCGATGATCTTTTCATCAAGAATTGCATTTGTTGGACAGGCATCAATGCATTTTGTACATGTTCCGCAGTAATCTTTCACAAATGGATCATCGTAATCTAATTTCAGATCAACGATCAATGTGGCAATAAAAAAGTAAGAGCCCGATTTTTTATTGATCAGATTTCCATTCTTGCCGATCCAGCCCAATCCGCTTTTTTGTGCCCAGGTTCTTTCTAGCACGGGGGCGCTGTCAACAAACCCCCGACCATGAATTTCTCCTATAGTTGATTTGATCAACTGGATGAGCCCGTTCAATTTTTCTTTGATCACTTCGTGATAATCTTTCCCAAAAGCATATTTCGATATTTTGGGAGAATCTTCCTGTTGATGTTGAGAAGGAAAATAGTTCAATAGTAAAGTGATTACAGATTTCGCACCGGGAACAAGTTTGGTTGGATCAACTCTTAAATCAAAATAATTCTCCATATATTTCATCCCTCCATGGAAACCCTTAGATAGCCAAAACTCCAACCGGCGTGCATCTTCATTGAGAACCTGAGCTGGCGCGATTCCGCAATAATCAAATCCCAATGTTTGTGCAAGGTTTTTTATTGTTGCGGTATGATTTTTTAAATTCAGCGACATGAATTTTGGTGTTGACCCATTGTAATTACAATTTTTTTTCTTATTTTAATTTCTCATTTTAACCCTAACCACAAAATAACCTATGAGTCCCAAAAAGATTGCCTGCATACTTGCTTGCATTTTATTATTACAAAGTTATCTCTCTGCGCAAGAAAAGCTAAATATCAAGTTTGGCAAAATTACGGCAGCTGATTTTGATCTCTCCAAAAATAAAATTGATTCCGGCGCTGCTGCGGTGATCATTGCTGATATCGGCAATACGTCATTTGAAGGAAACTCGAAAGGAGATTTTACGCTTGTTTTTAAAAGATTTAAAAGGATTAAAATTCTTAGTAAAAGAGGGTTTGATGCCGCTTCCGAAGAAATTTCGCTTTATAATGATGGGCAAAACGGAGAGAAGCTCGCAGAAGTAAAAGGGTCTACTTTCAATCTTGAGAATGGTAATATAGTGGAAACGAAGCTGGACGACAAGTCGGTATTTACCGATAAAGTAGACAAGAATTATTCGGATAAAAAATTTACGATGCCTGGCGTGAAAGAAGGCTCGATAGTGGATATTGCCTACACGATCAAATCCGATTATTATAATGCTTTGCGGTCATGGAATTTTCAGGGGGAATATCCCTGTTTATGGAGTGAATATGAAGTGGTGGTGCCCCAATTCTTTCATTATATCTTTCTGACGCAGGGTGATCAGCATTTTTTTATTGACGCATCCAAAGACGTAGCGGCTAACTATACGGTGCGCGAATCCGGAGGAACAGAAAGTGATGATGTGTACCACATAAACAGCACCGCCACCGACCGGCGTTGGGTAATGAAAGACGTACCCGTATTGAATGATGAAAGTTTTGTCACTACCCTGAAAAATTACGTTTCCCGTATTCAATTTCAGTTACATTATATTCAATTCACAGAAACCAGTGAGCGCCGTGACGTCCTGGGCAATTATTTTAAAGCCAGTGAAAAACTGATGAAGGATGAGGATTTCGGAGCAGCGCTAAATAATGATAATGGGTGGATGAATAGCGAAATAAATTCCATAACTGCCGGTTCTGCATCATCACTGGAAAAAATGCAAAAAATATACACCTATATCCGAGATCATTTTACCTGTACCGATCATTGGGGCATTTATACGAAGACCTCTCTAAAAAATGTCTTTAAAGCCAAAAGTGGAAATATTGCGGAAATAAATTTATTGCTCGTAGCCATGCTTCGCCATGAAAATATTGAGGCAGATCCGGTCCTTCTCAGTACCCGCGATCACGGTTATACTAATGATATGTATCCGCTGATGTATAAATTCAATTACGTAATATGTACGGCGAAAGATAATAATAAAAATTACCTGCTCGACGCAAGTTGGCCGAAATTGGGTTTTAACAAACTTAATGATGAGTGCTACAACGGCGGAGCAAGAATGATAAATGCTGAGCACCCTTATATAATAAATTTAAGCCCGGACTCGCTTAAAGAATCAAAGATTACCAGTGTAATGATCATTAATGATGAAAAAGGCGGGGGATTCCTAAGCGGATCATATGGATCCACATTCGGAAATATCGAATCTTACAATTTGCGAGAGAAAATTTCAAAAAAATCTGAAGACGATTATTTTAAAAATATCAAATCATATAATCCCGATTATAATATTGTCAACACCAGCATCGATTCGCTCACGCAATTTGAAATGCCCGCAAAAATAAGTTACGATTTTGATTTTAAAATAGCTGCCGATGAGGACATTTTATATTTTAATCCAATGATGTCTGAAGGATTAAAAGAAAATCCATTTAAATCTGCAGAAAGAAAATATCCCGTTGAAATGCCTTACATCATGGATGAAACTTATGTGTTTAATATGGAAATCCCCAACGGATACATTGTTGATGAACTACCAAAATCGGCAAAAGTCCTGTTAAATGGTAACGATGGCTATTTTGAATATTTAATTGTAAAAAATGAGACAAATGTTCAATTGCGCTCACGCATTAAATTAAATAAAGCAAATTTTAATCCTGATGATTATAATACGCTTCGCAATTTTTTTGCTGACATCGTAAAAAAACAAAGTGAGCAAATTGTATTCAAAAAGAAAAAGTAAGCATTGGGCTTTGCCTTATTGTGTGAATTAAAAACCACTGAACAAAAAGAAAATCCATGTTTAAATCAACCACGCTTTTAAGCCTATTGATTTTTTTGGGCACCTGCCTATGCGCACAGGAAAAGCCCGACGCCAAATTTGGCAAGATCAGTATTGCTGATTTTAATCTTTCCACTTCTAAAGTAGATACAAGCACTGCGGCGATTGTCATTTCAGATATTGGCGAGTGCCACTTTGAATCCGTAGGTCTTCAGTTCAAAGTCCATTTTACACATTATAAACGGATCAGAATCTTAAACAAAGCTGGCTTCAATGCAGCCAATATAACGATACCCTACAATGACAAGGGAACAGGGGGGCAACATGTTTATGATATAAAAGCCAATACCTACAATTTGGAAAATGGCAAGATAATAACCACCAAACTGGACGGGAAATCGATCTTTACCGAAAATTATACAAAAGATATTCTATTAAAAAAATTCACATTCCCCGACGTCAAAGAAGGATCTATTATTGAATTTTCTTTCGCCATTGAATCGGGGGTCCTTCTTCAGCTTTATCCATGGCAATTTCAGGAAGAATATCCGTGCATGTGGAGCGAGTATTCGGTGTCTATTCCTAAGGCTTACAATTATCTGACCCTGAAACAGGGGTATAATCCTTTTTATATTGATGATGAAACTTACGAAAATGAGTTTGGATTTGTTGTGCAAAAACATCACTGGGTCATGAAAGACGTTGATCCATTAAAACGGGAAAATTTTACCACGACGATCGACAACTATGTAGCCAAAGTGGAATTTCAGTTATCGTATGTTACCAATCTCAGCACCAATATAACACAGGATGTACTGCCGGGTTGGCCAAAGCTTTCAGAATCATTAATGGGCTTCGAAAGTTTTGGAGCCGATCTAAATAAAAATAACAGGTGGCTGGACGAAGACCTGCAAAAAATTGTTCAGCGTTCGGATTCGAAATTAGAAAAAGCAAAAAAAATCTATTCATTTGTCAGGGACAATTTTAAATGTACCCTGCAGCAGGGGAATGGACTTACGACCTCCTTAAAAACAATTTTTGAAAACAGAAGCGGTAATGTTGCTGAAATAAATCTATTACTGGCTGCAATGCTTAACCATGAAGAAATACAATCTGACCCGGTAATTTTAAGTACCCGCAATCACGGGTTCGCCAACATGGTTTACCCGGTAATCAGCAAGTTCAATTATGTTGTCTGCGCCGCCTCCATAGATTCGAAGGTTTATTTTTTGGATGCGAGCGAAAAATTTTTAAGTTTCAATCATTTGCCGGAGTATTGTTATAATGGCGAATTGAGAATTATTCAAAAAGGCAACACAACGCCGGTTTATCTGGTTGCTGACTCTCTTGCAGAAAAGAAAATGACATCTGTATTTATTGTAAATGACGACAAATCACCACATGATATTTCCGGAAGTTTCCAATGTCAGTATGGATTTTATCAATCCAATACCATTCGAAAAAAAGTTTCTGAAAAAAAACAGGATGATTTTATAAAAGACGTGAAAAACTCTTTTGAAAATGAGATCGATATTCAGAATATAGGTATTGATTCATTAACACAATTGGACGATCCGGTTACGCTTCATTATGACTTTGCATTCAAAAATGCCACCAACTCGGATATCATTTATTTCAGCCCGATCATTGGCGAGAGATATAAAGAGAATCCTTTAAAGTCCAGTGAACGGAGATACCCTGTAGAAATGCCTTACACGTCAGACGAGGTGTATATATTGGATATGGAAATTCCTTCGGGTTATATCGTTGATGAGATGCCAAAATCTGAAAAAATCACCTTGAATGATAAGGACGGGTTTTTTGAGTACATGATAGGGAAAAGTGATTCGAATATTCAATTACGGTGGCGCATGAAACTGAATAAGGCAACATTTGAGCCTGCAGAATATCCCAACCTTCGCGATTTTTTTGCAAGGGCTATCAAATTAGAAAATGAACAAATCGTTTTTAAAAAGAAAAAATAATGCTATGAAAAATTTTATCGGATTCATAGTGGTAAGCCTTCCGCTTGCACTGTCTGCACAAACTTACAGTGTTGCATCAATTCCGGATTCATTAAAAAAGAATGCTGATGTTGTAAAACGAAATGAAGAAATCACCATTGAAATAAAATCGCCGGCAAAAGCTTTAATAAATACGCGTATCGCGTATACTGTTCTCAATGAAGACGGAAACGAACATGGAGACTATATTGCTTATTATGACAAGTTCGTTTCAGTGAATTCAGTTTCCGGAACATTATATGATCAGAATGGAAAAGAAATAAAACATGTCAAAAAGAAAGACATGCAGGATTTTAGCGGGACCGGCGACGAAAATCTAATAACGGATGCACGATATAAGATAAATCGATTCTATTACAGGGTCTATCCATATACCGTGCAATATGAAGAAGAAGACGAAATAAATGGGATCAGAAATTTTGAAGACTGGATCCCGCAAAATGCGCATCGTATGGCAGTGCAACAAAGCAAATACGTGATCATCGCTCCAAAAAATTATATGATCCGCTATAAAGAATTTAATTTTTCTCAACCGCCGGTCATCACTGAAAATGGAGATAAGAGAACTTACACCTGGCAAATAAGTAATCTCCCCGCAAAACTGACTGAATCACTGGCGCCTTCTTTTGTAACCTTGACGCCTCACGTGTTGATCGCGCCTTCTGATTTTGAGGCAGAAGGATATGCCGGGAATATGTCCACCTGGAAAAACTTCGGCGCTTTTTTTTATCAGCTTACCAAATCAAGAGATGCATTGCCCGATAACGTAAAAAAAGAAGTGCATGAATTAACGGATAACCTAAAAACCCAAAAAGAGAAGATCGCTGCACTGTATAATTATCTTCAAAAAAATACGCGCTACGTAAGCATTCAATTTGGTATTGGCGGCTGGCAACCTTTTGATGCGACCTATGTCTCTACAAAAAAATATGGCGATTGCAAAGCGCTTTCCAATTTTATGGTTGCACTATTAAAAGAGGCTGGCATTGATGGTAAATATGTGATCATTCGTGCAGGCAAAAATGCGCAACAAATTGTGAGCGATTTCTCAGAATCACAATTCAATCATGTTATTTGTTGTGTGCCGCTCTTGAAAGATACGGTTTGGCTGGAGTGTACAGATCATGAGTTGCCGGCAGGTTATCTGAGCAGCTTTACTGCAGATCGCTGGGGGTTATTGGTTGATCAAAGTGGAGGTACATTGGTGCACACTCCGAAATATGGTGTTAACGATAATTTACAAATCCGGAGAATTTCTGCCACATTAAATGGTGATGGAAACCTATCTGCTTTTATAAATACAAATTATAAAGCCGAACAACAAGATGAACTGGAAATGGACCTGGAATACAGATCCAAGGATGAGTTACTTAAAAAATTAAAATCAGAAATCGATCTTCCCACTTACGATGTGACGAAGTTTGACTATAAAGAACAGAAGAATAACATTCCGCCATCTATTGATGAATCAATCGAACTGACAGCCAATAACTATGCGCAGGTAAGTGGAAAAAGATTATTTATCAATCCGAACATATTAAATCGCTCCGAAACAAAATTAAAAACCGAAGAAGAAAGAAAGTATCCCATTGAACTCCGGTCAGAATATAAAGACGTGGATACTGTGGAAATAAAAGTGCCTTCAGGTTATCAACCCGAAGCATTTCCTGCCGACACAAAAATTGAAAGTAAATTTGGGAAGTATTTTTGTTCGGTGAAAATCACTGCTGATAAAATTCTATATTATCGCTACCGGGAACAATATAGCGGCGAGTTCCCCGCAGCAGATTATACGGATCTGGTCAACTACTACGATAAAATATACAAATCCGACCGCTCAAAAATTGTTCTGGTGAAAAAAGAATAAGTATGTTGATGGTGCGAACAATTTCCTGGTAATGATGGGTACAACATTCGTCATGTCCTTTTGCCGATCACCTCTATTGTTTTGCTTCCACGTGCAGGCGATGAAAAAAACGATGCACTGCTGGCGCAAGAATAACTCCTATGTTAGTAATAAAAACAACTCCGCTAAATAGGGCATAAAAAGAAGAGAACCATTTACCGATATCCGTCTTAATATCCACAACGGGTCCCATGCCGCTTAAAATCATCGAGGCGTTATGCAATGAATCCAGCCATTCAATTTTTGCGGTATAATGATAACCAATTACGCCGATCATGAGGCAAATAAAAATGATGAAGAACCCGATTATAGCATTTCTTGCCATCCGGCGGTAAAAAATTCTTTTTGGAGCTAAAGGCTGACGTTTATTTTCATACATATTGTTTCTTTTATTGCCTTAAAAATAGCAAGTTTGTTTTTCATAAAGTAATAAATATGGTTAATGAATAGATTTACTAAATTGCCTACTGCTTAAACTGCGATGAAATATTTATTAGGATACGATATTGGCTCATCTTCAATAAAAGCTGCATTGCTGCAAGCGGATTCAGGAAAAATAATTGCCTCAGCATTTTCTCCTTCCCATGAAATGGAGATCATTTCAGTTAAACCGGGTTTTGCCGAACAGCACCCTGAAAAATGGTGGAGTGAATTGATTAATGCAACAAGACAATTGCAACAACAGGTGTCGTATAAGCCAAACGATATAATGGCCATTGGCATTTCTTACCAAATGCATGGGTTGGTTTGTGTTGATCGAAATTTAAAAACATTGCGACCATCAATAATATGGTGTGATAGTCGCGGAGTCGAATTTGGAGAAAAGGCTTTTAGTGCTTTGGGAGAAGAATTTTGTCTTCAGCATTTTCTTAACTCTCCCGGAAATTTTACGGCATCAAAATTAAAATGGGTAAAAGAAAATGAGCCGGAAATTTATGAGCAGATCTTTAAGATAATGTTGCCGGGAGATTATATTGCGCTAAAATTAACCGGCCAACCGGCTACAACAATTTCAGGATTGTCGGAAGGCATCTTTTGGAATTATCAGAGCAATTCCATTGCAAAGGAATTATTGGATTATTACCAAATTGATGAAGATCTTTTATCCTCAGTTGTTCCCACTTTTGGTGAACAGGCAAGAATAAATAATGAAGCAAGTGTGATTTTAGGAATCGCAAAAGGTACTCCCGTTTGTTATCGCGCCGGCGATCAACCCAATAATGCCTACTCATTGAATGTCCTGCAACCCGGGGAAATTGCCGCAACGGCAGGCACTTCAGGAGTGGTTTATGGCGTAACGGATCGTGTCGAGTACGACAGAAGATCAAGAGTGAATCCATTTGTTCATGTCAACAATACGGACATCGATAAACGTTATGGAATACTATTGTGTGTGAATGGAACCGGGATTCTCAATAGCTGGCTGCGCAAAAACGTCTTTGTCGGTCTGTCATATGATCAAATAAATAATTTAGCTGCCAAAAGTAAAATGGGCGCCGAAGGGTTACAATTCTTCCCTTTTGGAAATGGCGCGGAAAGAATTTTAGAGAATAAGAACCCTGGCGCAAATTTGAAAGGTTTGCAATTCAACACACATGATCGTACCCATGTTGCGCGTGCAGCGCAGGAGGGAATTGTTTTTGCACTGAATTATGGAATGGAAATAATGAAAGAAATGAAAATGGAATTAAAGACAATTCGGGCAGGTTACGCAAATATGTTTTTGAGTGAAGTGTTTGCCCAAACCTTTTCAAATGTTTCAAATTGTTCGATCGAATTGTATAGCACCGATGGTGCGGTCGGTGCAGCTCGCGCAGCGGGGGTTGGTTCAGGGTACTATAAAAATTTTGCTGAAAGTTTCAGAGGAATGGAAATGGTGAAAAAAATTGAACCGGAAACAAAATCACTTCAGCAAACGGGGGACATTTATCAGGGTTGGAAGAAGGAATTATTATCATTGTTATAAAAATCGAGTATTGAAAATACCTAATTTGTACTAATAAAAATATACACTATGACCATCGTTACAGGCGACAAAGAATTTTTTAAGGGCATTGGACAAATAAAATTTGAAGGCGTTCAATCCAATAATCCACTTGCTTACAAATGGTACGATGAAAATAAAATCGTTGCGGGGAAAACCTTGAAAGAATATCTGCGGTTTGCCGTTTGTTACTGGCATACCTTCTGTAATACAGGCGGAGACCCTTTCGGTCCCGGAACAAAAAATTTTGAATGGAATCAATCCGGGGATCCTGTTCAACGCGCCAAGGATAAGATGGATGCGGCTTTCGAACTTATCACCAAGCTTGGCGCTCCATATTATTGTTTTCACGATATTGACCTGATCGATGAAGGCAATTCTATTGGTGAATATGAATTGCGGTTACAGACGATTGTCGAATATGCAAGACAAAAACAATCGGCGAGCGGGGTAAGGCTGTTGTGGGGGACCGCAAATGTCTTTTCAAATCCGCGTTACATGAATGGCGCTTCTACCAATCCTGATTTTGCTGCAGTGGCTTATGCCGGAACGCAAATCAAAAATGCAATGGATGCAACCATTGAACTTGGGGGAGAGAATTATGTTTTTTGGGGCGGGAGAGAAGGTTACATGAGTTTGCTTAATACCAATATGAAACGCGAACTAGATCATCTCGCAAGGTTCTTATCGATCGCTCGTGATTACGCGCGCAAGCATGGATTTAAAGGAACATTTTTTATCGAGCCAAAACCCTGCGAGCCAACAAAACATCAATATGATTACGATGCTGCAACGGTGATCGGTTTCCTTCGTCATTACGGATTGGAAAAGGATTTTAAATTGAATATTGAAGTGAATCATGCGACGCTTGCCGGTCACACATTTCAGCATGAACTGCAGGTTGCTGCAGATGCAAATATGCTCGGCAGCATCGATGCAAACCGGGGCGATTATCAGAATGGATGGGACACTGATCAGTTTCCGATCAACCTAAATGAATTGATTGAGTCTGCATTGATCATTCTTGAAGCCGGCGGATTTGGAGGCGGCGGCGTAAACTTCGATGCAAAAACGAGGAGAAATTCAACCGATCTTGAAGATATTTTTTTGGCGCATATTGGCGGCATGGATGCATTCGCCCGTGCATTTATTATTGCTGATCATGTTTTGCAAAAATCTTCTTACAAACAATTCCGCGAACAACGATATGCTTCATTTAACAGTGGGGAAGGAAAAGATTTTGAAAATGGGAACCTATCTCTTGAAGATCTGCGCACGTTTGCCATCGCTCATGGAGAACCAAAACAGGTCAGCGGTAAACAAGAGTGGCTGGAGAATATGATTAATCAGTATATATGAATGGCTGATAAGTTGAATGATTGAAGCGTTGAATTGGACAATTGATAAATGGCTTCATCGCCCATAAAAAATAAACGTCACCGCAGTGAATGAAGCAATGCTTTGTATTCAGCGAAGGGCTTACGATCTCATCTTAGCTACTTTTCAACTAATCGACTTATTTTTGATGCTTAAATTATGAATCCAACTTTCAATTACGGTATTGACCAACTAACCGTCGCAAAAACGATTGCATTAGCAAATGGTTCTGCCAAAGGAATTCTATCTGCCCAGGCAATTCAAAAAATAAATTCTAGTCAGCAACACGTTCAGAATATTGTTGAACACAACACTACAGTATATGGAGTAAACACCGGATTTGGAATTCTTGCCAACACAAAAATTTCGGAAGAAGATACCATTACGCTTCAGCACAAAATCTTACAAAGTCACAGCGTTGGTGTTGGCGATCCGATCCCGATCCAGGTGGCGAAGATCATGCTCATCACAAAAGTGCATGCCTTAGCGCAAGGATTTTCAGGTGTACAAATAAAAACCCTGCATAGAATTTTGTGGCATATTGAAAATGATGTCATTCCCGTTGTTCCTGAAAAAGGTTCTGTTGGTGCATCTGGCGATCTGGCGCCACTTGCGCATTTATTTTTGCCATTGATCGGATTGGGTGAAGTTTTCTATAAGGGACAAAAATATAAGACCCACGAGCTGCTTGAACGATTCGAGTTATCTGCGATACAACTTGGCCCCAAAGAAGGACTTGCATTAATAAATGGCACTCAATTCATTTTATCGTTTGCTGTCAAGGCGGTTCAGCGGATGCATAATTGTTTGGAAGCCGCAGATATTATCGGGGCCATGAGCCTTGAATCGCTGACAGGCACCAAAGCACCCTTCGATGAACGTTTGCATGATCTTCGGCCTTTTGCGGGGAACAAATTGGTCGCGCAGCGTTTACGGTTATTGCTCACTGATAGTGACATCATGCAGAGCCATATTGATTGTGGGAGAGTGCAGGATCCTTATTCTCTGCGTTGCATGCCGCAGGTACATGGCGCAAGCCGGAATGCCTGGCTTCATTTAAAAGAACTGACTGAAATTGAATTGAACGCTGTAACTGATAATCCCATCATTTTAGGAGAGAATGATACAATCAGCGGCGGCAATTTCCACGGACAGCCATTGGCGCTGGTTTTGGATTATGCCTGTTTTGCATCTGCGGAAATTGGTAATATTTCTGATCGTCGTTGTTATTTATTATTAGAGGGTAAATGGGGTTTACCATTATTATTAATGAATAATGTAGGGCTGAACAGTGGCTTTATGATCCCGCAATACACGACAGCTGCCTTGGTGAGCGAGAACAAGACATTATGTTTCCCTTCAAGTGCGGACAGTATTCCAACTTCGCTCGGACAGGAAGATCATGTGAGCATGGGCAGCATCAGCGGAAGAAAAGTGAATCGCGTGCTGGATAATCTGGAATATATTTTAGCGATAGAATTATTGACGGCATGCCAGGCTATTGAATTCAGGCGGCCGCTAAAGAGCAGCGCCATTCTCGAATTTGCGCATAAGCATGTTCGTGAGTTCGTTGGTTTTGCAGAAGAAGACAGAATTTTTGCTGATGACATCAATAGCATCACCAACATCATCAAGGATTTTTCTTTTGTGGAGAAAGTGAACGGATTTGCTATGGGTAGAAATGTTGAATTGAATGAAAATTTTGCAGATTTCAGAATATGAAAATGGTTTGAACACCGAGTCATTTCATTTATCCGAATCAAGATTGCTGGTTACAAAAAACAATTTATGAGTACAACAATTGATAAACGATACGATGCCATCAGATACAAGACACCGACGGGAACCACTCGCAGTTGCAAAGGCTGGATCCAGGAAGCGGCATTGAGGATGTTACTGAACAACCTCGATCCGGAAGTGGCAGAACGCCCCGATGAGCTGATTGTCTATGGAGGTCGTGGAAAAGCGGCAAGAAATTTTGAAGCGCTTGACAATATCATTGCCGCATTAAAAATTTTAGAGAACGATGAATCTTTATTGATACAGAGTGGGAAACCCGTTGGCATATTAAAAACACATAAAGACGCTCCGCGTGTACTGATATCAAATTCGCAACTCGTTCCGAATTGGGCAACCTGGGAACATTTCGACGAACTGGAAAAAAAAGGGTTGATGATGTATGGACAAATGACCGCGGGCAGCTGGATTTACATTGGCTCGCAGGGAATTGTGCAGGGAACGTATGAAACTTATGCCGCGCTTGCCAATAAACATTTTTCTTCCACCAGTAGCTCAATCCCATCTGCGAATGGTTCTTTGAAAGGTACGCTCAACGTTACTGCCGGACTCGGTGGCATGGGCGGCGCGCAACCACTTGCCATTACGATGAATGAAGGTGTTGCCTTGATAGCAGAAGTGGAACTATGGCGCATTGATAAACGCATAGAAACAAAATATCTCGATGAAAAATTCTTAGATATTGATGAGGCGATAGACAAGGCAGTGAAATACAAATCACAAGGTATAGCCAAAAGTATTGGCGTACTGTGCAATGCTGTAACATTATTGGAAAAATTGATCAAAAGAAATATTATTCCCGATACAGTCACCGACCAAACATCAGCACACGATCCACTGATCGGTTATTGGCCCCATGAACTCAGCTACGAACAGGCAAAAATTCTTCGCCAGGAAAATCCCCAGCAATATATCGAGTATGCTTACAGAAGTATGTTCCATCATGTTGACCTGATGTTACAATTAATGGATAAGGGTTCCATCGTTTTTGATTACGGCAATAATATCCGCGCCAGGGCCAAAGAATATGCAGAACGCACCCACTCATTATTCACTAATCAACATTCACCGTTTGATTTCCCCGGATTTGTTCCCGCATATATTAGGCCCTTATTCTGCGAAGGCAAAGGTCCGTTTCGATGGGCAGCTTTGAGCGGTGATCCAAATGATATTGGCGTGACTGATGAAGTCATCGCCAATATGTTTCCACAGAATGCATCATTGCAGCGATGGCTAAAATTAGCACAACAAAAAATTGCATTTCAGGGATTGCCAGCACGCATTTGCTGGCTCGGACAAGGCGAGCGCGAAAAAGCAGGACTTGCTTTTAATGATTTGGTAAGGACCGGAAAAGTAAAAGCGCCCATTGTGATCGGTCGCGATCATCTCGACACCGGTTCTGTTGCTTCTCCTAATCGCGAAACCGAAGCGATGCTTGATGGAAGTGATGCTGTTGCCGATTGGCCCATATTAAATGCATTGGTTAATACTGCCGGCGGAGCAAGTTGGGTGAGTTTGCACCATGGTGGCGGAGTAGGAATGGGCTACAGTATTCATGCCGGAATGGTGATCGTTGCTGATGGAAGCGATGATGCCGGGCTAAGATTAAAACGGGTATTACGCAATGATCCCGGAATGGGTGTGATCCGGCATGCCGACGCAGGTTATGAAATCGCACAAGAGACTGCGAAGAAATTTGATTTGGACATCGAGGGGAGATTGAAGAGTTGAATTTTGTCGAATATTCAAGAGTAGATTCTCCGGAGTTCGGGTTAAATCTCAATAACAGGTAACGCATTTATTTCATGCAACTCACTTCATAATTTTTTTATGAAAAAAATCCTTCTTTTATTGCTCTTACTGTTTATTGAGCAAATCTCTTTTGCCCAAACGCCGGCAATCGATAGTCTCAACCGGTTGCTATCATCGGCAAAGCAAGATACCTCACGCACGATTATAATGGCAAATCTTTGCCAGGAATATAGTTATCTAAACCCGGATACTGCTATTAAAATTGCTCAACAAGGTTTTTCGCTGGCGCATGCTATCGGGTATCCCCGCGGCGAAGCTGCCTGTCTTCTCGTCATGGCAACCGTCTTTTCTCAGACCGGTAACAACGCAAAATCATTGGACTTGAGTTTGCGGGCACTGAAAAAAGCGGAGAAGATTAATGATACGCAACTATTATACATAGCACTCACGAACATTGATGCAAGCTATTATTTTCAGCGTGATTTCAATAAGGCTCTTTATTATGAATTAAAAACAAAAGACCTGGCACTCGATACCAACTATATCGCCATTACTTTTGAAAATCTCGGGGACATTTATGAAAAATTAAACCAGCTGGATTCGGCAAGATTCTATACTGAAAGAGGATATGATCTTTCTGTTAAATTGAAGGATACTGTTAATATGGGAAGCGCCCTTAATATTCTCGGGAAAATTTATGCTGCTATGCACCAGCCAGCGATCGCCATGGATAATTACAAATTGAGTTTGCCATATATCAGGCAATTCAAGGATTATGCATCTGTAGGCGAATGCTTGCTGGGGATGGCCAAAATATTTCAGGAGGGTGGCAGGAATGATTCCTGTTTGTATTATGCTAAAGAAGCTTTGCAGGTGGCAAAAGAAAATCATATTTCTCAAATGCAGCTGAATGCAACTGATTTTTTAGCTGCGTACTATAAACATATAAATATCGACAGCGCTTATACCTATTTGTCAGGCATGGTAGCGATAAGAGATTCTATCTTCAGCGAGGAGAAATCAAAAGAAATGGAAAACCTAAGCTTTGATGAAAATATGCGACAGCAGGAAATTGCGGCTAACAAAATGGCGGAAGAACATGCACGAAAAAACAATCTGGAGTTAATCGGAATTACGGCAGGGCTTATTATTTTGATCAGCCTCTTTTTTGTGATGAGCCGCAGTGTGATCGTGCATGAAAGATGGCTCAAATTTCTTGGCATTCTCGGATTGCTGGTGGTGTTTGAATACTTCTATATTTTGGTAGATCCGTATGTCGTAAAAATCACCAATGAATCTCCGCTTTGGATGTTACTTTGCCTTTTGCTCATTGCTGTAATTCTTGAACCCATTCACAACCGGATCGAACATTGGATAACCCACAAGGTGATCATGAAAAACAAGAAACTAAAACTCGAAGCAGCAAAGAAAACAGTGGCAAGATTAGAAAATGAGAAAGAAGGATAACAATTTCTTGCCGAGCGTTAGAAATCAGCACTTCCTGTTTCTTAAAAATTACAAAAAGAGTATATTGCACACACTCTTTTCTGAATAACCTTCTTCTGTACCTCACCGTTACCGGATTTTTTCATCATTATTAAACATACTTGTATGCAACGCAGGTCCTTTATTAAAAATACCGCATTGGGGGCAGTAGCTGTAAGCGCTTCCGGATTTATTCGATTTGACGGAGAAAAATATATTGGTGATTGCGAAACCACAACAGATATCATCGGACCCTATTATCGCCCAGATGCTCCGGTGCGGAATAATTTGGTGATACCCGGAGAGCCCGGCACCCTTGTTGAATTAAGTGGCATTGTCAGACACGATGATTGCACGACTCCTTACAAGAAAGCGAAAGTGGAATTATGGCATTGCGCGAGCGATGGACTCTATGATAAATCATCCAACGAGTTCCGCTACCGTGGTACGACATTTACCGATAATGAGGGTCATTATGTTTTCAATACCATTTTACCTGTGCCATATAATGATGGAGGAGGACCATATCGTCCGGCACATTTTCATTTGATGATAAGTGCTGAAGGGTATATGCCACTGATCACACAACTTTATTTTACTGGTGATCCGTATCTTATTTCAGATCCATACTCCAATTCTCCCAATGCGAAAAAAAGAATACTCGAAGTGCAAACGGGAGGAGATGGAAAGAAAAAAGTTGTCTATGATATTAGTATTGCAGAAAAACTTGATGTTGAACCGGCTTCTTTAGATAAACTTGCAGGATTTTATGTTAATCCCGATGACGACACTATTAACTGCACTTTCTTTGTGCACGAAAAAAGGTTGTGGTATAATCTTGTGTTTGGAAAAAAATTAGATCCTTTCGGACGCGTTACCAAATATGTTGGTGATAATAAATTCGCTTCTCCTTGGCTTCCTGAAGGAATGCTGCACACTTTTGATTTTGAAATCCTGGGTGACGGCTCAGTAAAATGTACGGAGCATTTTAAAAATAACAGTGGAAAGGATTTTATAAATGTATTGATGAAGAAGAAATAATCAGCTTGTATGTTGAAGGTGAGATAAGCTGAATCGCTTACTTTATTTAAAAAAGAATAAACATCATTGCAAAAATGAAGCGTTGATTTGAATGTATGTGCGATCGGGCTATCTGATATATCAAATCATTCATAAATAAAAGGTCCTGTCGTTACTGACAGGACCTTTTTATTTAAGGGATAAAGTAATTATTTTTTCTTCGGTGCTT
>JAJPKJ010000023.1 GCA_021323755.1 Chitinophagales bacterium | reverse complement strand
GAGTATAAAATAGCTCCCCTTTTAGATAGAAAACATTTGCCATCAATAAGAGATTATATTGAAACTAAAAATGGAAGAAATTTACCCAAATCAAAATCGTATCAAAATTATGTATTTTTTGGAAGAGGTTACGCTCTATAATGTCTGCTCCCTTTAATACAGATAGCTGATATTAATAATAATCTACTTCCTGGCTTTTCGTCATTTATATATTCTTATGCGTTGCATGTGAATAGGGTTACTTTTAGTTTACCCACTCCGTTGCAAAGGAGTTCGATGACCCCATACATTTC
This sequence comes from Chitinophagales bacterium, assembly GCA_021323755.1. Classification (GTDB taxonomy): domain Bacteria; phylum Bacteroidota; class Bacteroidia; order Chitinophagales; family Chitinophagaceae; genus Puia. The sequence continues at coordinate 13,903 of JAJPKJ010000023.1, read as the reverse complement.
GCTCCTTTACCAGTCTAAAAGATTGAAATATTGTTTAAAAATTTGAAGCCTAAGATTTGCTATTAGTAAATCAGTGCCTAATTATTATCTAGCATTTCACTATTTTCAATATTAACTTCAATCACGCGATCACAATCCTCGTGGGTGAAGCCTTCTCGATTTCAGGACAGCACTAATTTAGACATTCTACTCTTCTGACTCTAGTTAACGAAGAGCTTTAATTGGTAAAGTGGGTTTCTTCCATCTATGGTTATCAACTGAACTTTTAATTGCGAAGGAACTCTATAACTCGAGGATTTTCCCCACTTGACAAAATATTTGCCTGATTTGTCTTCATAAAAAATGTTTTCTTCACTTAACTCACTTAGATCAGTTCTGATCTTGTTGAACCATTTATTTGCATCCTTTTTTTTGTTAAATTTCATAATTACTTCGATGTTTTTTATATCCATTTTATTTTGATTTTTTAAAAATCTATCAAAAGATGTGTAGATTTTAAATTCTCCTTCTTCAATGGGTGCTTCAAAAAAAGGGTGACTTTTGAAAAAATAGGAGTGAGCAATATTAAATTGGATAGTTGAAAATTGTTTCTTTGGGTAAATCGTCCATTCAGTTTGCCTTTCTAATGGCCTAATAAGAGCTGGGGCAAAAGTTTTAATAAAATTTTTAATATTTAAATCTGATATTTCAGAAAAAACATTGAAAAAAATATTGTTTAAGTAAGAATCAAAACTTAGTTGTGAGAACATAGTTGATCTTATTGACAGTGTAACAACCAAAATTATATTTTTTTTCCATCATGCCTCGATTTATGCAGAGCAATTCCCATTGCTTCCGTCCAAGCGCAGCAAGAATTTGACCATGAGGCGCCGATTTGAATAACCATAGTCCGCCGCAAGTATTTGACCATAATAAATAATTAGTGTACAATGAATTCTTTGAAATTGACAAAAATAAACTTACTCGTCAATCCCCTCCAGCATTTGACGGTCAATGTTGCCGGCTCATCCATTAAGGTTTGCGTATTTATAAAAATGAAAACAAAAATCCTTTGCTTTGTACCTTGAAAGACAAAAATTGATAAACTCACCGGTAACTGTCAACCACCTTCGGGATGAGACCACATGTAAGGTATTTTCAAGACAAGACATCAACAAGGTTCGAAAGATTTGGCTTTCCTGCTCTATTCAACAACTACATTGAAAGGCCCACTAAATGTAAATAATTTGTAAGTTGAATTTGGATCTTTATTGTCACACTGAATGGTCAACACGCCCATTAGTCTTTCCCCTTTTCTGTATGAAAGTGATCTGAGTTTGAGCATTTGTCCTTGAACTTCAAGTTTAGTTATCGTTTTACTCGACCAAATATATTCTGCATAAAATTGATCTTTTATTAAATGCAAAATCATTTTGTCCCAATAATAAACTTCTGAGGTATTGGAATAATTGCTCTGAAACTGAATAAGCAATGTATCCTTCTTGAAGTAAGAAATGCAGTTATCAAATCCGAGGTGATGCCGTCCAAGGTCAAGGATTTTACAATTGACTTCCAATTCCGTTTCTTTTATAGGGCTGTAAAAAGTATCAGATTTTCCTGTTTCTTCGTTAGATATAATAGTTGTGCCCCCTGTGGTTTGATGGGCATGCATCGAAAAGTTAAAAAACTGATTACTGAGATTACTATCAATCGTTATAGGACAAAACTTGAGCCCAGTATTCTGGCTAAAAGAATGAATTCCTAAAAACATCAAATTACAGAAAAATATGTAATTTTTCATAATAGAAAAGTTTATTATTGAACTCAATGTTTATCCCCGGGATTTGGTAGATTTTGTCGTGCATTTTAAAAATATCCTTGGGAGTAACTTATTGTAAAATTCTATACTTGCTGAACGGGGAGATAATCAGAAAACATAATGGATAATCAAAAGCTAAAGCCTTCTTAATCTTTTATTGAAATATGCTTTCTATCTTTTTTTCGCTTAATCGAACCCTCTTTCATTAAAATTCCGATGACGCTGTAACTTAGATAATCTTTTGAACCTCCGCCATAATCCGATTGTAATCCAAGATATTTGGAGGCATCAGAATTTTTGATTCCTTCTGGATTTGCTTTCGCTAATTCTACAATTGCAGACTTTATTAATTCAAGCCCCATCTGTGCTCTTTCATAACAACCATCAGGAATATTTGCTTTAACTTTTTTTGATATGTTTTCTGGATTAGGTTTTACTCTATTAGTCAATAGTCCCCCTTGACTAATAATTCCAAACGCAGAAATAAGTTCAGCTTCGATTTTCAATGCTTGATCTTCCGTTAAATCGTCCGCAATAATCGTGTGAATCACTTTAAAACCTTCGTTTAATATTGCAGTAATCAATTTTCCTTTAGCGGAATCATCAATGTTTTGGTGATGTTCCCAAATACGATTTCCAGTACCTTTTCCAATATAAAATGCTTTCGCTGGTTTAAATCGAGGATCTTTCAAGACATAGACATAAAATGGATTTTTTGCCATACTTAAAAAGTGTTATAGTGTTTTCCGCTACTAAGACAAAATCATTCAAAAATTATCATTTCCCTCTTTGAATTAATAATAATAACCATAAACTCGACCTTTTCGTTCTTTAAATATCTTGACAAAAAGATAATAGAAGAAAAAGCCTAAAGTTACCAAAGGTATCGGCTCTATTTTTGAGAAAAGACGGGATAAATAAAGCAAAATATCTAGCATTAAACCGTAAGTTATCACAGCATTTATCTGAAAGATTCTTACGAATTGTGCATTATCGTGGTAATATTCAGAAAGGGGTCGCAAATATTTTTTAGCGAAAAAATAACTAGAGTCTGATTCAATTACAAAGGTTGCTCCTCTTATTTCATCAACATATTCGTTTAGAACAACCAGAATTTTATTTTGTAATATTTGATTTGAAATATCAGAAAAATGAAGCACAAAATTTCTCATTGACCGGTAATGGATGTATTTTTTCTCTTTTGCATTTAAAAGAACATCCCAAGCAAAAATAATTTCTTTTATTTCCTGAATTCCCACTATTAATGATGGTTTTTAAGAACTTTTATTAGGCTCTCAACAAATTCCCTTATTTGCTGAGCATTTTTTGCTGCTTTTTGCAAACTTCTATGTTTTTCGGCTAGGCTTTCCAATTTAACTAGATGAACGGACATATTCATTTTGCCACTGTCAGATGATGAGCCATTTATCTGAGAAATAGTATCTGTAAAATAAGACATTTTTAAAACCTCTTTCCCAATAAGCTTTTTTAAAAATTCTTCCTTCATTTTAATTCATTATTTCATAAATCTAACAAGGTCCTCAATGTCCATTTTACCTTTTCTCATTTCAGCTTGCATAGCAACGGCCATTATTTCAAATAGTTGAAAATTGATTTTGGTGAAGTAAATTGATTTTAGTGACGCCACGGTGAACCAAAAAGCGACGAGAAGTGAAGTAATTCGAAAGTTTACCAAAATTAAAAACCTCACAACCAATTGATTTGTGAGGCTTTGAGACTTTTGAGATTTATCTTGTGATCCCGCTGGGACTCGAACCCAGGACCCCTACATTAAAAGTGTAATGCTCTACCAACTGAGCTACGGAATCATTCTTTTTTGGGAGTGCAAAAATAATGTAAAATATATTGGTGCCAAATTTTTAAAAAATTAATTTACTCATACAAATTTGCTTATTATCAACATTTCATTTTCTCCAGCGCGCCAACTAACGTATTTTTGCTCCATAATCAACAGCAAATGTCTTTTTTTACTAACAAAGTGGTTGTGATAACCGGTGGAAGCGACGGGATTGGCAAGGCATTGATTGACGTATTGGTCCCTCTTGGTGCAAAGATCGCTACCTGCGGTCGCAATTATGATAAATTGTATCATCTGCAAATGCAATATTCTAACATACTGATGCATGCAGTGGTATGTGATGTTAGTAAAGAAGATGAATGTAAAAGATTTATTGAATCTACCATAGAAACTTTTGGCACCATAGATATTCTTATTAATAATGCCGGAGTTAGTATGCGTTCATTATTTGAAGAGGCAAATATTGAAGTAATGAGGAAATTGATGGACACAAATTTTTTCGGTGCTGTTTATTGTACTAAATATGCATTACCTGAAATTTTAAAACAGCAGGGGACTATTGTTGGTATTTCTTCCACAGCTGGTTATAGAGGTCTGCCGGGCAGAAGCGGATATTCAGCTTCAAAATTTGCATTACAGGGCTGGTTGGAATCATTGCGAACCGAATTATTAAAAACAGGGGTTAATGTAATGTGGGTTAGCCCGGGATTTACAGCATCAAATATCCGTAATGCGGCATTGAATGGCAAAGCTGAAAGACAGGGTGAAAGTCCGCTTGATGAGAGCAAATTAATGAGCGCTGAAGAATGTGCCCGGCATATAATTCGTGCTATCGAAAAACGTAAACGTACGCTGACACTTACTTCTACAGGTAGACTCACCATCTTTCTAAATAAATTCTTTCCATCGCTTTCGGACAGGCTGGTGTACAATTTCTTTTTCAAAAAAAATGAACTCATAAAATAATTTTCCTCACTCTTTAACCCGGATTTACTGCAATGGCTTTAATAACCCTGACGTCGGACATTGGTCAGCAAGATTATGTAGTAGGAGCTGTTAAAGGACAATTATTTCACATCAATCCCAATTTCAATATTGTAGATATATCGCATCAATTGTCACCATTCAATTATTCACAGGCGGCTTACGTGTGTCGAAATGCGCTAAAAAATTTCCCGGCATTTACTTATCATCTGATCCTCATTAATTTATTCGAACAAAAACCAGAACAATTATTAATTGCGTTTTATAATCAGCAATATATCCTTTGTGCTGATAACGGTTTTTTAAGCATGATCATTGATGGTAACCCGGAAATGATAATTGGGTTACCCCTCGATAAGTTGGCCATCAAAAACACCTTATACTGTACCGCTGTCATGGGGAATGCTATCAATGAAATCGTGAATGGCAAAGAATTACAGAAGATCGGGGTTCCTGATATTTCTTACAAGCAAAAAAATAATTTACGTCCCTTATTGGGGGATAATTGGATCGAAGGACAGATCATTTTCATTGATAATTTTGAGAATGTAGTAGTGAATATAACGCGCGATGAATTTGAAGAACAGCGCAAGGGCAGAAGTTTTCGGATCGTGTTCAAGCGCGACGAAGTGATAGATAAAATAAGTGAAACGTATGCCGACGTCGCCGAAGGAGAAAAATTGGCTTTATTTAATTCTGCCGGCTATCTCGAAATTGCGATGAATAAAGGGAATGCAGCTGGGTTATTCGGTTTGCAAAAATTCACTGATCAGATGCAGGGACAGTATCAGCAAACCCGATTCTTCTATCAAACGGTGAAAGTGTATTTTGAATAGTAAATTGCCGGATAAACTGCCCTTGGGTGGCGGTTACATAGTCAAGTCTTAGTTAAAATCTTTTATTGAATTTCATCATTCTTCACATAACCTTATATTTGCCCATCTTTTTTAAACCAATACTATATGAACTTCAACAGAGTGAATAATATTGTGGGGTGGATCGTGTGCGTTTTTGCTTGTGCTGTTTACATAATGACAATGGAGCCGACCGGAAGTTTCTGGGATTGCGGCGAATTTGTGTCCAGTTGTTATAAACTGCAAATTCCGCATCCTCCGGGTGCGCCGCTTTTCGTTATTCTCGGCAGATTCTTTATTATATTATTTGGCGATAGCCCGCACACTGCCGCGCGCGGCGTGAATTTCATGAGCGCCATCACCAGTGGATTTTCCATTCTTTTCTTATTTTGGTCCATTACTCATTTTGCGCGCAAAATTGTACAGAAAGACAACGTTGAGTTAAACGGGCAACAATTATTTACCATTATGAGCGCCGGTGTTGTTGGTGCAATTGCTTACACTTTTTGCGATTCATTTTGGTATAGCGCTGTTGAAGGTGAAGTTTACGCATCATCGGCATTTTTTACGGCATTGGTATTTTGGTCAATTTTGAAATGGGAACATAATGCAGATAAACCCGGGGCCGATAAATGGCTTGTTTTTATTTTTTACATGATGGGTTTATCGATTGGCGTGCATCTGTTGAATTTATTAACCATTCCTGCAGTGGTGATGGTTTATTATTTCAAAAGATATAAAACCACAACATGGGGAACTTTCATTGCTTTTATCATTGGATGTGCCATCACCGGATTTGTTCAAAAATTTGTTATTCAATATACCATCAAAGGAGCGGCGTGGTTCGATATTAGATTTGTAAATGATATCGGCTTGCCTTTCTTTTCGGGATTTGCTTTCTTCTTTGTTTTGCTCACCGCATTAATCATCTTCGGAATTCGATTTGCAGTAAAAAGAAAATATTATTTTTTAAAAATAGGTCTTTGGGGTTTTGCATTCATGTTGTTGGGATATTCTACCTATTTCACCACAATGATACGCTCCAATGCAGATCCGGCCGTGGATATGTTTAATGTCGATAACCCAGTAAGTTTGGTAGGATATTTAGCGCGTGATCAATACGGGGACTGGCCAATTCTTTATGGACCGGATTTTACCGATCAGCCCCCGCGCGTTACAGAAGGAGATTTGTATGTAAAAGGAAAAGATAAGTATGAAGTGGCAGGAAAGGTTGTTGGACAGGATTGGAGCAATACACCATCGGCACATTTATTTCCACGTATGTGGAACGCGACAAACGAACGCCATGAAATTGATGCCTATCGTCAGTTTGCTGGACTTAGCGAAGGAGATCAGCCGACAATGGTCGATAATATAAAATATTTTATGAAATACCAGGTTGGCTGGATGTACCTGAGATATTTTATGTGGAATTATTCTGGGAAACAAAACGACCTGGAAGGTTTTGGAAATATCCGAGATGGAAATGCCATCACCGGTATCCCCATTATTGATAATGCTTTTTATGGAGATCAAAGCAAACTTCCAGAAACCATTCACACGAAAAATAAATCCTATAACCGGATGTACATGCTTCCGCTCATCTTAGGATTCATCGGATTGATATTTCAATATAACCGGAGCAGAAAAGATTTTCTTGTTTCCTTTCTGTTATTTTTCTTTACCGGGTTCGCTATTGTAATCTATCTGAACCAGGCCGGTTACCAACCCCGCGAACGTGACTATGCTTATGCAGGTTCATGTTATGCTTATGCGATCTGGATTGGGCTGGGCGTAATTTGGGTAAAAGAAAAATTCGAAAAATTGATTAAAGGCAACGCAGCCAATTATGCTGCGGCAGGTTTGTGTTTTCTTGCGGTCCCGGTATTAATGGGTCAGCAGGAATGGGATGATCATGATCGCAGCAAAAAAACTTTAGCCCGTGATCTTGCAATAGATTATCTCGAAAGCTGCCCACCCAATGCGATGCTTTTTTCTTTTGGAGATAATGATACTTATCCCTTGTGGTATGCGCAGGAAGTGGAGGGGATTCGCCCTGATGTGCGGGTAGTGGTGAACAGTTTATTAGGAACAGATTGGTATATTAATCAATTGCGATATAAAGTAAATGAAAGCGCTCCCTTTGACGTGATATTTACGCCTGAACAAATCCAGGGAAGTAATCGCGATGTTGTTTTCTTTAATAAACTTCCCGGCTTCGATCAAAATAAATATTACGATCTCTATGACATGTTAAAGAATGTGATCGGAAGCAGTGACCCAAAATACACAAGCCCGACCGAAGATGGTCAAACCGTAAATTTATTTCCGGTTCGTAAATTCAGTTTGCCCGTAGATACAAGTTTAGTTAGAACTAACGGTACCGTGCATGCCGGGGATAGTGTGGTAAGTGAACTGCACATCGATATGTCTCAGGGCAAAAATTATTTATTAAAAAATGATTTGGGACTTTATGCAGTGATCGCTGCAAGCAAATGGAAACGCCCGATTTGTTTCACCTCAACTCAGGAATTACGCGATCTTGGTTTAGAAAAATATGTTCGTTTGACAGGATTGGCATATCAATTGGTTCCTGTTGAAAACAGTTATGTTGATAATGATCTGGCATATAAAAATATCATGGAAAAGTTTGCATACGGCGGTGCGGAAAAAGAAGGTGTTTATTATGATGAAGAAAACCGACGTCACTTAAATTCTATTCGGCTTGCTCATGCAGAATTAGCTCAATCACTTGCTGCGGCAGGAAAAAAAGATTCTGCAAGAAAAGTGCTGGAACATTTTGATCAACATGTTCGGGAATCTAATTTTCCTTATGGGATGACAACGAACCAGGGGAATCAGCAGGATGCTATCTCCACACAGTTTTTACTTTCTTGTTACCAGGCAGATGATTTGCCGCTGGCAAAAAAAGTAAAAGAATCTTTGAAAAAAGATCTTCAACAACAAATGCGTTATTATAAATCCCTTGGCGAAGAAACAATGACTGATGATCAAATTGCCAATAATGCTTACGGATTATTGCAAAACAAAGGCGGTAATTTATCAGACAGGCAATTACAGTTTGCAAATGATATTGTGAGCACATATTCCATGCTTATGCGAATCAGCGAATTGGAAAAACAATATGAAGGTTCGGGAAACAATACTCAACAGGGAACAGAAAAATCCTTGCCCATAATCAATAATGCTGCTCCTAAACAGCAAACTGATTCGAAGCCTAAAAAATAATTTTCAAACGAGCAAGTCTAAAGCGTCTGATGAATCAGGCGCTTTTTTTATTTCCAAACAATTTTGTTTGCCATTTGTTCTGTTAATAAAGTATTTTTTCTGCTTCTGAATTTAAGTGCTGGCACAAAATAATATGTAACTTCATAAGATAAATAAAAGTCAACTAATTTAGTAGGATGATAGGGTTTCATTTTGATAAATATGATCCGCGCGAACATGGCAAATCCAAGTTCGAACAATTGCTTGATCTGTTCATGCAATTGCTTACTTATACCAATGGTGATGTAGGGGAAGCGATGCAATGGATGAATCAATTGGATAAAGAATATGATTTGACCAATGATGAGTATGGAATGGGTGACTTTATCCAGGACCTGAAGGACAAAGGTTATATTGATGAGAACAAACAAAAAGGAACGATTGAAATAACCCCAAAAACGGAACAGGGAATTCGCAAACGTTCTCTTGAAGAAATTTTCGGCAAGCTAAAAAAAACAAAACAAGGCAATCACAATACCTTCAAGCCGGGATTGGGGGATGAAATAAATCCGGAGACAAGACCATTTCAGTTTGGCGACCTGTTGGAGCAAATTGATTTTACCGAATCAATTCGTAATGCGCAAATCAATCACGGAGTTGAGAGTTTCAATATGCAGGAGGATGATCTGCAAATTCGCGAAACAGATTTCAAATCGCAAACATCAACGGTGCTGATGATCGATATTTCGCACTCCATGATCCTTTATGGTGAAGACAGAATTACGCCTGCGAAAAAAGTGGCGATGGCTTTGAGTGAATTGATAACGACAAAGTATCCAAAAGACACTTTGGATATTGTGGTGTTTGGTAACGACGCGTGGCCGGTTGAAATAAAAGATCTGCCTTATTTGCAGGTTGGCCCTTATCATACCAACACGGTTGCGGGTCTGGAAATGGCAATGGATATTTTACGCAGAAGAAGAAATCAGAACAAGCAGATTTTTATGATCACAGATGGCAAGCCGACTTGTTTAAAGTTCGGAAAGAAATATTATAAAAACAGTTTTGGTCTTGACAGAAAGATAACCAATCGATGCCTGAACCTTGCTGCACAATGTAAAAAATTAAAAATTCCTATTACCACTTTTATGATTGCCAGCGATCCATATCTTCAACGCTTTGTTAATGAATTTACGGAAACCAATAATGGCAAAGCGTTTTTTGCGTCGCTTGACCGGCTTGGAGCTTTTATCTTTCGCGATTTTGAAAGCGGAAAAAGAAAAACGGTTTATTAAACCCCGTAATCCTCCGGAAGAAAAATTTAGGAATCTTAAGATTGAATTTAGATCGATTGCACATTGAGATTGGAAATGCGCCAAATGGGATTGTTGCCATACAGGAGATTGGGATAGCGCAATTGAAGAAAGGATAAATTTCCCGGTCCAAAAAATCAATAATGGATGAGCAGTAATTAATAATGAGAGATTTAAGACACTTGGTAAATCGTAAATAAAAAAATGAATATCGAAAAAATTAAAACATTAGGCGAATTAAAGAAATCCGGATATGTTCGGAAAACGGTGAAAGAGGAAATTCGGGAAAACCTTATTAAACGTTTGCAGAATAAGGAAACTACTTTTCCGGGAATTGTGGGTTATGAAGATTCTGTGATACCAGACACGGAACGCGCATTATTGTCGCGCCATAATATTTTGTTTTTGGGTTTGCGAGGACAAGCAAAAACCAGAATGGCAAGACAAATGGTTTCCTTGCTGGATGAATATATTCCGGTTGTTGCCGGTAGTGAAGTGAATGATGATCCATTGCATCCGATCTCAAAATTTGCAAAAGATCTGATCGCTGAAAAAGGTGAAGCAACACCGATCAATTGGTTACATCGTGATGAGCGTTATGGTGAGAAACTGGCTACGCCAGATGTTAGCGTTGCTGATTTGATCGGGGATATTGATCCTATCAAGGCAGCAAATCTTCGGTTGAATTTTGCTGATGAACGAGTGATCCATTTTGGTATCATTCCAAAAAGTAACCGGGGCATTTTTGTCATTAATGAGATTCCCGATCTGCAGGCTAGAATTCAGGTATCCTTATTTAATATTTTGGAAGAAGGTGATATCCAGATTCGCGGATTTAAATTGAGAATGCCGCTTGATATTTTATTTGTGTTCACTGCAAATCCTGAAGATTACACCAATCGCGGAGCAATTGTTACCCCATTAAAAGACCGGATCGAAAGTCAGATACTCACACATTACCCCAAAAATATTGATCAGGCTTTGGCAATTACAGAGCAGGAAGCGGATGTGCTTGAAGATCAAAAAGCAAAAGTGAAAGTAAGTGACCTGGTGAAAAGACTAATAGAGCAGGTTGCATTTGAAGCCAGAAGCAGTGAATTTGTTGACAAAAAAAGCGGGGTATCTGCACGATTGACCATTGCAGCATTTGAAAATGCCATCAGCGCCGCAGAGCGGCGAGCCATCATCAACAAAGAAAAGGAAACGCAGGTTTGGATGAGCGACCTGGTTGGCATTATTCCTTCCATCACCGGAAAGATTGAATTGGTTTATGAAGGTGAACAGGAAGGTCCTTACCAGGTTGCCTTTAATTTATTGGAGAAATCATTTCGCGCTCAGTTTGTAAATTATTTTCCCAATCCGGAGCAATTAAAAAAACGTAAAGCCGGAGAAGCGAAAGAAGAAAATCCATTTAAGCCAATTACAAATTGGTTTGATAAAGGCAACCAATTGAATTTATTTTTCAATACAAAAGATGATGATAAGATTCAACATTTATATAAAGTAGATGGATTGCACGCCCTGATTAAGAAATATTTTAAGCATGCTAATGAAAAAGAAACCGCATTGCTGATGGAATTTGTGCTGCATGGGCTTGCTTCTTATTCAATGATCAGCAAAAAAATTGTCGAAGGAAAAATTGAATTTAAAGATCTGATCGGTTCCATGGTCAATCTGGGCTCAGGAACTTATAGTACGGATCAGGATTTTGATAATGACGATTTTAGTTAGTTCCCGATTTTTAATTTGAACGCTACCGTTTTTCATTTGCAGGTCCCTTTACCAGGGGGAACTGCTAGCGCAAAACCTAGGCTAAAAACTGCTAAAGTTTATAGGCAATGCCAACTCTTATCATTCTAGCATAAGTGTTGTTTGAACCGCCTGTAATGCCGGAAAGATAATTTACTAATCCACGGGAATATCCGATATAAGGACTGATTCTTTTATAATTCACCGCAACCTGGAGTCTTCTTCTGAAATCAAAAAGATTTGAATTGCTGAATGTTGAAGGCATGGTAATTTCAACTCCTTTATCTGTTTCTGCTTTTCCGCTTTCCCAGCTTTTTAATTTTAAAGCCAGTTCAAAACCACCGCTTATATCAAATGAAATATTTCCGGTGTTAATGCGAAAGCCGATAAAGGGATAGAAATTTACAAAACCGAAATTCAAAATAGTCTTTCCTTTTGCTGAATAAAAACTGTCAGAATAAATTCCGTTAATGGATACTTTGCTTCGCAATATTTCATAGCCTAAATCAAAGCCATAAATAAAATTCCATTTCGTAATTCTTTTCTTTTGAAATGAGAATCCATAGCATAATCCATTTCTTGAACCATAAGGATTGTTTGCATACCCCAAATTTGTTGTTTTGTCATAATTGACAAATGTGGAGTTATATGCTGAACTGCCAGCGAATGAAAATAATCCAGTGTTAAACAGAATACTCGTTTCCGTTTTTTGTGCGATGGAACTAGTTAACGAAAGAGAAAAAATGAAAACAGTTAAAAGGCGGATTTCCCTTTTCATTTTAATAAGGTGATTTAAGATTACAAAGGACGCACATGCCACTAAAACGCAAAATTACGTACTAATACCTCACCTGCACACTAAATTTTCCTTCAGGTTCGCCAAGTTCGTTTGCCGCTGCATTACTGATGCGGACAGTCAGCCCCTCACTTTCTTTCATATCGGGCAATTGTCCCAACACCTTCGCGTACACGCTTTTTTGTGTGGCAGGAGCAATTACTTTAATAATTGTTCCAACCTGCACATTATTCATCAACGCATAATATTTTCCGTCCTGCCAACCACTGGTGCTTTTGAAAGTGCCGGCAGTTCCATTGGTTGATCTTGTTCCTTCGTTATACTCACCAATAAAAAAACCGCCGCTGCCCCCATGATAAGAACTGTTATTTTTTACCTGTATCTTATTTTCGGCAGTTCCCGTATTGTTTTCAACAACTTGCTTTTTTTCGGGAGCGGCAACAATTTTTTTGATTTCTTTTGGAGGAGTTACAGTCGTTTCATCCCTTACTGATTCCTTAATTGTCGTAGCGGGTGTAATATTTTTTGCATTTGCGGCAAATGAAGAAAGCGAAGTTTTTACTTTAAGATAACCTGCTGTTTTTCGTGTACCGGTTTTTGAACCCTGATAGATCGGTATCAAACTTTCATCAGCATTCTTTTCAGCTGTTTGGGAAAAATTTGTTTCAGTGAGTGGAATTTTTAATTCCTGCCCGATAGTAAGCGGAACTGTAAGGGAAGAGTTATTAAAAGGGGCAATTTCCTTTGGGCTGACATTAAATAATCTGCCAACACTATACCAGTTTTCTTTGGCAACAACTTTGTGCAGCAAATATAGATTCCCTTTTTCTCCCTGTACGAAAAGCTCGGATTGAGAAAAGGCAAATTGAAAGCACGCAGAAGTTAAAAAAAGTATAATAGTCAGTTTTTTCATGAGCATTATTTTAGACAAAACGCAAAGATGCACAAATATCGTGCAAAGGAAATATTAAAAAAAGTGTGAAGAACCATAAGTTCGAAGCTGCAAATCGGAGGGTTGAATATGCCTACTGCTGACCTCGGAACTCAGGTTTTCCTGATCCTCCATTCGGAAGGATAATAATTATTGATCCGGTTCTGTAGAATCTTTACCCAGCCAAGATTTTGGTCCTGATACTTCACGATACACCATCCTTTTGAATTTGTATCGATGCTTATCTCTTCCTTTCTTAAATACTTTAATGCATCTTCTTTTGAAAGCTCAATGGAATTCACACCCTCATTGATAATGGTGCTCAATGCAAGTTCGTGTTCGGGGACCAATTCATCTTTAATTATTTTTCCGATTAATATCCCTGCTTTTTTTATGTATAATGAGGATTGAAGCAGGTTGAGATCATTCAT
>JAJPKJ010000001.1 GCA_021323755.1 Chitinophagales bacterium | reverse complement strand
TTGAAAGTAAAGTTTACCAATACAAAAACAAAAAAGAAGATAACAGTAGAAACCAGTACAACTGAAAAAAGTTTCTTATTTTTCATTTTGATTAATTAACCAAATAAGTAATTCCATACTTGTTTGGCAGCATTTTGAACAGATGCCCCCACTCCTCCTACTAAAGCCCCTGCTGCTGCGCCAGGTAGAGCTCCTACACGAAGAAAATAAAAAATTATATGAAAAACTGTTGCAAAGTGAAAGAGAAAAAGTGGAATTGTATAAACCATACTGAAAAATAAAAACTAATTTCCGGGTTTTACCTCAGGCGAAAATATTCTTGAATTTTGGATAAATAATCTAAAAAAATCCAACGACTCCACCTTAGCACATTTATTTGTATTAATTTTTTTATTCATTTGCTTTTTCAAATGCGCTTGCCATTAACTCCTGCTCACTTCTGGGAATCGAAAGTTGAATAGCTATTTTTTGCCATCCTAAGACTGCTTTTTTTATTTCACTGATTATTGTTTGCGATCTTTGCTCATTCAGACGAAAATATTTTGCTACCGAAAGCGCAAGATCAAAATCCAGAGAATTGTCATTCTCCGAAATATTTAATGTCAGTCCTGTTCCATGATGAACAGGATTGACATCATAAGCCGGTGAAAGTATCCATCCACTTCCCGGCACAAGGATAAATCCATGATTACGCAGGTGGTCATCCGTATTTTTTACAGCAATAAAAAAAACGATCCTTCGCCAGAGCTCTTCCAGATCATTATCTGTATTCGCGCCTTGCTGGATGATAAAGGCGGCAAGGTCAAGATAAGAAGCGCCCTCTTCGCCATCACTCTTTCCGAGTAATGTCATGGCAGAAGCAAAATGAATTCTTGCGCCAGATGTGGTTCGATCAAATCTTTTCGAAAGATAAGTGTGATAAGGGCTGTTGAATTTTCGGACAATTCCATTCGCGGTCCGTAGCCCTGCTTTTTTTGCAAGTATTTGAGTGACTACTTCCCATCCCCCAATATCCGTTCCGTCTATTAGGCTTGGAAATTTGGCGATCCATAGACCATCCGGCCTGGTGATACTTGCTTTTGGTCTTGCGCCCCCGAGCGATCCTCCGGGATTGATCAGGATATTTATCCATTTTAGTGAGTCCTTGTCATTTTTCAGATCCTTTTCTAGTTGGAGGCTTGCATACTCAAGTTCTCTGAGAGAGGTCATAGGAGGTGCTGCAAACATCGTATCATCATTCAGGAACTGCTCACTAGGTTCTGTTTTGAATCTTATAGCCCCCATCCTGTGCAGGTCTAATACACCCAGCAGATAATCCTCTTCAAAGAGCGTTTTTGCTTTTTTCCCTTCCATCCTTGCTTTGATTGCTTCCCTTCTTGCCATTAGCACACGTCCCCAGCGGTCGGGGGAAGAGTCCAGGAAAATTCCAAAATTCTTTTTTCCTTCCGGCAGATATTGTGGTCCTTCAAAAAATTGTAGATCTGGATCAAGTCCCAAGGCATTTCCTTTTTTCAGCCATTCTTTATCATAGGCAAATGAAAACACTTCCCGTCCCTTTGTATGGAAGACAGAAAGCGTTCCCATCAGTACGGGTTTACTCAATTGAGCCCAATCCGCATATACAAAAATGTCCATGGCTTATTGTCTTTTTTTAGGTCCTCTTTTTTTTGTTTCCAGTCCGGCATCCTGTAATTTTCTTCCAAGCGGGTCCTCACCGGCGAGTTTCAGCAGGTCCTTTTCTAGTCCTAAAGTGAACAATACATTGGCGTAAGCGCCCATAGCAACATTTGATCCGCCTTTTTCGATGCTCCAAAGCGTGTTTCGGCCAATACCAGCCCTTTCGCAGACCTGTTCTGCAGTAAGCTGGCGTCTGAGCCTTGCCAGCTTTATATTTTCCCCTGCTTCTGACAAAATCCTTGCAATTTTGGGCAGCAGGACGACTGTTCTGTTTTCCATAACGTTTATTATAATAAACAAATATAGGATAAAATGTTTGTTATAATAAACATTATTAAAAATATAATTATTAAAATAAAACAACCCAATAGTGTGCGTATTATATAATAATACACACACTATTGGAAAGCGCCGATTGACTTGACCACCTGACGCCGATTTTCGTGATCATAATTCGCAGGAAGTATTTGACCACAATAAATAGTTAGTGTCCAATGAATTCATTGAATTTCGTAAAAATGAACTCACTGGACAATCTGCCCCAGCTTTTGGTGGTCAATGTCCCCAGCTCACCGAGGATGAAATAGAAAAAGAAGAAACTGATTTTTTAGCTATACACAAAGGAGGCCCAATAGGAACCAATATAAAATTGAAAAATAATACGTTACAATTCGAAATTTACAGCGACAAACTTGTTGAAAAAATGAAAGGTTGCTTTACTGAAGATGACAATCTTGTATTAGCGGACAGGCTGCAAAATGCTTTGAGCTTTCTTAATTGAGGTAAGTTTAATATTCACATAATTATCCCGTTCCGCTTTCCCCGGATAAGGCAAGAAAGACTTAAGATTGGTTTTTTTATGAATTTTAGCAATTTTTGAAAAACACATGTTGCCCCTTCATGTTAGTTGATGCGCATAATCACTAATTTGTAGAAGTTTGTTATTCAGTGATCTGCTGAAATCTGCATCGGACTGCTGCGTTAAAAAGCGGAGGGAGAGGGATTCGAACCCCCGGACCTGTTACAGTCAACGGTTTTCAAGACCGCCTCATTAAACCGCTCTGACATCCCTCCGGCGCAAAAATACATTCCACATCGGTTTTTCAAAAAAAATTAATTGATAATTACCAGTTTAATTTTTGTTATATGCATTTTCTTCCAAATCATTAAATTTATTTCAGTAAATTCACTAAAACTTGCTGAAATGAAAAAAGTAAACGACATTCTTTCTCACAAAGGAAAAAGGGTAACATCAGTAACGCCTTCCACTACCGTGCTTGATGCGCTCAAAATCATGGCTGAGCAGAACATCGGTTCAGTAATGGTCATGGAAGGACCCCGTTATCTTGGCATTATGACCGAAAGAGATTACTCAAGGAAGGTTATTTTAAAAGGCAAATCTTCTACAGATACTGAAGTTTCAGAAATTATGACTAACGATCTTCCCATCGTTACACTTTCTGATACGGTTGAGTTTTGTATGCAGTTAATGGCAGATAAAAACATACGCTATCTTCCTGTTTTTGATAATGAGGTTATTTGTGGAATTGTCTCTATTAATGACCTGGTGAAAGAAACTATCCTTACTCAACAAGAAACAATTACGCATTTGAAAGAATATCTACACTCATAAGAAATATTATTTCCTTCGAACCCTTAACAATCACATACATTATTTCAAATAAAAAGAGTGATCATAATGATCACTCTTTTTTTGGCATTACATGAATTGAATTTTATAGTTTGATAAACTTAGCCGTCATCTTTTTATTTCCGATAATAACCTGCATGACATAAACACCACTTGCCAATTGGGAAATATTTATTGGACTGTTAAAATACGGTTGTTGTTTTTCTGTTTGCTGGGTCATTGATAGCTTACCAAGCATATCAAATATATTGATGCGCATGGTGCCGGTGCTATCGCTGGTCAATTGCAGATTGATCGTGCTTTGTGCCGGATTCGGGTACAACAACAGCGCACTGGTTGAACTGGTCCGGAGATCACTCATTACAGAAACATTTACCGTTGCCTGGGCAGTTGCACCATGACTATCGGTTACAGTCAATTGGAAAGTGTATTCTCCCAAGGATAATCCACTCACCGTCGTAATTGATGAATCTGAAGTTGATATAGTTGCGCTTGCAGGTCCACTCATTTCAACCCATTGGTATGATACCAAGCTTCCGGATTGTGCCCTTGATGCACTACCATTTAATATCGTGCTGCTTGCAGGTACAACGATGGTTGTATCATTTCCTGCATTGGCGATCGGAAGTGATTGCGCTGAGGTTACCACGTTAACAGTTACTTCATCTGTACCCGTCGCTCCTTTATTATCCGTAACTGTTAATTTGAAAATATATTGACCAGCAATTAATCCCGAAATGGTCGGTGTTGCAGTTTTATAATTACTGATAACAGCATTGCCGGGACCTGAAACCTGTGACCAACTGTATGATGCTATTGTTCCATCGGGATCATATGATTTGCTTCCGTTCAATGAAGCAGAATTGGTAGGTAATACAATTGTAGTATCATTACCCGCAATCGCCACAGGCGGATAGTTAGTTGGAACAGCGTTAACCGTAAGCGTTACCTGCGCCGTTCCGCTGGCTCCGTTATTATCTGTTACCACAAGCTGAATAACGAACTGACCGGATGTCAATCCCTGAACCGTTGGTGTTGGGGTATTTGAATTCAGAATTGTTATTGCCCCATTGCCGGAGATCTTCGTCCAGGCATAACTTACAATTGTTCCATCAGGGTCATAGGATTTGCTACCATTTAATGCAACTGAATTTGCAGGTAATGTGATGGTCTGATTTGTTCCTGCATTCGCGACCGGCGGTTGATTAGGCGCAGCCACAACCGTTATTTTAACTGATGCCGTGGATGTCGCTCCACTATTATCTGTCACCGTTAGTTGGAAAATATATTGACCTGCGATCAATCCGGATACAGCCGGCGTTGCGGTTTTATTTCCGGAAATAGTTGCTGTATTGGGTCCCGATAATTCTGTCCAGCTATATGATGCGATCGTTCCATCAGGATCTGATGATGCCGACCCATTTAACGATGCTGTATTGGTTGGCAACGTAATGGTTTGACTTGTTCCAGCATTCGCAACCGGCGGTTTATTGGCCGCTGCATTTACCGTAACAGTAACTGTATCAGAAGAAGTCGCTCCACTGTTATCCCTCACCGTTAGCTTATATGTGTACGTTCCCTGAACGAGTTTATCTACAACCGTGTTTGCGCTGGAAGCACTGACAATTGCTCCGGTTGCAGGACCTGATATTTTTGTCCATGTATAACTTACTATTGTTCCATCTGGATCTATCGAAGCGCTGCCATTCAATGTAGCAGAATCAAGTGGCAATGTTATGGTTTGATTTGCCCCGGCATTAGCTACCGGAGGTTGGTTCGCAGCCGGCGCTACTGTAATTCTTACTGTTGCAGTTGCAGTCGCTCCGCTATTATCAGTTACCGTTAATTGGAAAGTATATCTTCCAACGGCCAATCCTGAAATAGTTGGTGTTGCTGTAGTTGCTCCTGTGATCGTTGCAGCAGAGGGACCAGTTAATTGCGCCCAACTGTATGAGGCGATCGTTCCATCAGGATCATATGAGCCAGTTCCATTCAAGGTGCCTGTATTCGGTAATGTTATGGTTTGTGCTGTTCCCGCATTGGCAACCGGTGGCTTATTGATTGCGCCGCTGACAGTTACGGTCACTGTATCTGAAGAACTTGCTCCTCGGTTATCCGTTACCGTTAGCACATAAGTATATGTTCCCTGCACAAGATTATGTACAATGGTTTTAGCAGTTGATGAACTCACGATCGTCCCGCTTGATGGACCCGATAACTGTGCCCAGCTATAAGATGAAATCGTTCCATCAGGATCAACAGATGCACTACCATCCAATGTAGCTGAATCAAGTGGCAATGTTATTGCCTGATTTGCACCCGCATTTGCAATCGGTGGTTGATTTGCGGCCGCAACAACGGTTATTCTTACGGTCGCCGTCGCAGTCGCCCCGCTATTATCAGTTACCGTTAATTGGAAAGTATATCTCCCGGCAACCAATCCAGATACGGTCGGAGTCGCAGTGGCAGATCCGGTGATCGTTGTTGTAGAAGGGCCGGTCAACTGCGTCCAGCTATACGAAGCGATCGTTCCATCAGGATCGTATGACGCGCTTCCATTTAATGATGCAGTATTCGGTAATGTAATTGTTTGCGCTGTCCCCGCATTTGCAACCGGAGGTTTATTTACTGCTGCATTTACAGTGATATTTACGGTATCCG
This sequence comes from Chitinophagales bacterium, assembly GCA_021323755.1. Classification (GTDB taxonomy): domain Bacteria; phylum Bacteroidota; class Bacteroidia; order Chitinophagales; family Chitinophagaceae; genus Puia. Next base: position 670 of record JAJPKJ010000001.1, on the reverse strand, counting down.
AACCAGTCAAGCCAGTATTATCTGTCACCGTCAGTACATAAGTATAGGTTCCCACAACAAGATTGCGCGCAATTGTAACTGAACTTGTATTATTAACTATGGTACTCCCTGACGGACCAGATAACTGCGTCCAGCTATAACCCACAATTGTTCCATCAGGATCGGTCGAAGAACTTCCGTCCAGCGTTACAGAGTCAAGCGGTAATGTAATCGTTTGATCTGGTCCCGCATCAGCATTTGGATTTACAGCAGCAGCTGCATTAACAGTAATTCTGACAGTTGCGGTTGCTGTTGCTCCACTATTATCCGTCACCGTTAATTGAAACGTATACCTTCCGGCAACTAATCCTGATATGGATGGGGTTGCAGTTGTAGCTCCGGTGATCGTTGCTGTAGATGGTCCTGATAATTCCTTCCAGCTATAAGAAGCGATCGTTCCGTCAGGATCATAAGATGCACTTCCATTTAAAGATGCAGTGCTTGTAGGTAATGTTATGGTTTGACTTGTCCCTGCATTTGCAACCGGTGGCTTATTCACGGCAGCATTCACGATAACCGTTACTGTATCTGAAGCGCTCGCTCCTCCATTATCCGTCACCGTTAGTTTGAATGAATATGTTCCCTGAACAAGATTATTCGCAATTGTTATCGCACTGGAAGCACTAACAAT
>JAJPKJ010000066.1 GCA_021323755.1 Chitinophagales bacterium | reverse complement strand
TTTATTGATATGGCCAAGGAAGGGGCAACTATGCGCAGCATGCTCAATTGCTTTGCCATAGCCATTTCCATCGGTCTGCAATATGGAGTTCCGTTAGAAGAATTTGTAGAAAAATTTGTGTTCACCCGTTTTGAACCGTCAGGCATGGTTGATCACCCAAACATTAAAAGCACAACCTCCATTGTTGATTTTATATTCCGCGCACTGGCGTATGAATATTTAGGAAGAACAGATTTGGTTCACGTCCTTGATAAACCAGAAGTGATGAATAATGGTAATGATGATTGGGATGAAATTCCAGTCCCATTGGAATACGATAATAAAAAACCCGAACTGAGCGACGTGCACGTTGTTGCCAAAGCGGCATCAAATACAGTAACTCCGCAACCGGCAAAGACAGTTAAAACAGCCGCAAAAGTGGAGAGCAGCATGGATGCTGTTAATGCAGCAGCCAAAAGCATGCAAAGCGATGCACCAGCTTGCAATACCTGCGGGCATATTACCATCCGCAGCGGCACCTGTTACAAATGCCTGAATTGCGGAAACAGCATGGGATGCAGTTGATCGCACCCTTTATAAAATATTCTTAGGACGGTTTATCAGAAACCATAACCCGCTCATTTCTATGGGCGGGTTTTTTTCAATATTATCAATAAAAAATTTTACTTTTCGTTTTTTCAAAAAATACTGACCATGAAAAATGCATTTTTATTAGTGACCTTTTTTGCTTTTACCTTAAATGGTTTGGGGCAAACAACCGGAACGATGAAAAAAATCTCCGACTCCATCTGCGAATGCCTCAGCAAAAAAGATCTGAACTCCATCAAAACAGCTGAAGAGGCAAACACAGTATTTATGAATTGCTTTCTTAATAATGTAAACCTTTTAATGGACCTGGCGCAAGAACGTAATGTCGATTTTAGTGATCAGGTAGCTATGCGCAATCTCGGACTTGATATTGGTAAGGAATTGGTGAAAGAAAATTGTACTTCTTTCATTCAACTGTCAATGAAAATGGCGGGAGATGAAAAATCATCTGAAATTGCCGGTGGCGCAACAGGTGTAACCGGAGGCAAATTACTCAGGGTGGACAATAAAGACTTTCGCTATTTTATAATTAGCGATGCCAACAACAGAGAAAACTCATTTATCTGGCTGCATTATTTTTCAGGTTCAGAAAAATTTATTGAGAACGCAGGAAAATATGTTGGCAAGCAATTAAAGATAAATTGGAAAGAAACAGAAGTGTTCTTGCCTACTGCAAAAGGCTATTTCAAAATAAAAGAAATAACGGGTATTGATGCGAATTAGGCATCGTGTTTTTACTAAAGATTTTTCCTGAAAAACATCATTTTTTGAATTAATAAGCCAATTACTTGCACAGCAATTTAATAAGGCTAATTTCGTTATACAATCGTACCGACAAAATGAAAACTATGAAAAAAATCATCCTTTTTTTATTGCTCGCCGCATTTGTAATTTCCTGCAACCGAGCTCTCACTCCTTACGAAGCAGCTAATCATCATTACAGCCACTGCAGAGATATTAAATAAAAGAATTTTTGCTATCTTTTTGATTGCAGCATTGCAATTCAAAAATAATGTCGCGCATTTTATAAACTATGCTATTTTTACCGGCACAATGTTTATGAATGACGATCCATTTTGGTTACAATAAAAAACAAGTGCTCGACGGATTGCGCAGCCATTTTTTTGGGAGAATTGAAATAAGAATTTTGGTGATCCTGGTAAATATTTTTGCCATATTATCGGCAGTGCTTTTCTATTTACACAGAATCCAACCCATCGCATTCCTGATATTTTCATTGTTATGGATCACATTGTGGATCACGATAAGAAGAATATTACCATTAAGCATTTATAAGCGCTCTCAGACATTTCAGGACACCTTTACATTAACCATGAATGATGAAGGGGTGTTATTACAAACAGAGAAAGGACAACAACTCTGGCAGTGGCAAAGATTTAGCACCTTCAAGGAAACGGTTTATTTCTTTCTGTTGTATTTTGATTCCCGCTCATTTTTTATGGTCCCCAAAGACTCATTTAAAGACCTGATAGAATTACAAGCTGCAAGGGAAATGCTAAAGAAGTCAATAATTGACAGATAAGTGCAAGAAAGCAGATTGCAGCACCACGAATCTTCGACTACTTCGGTTTATATTTGGTTTCTTCGAAAATTTTTTTCGCCGCAGTATTCATCAATTCTTCCGGTGTAATGGACGGATTTTTTTCTTCAAATTTTTTTATTATCTGCCATCCCACCCATTGACCAATGTTGCCGGGAGAAACATCGGGCATGCCGACCGTATTGGGCGCTTCGCCAATATAATTCTTGATAATATCCGGATCTATCGTATATAGCTCATTGTTAGTTTGCAAAAAATAATTCCAAATTAGTCCTTCGTTCGATGCACACCAGATTAATTGTTTTTGCGAATAACCGGTCAACAAACTATCAGGTATTTCAGGCAAAAACTTATTGATCAGATACCAGTATTTGCCTTTGTCAATCATTTGCTCAATTAACGGCTTGTTTTCGCTTTTGTCTGGAAAAAGATCTTCCGCAATAGTTCTAATACAATTCACCGTAATGTAAGGTGATTCAAATCTTCGTGAGATATATGTTGGGTATATTTCCTGCCCCTGCACGCTTGTATAAAAAGAAAAGTTTTTTCCGGCGTATAGTTGTAACCCGATTGCCAGCGCGGAAGGAGTAATGGCGACACTCGGCGCATCAAATGGTCCGATATAAGTGATCACTTTCTGTGGCAACTGGTATTTTGGAAAATAATATTTCACAAACTGAAATCCATATCTCAGATCTTTTTCTAACCAATTAAGATCTTTAAATTTTGGTTCAATGGAATCTTTCAATGAAGAATAAGTGGAAATGAACTCACGGCAAGCTATAAACGAAGTTATGCTGGTGTCATTCAACGGGGGCATGCCGAGGATATTCACCACAAAATCATTTGTGAAATAGGGAAATTCTTGCGTGAGCTTGTACAAACTCAATTTTATATTATTGGTATCCACTGCAAAAAAGGCTTTGTCAAATCGTTCTATTTTTACATTGACCGCAATGCCTGAAACATCCGGGGTATTTTTTTTGCTGCCACAACTGGCTGTCAATAATATCATTAGAAAGACAAAAAAGAAATTTTTCATGCCATACAAACGTTGAAAGCTGCAAGTTAGTGCGAATAATATTTTATAAGCGCGAATTAAAGCTTGTTTAACTGGTCACCATTCCTGTAATGGGCGATTGTCGTAAATTTGCAGTATGAAAATTGTTCTTGCACAACAGAATTACCACATTGGCAATTTTGAGGAAAATCTAAAAAAGATAATTGATGCTATCCATCGTGCAAAAGAAGAAAAGGCAGATCTGATCGTTTTTTCAGAGCTTTCTATTTGCGGCTACCCACCGCGGGACTTTCTGGAGTTTGAGGATTTTATTGGGAAATGCTATGAAGGAATTGACATTGTCAAAGAACACACCCAAAATATTGGAGTGATCGTCGGAAGCCCGATGAGAAATCCTGAGATTGAAGGAAAGGATTTGTTTAACGCTGCCTGGTTATTGTACCAAAAAGAAGTGAAGGGAGTTGCTCACAAAACCTGTTTGCCAACCTACGACGTGTTTGATGAATACCGCTATTTTGAGCCGGGTTATCAGTGGAATACAATTGATTTTAAAGGGAAAAAGATCGCTTTAACCATTTGTGAAGACATCTGGAATCTTGGAGATAATCCTTTGTACAGGATTTGCCCGATGGATGAACTGATCAAACAGCATCCTGATCTTATGATAAATATTTCTGCATCTCCATTCGATTATGATCATGATGAAGACAGGAAAGAGGTCATTAGAAGAAATGTCTTGAAATACAAATTACCGATGATCTATTGTAATGCCATTGGCTCACAAACAGAAGTGGTTTTTGATGGTGGCAGTCTGGTTTTTGATGCCAATGGAAATATTATTAAAGAGCTTAAATATTTTGAAGAAGATTTTGCCATGGTTGACTTTGTGAATGATTGGTCGAAGATGCCAAATAATAATTCGCTCAATTATCAGCCATCAGCCACCAGCTTTGATAAAGAAATGCGCGTAGCAAAGATCAATGACCCTGATAAAATTATTGACTATCTCACGGCTGAAAATAATATTTGCCAAATTCATGATGCATTGATACTTGGCGTTCGCGATTATTTTAGCAAGATGGGTTTTTCAAAAGCGATATTGGGAAGCAGCGGTGGCATTGACAGCGCAGTAACCTTAGCATTGGCATGCGAAGCATTGGGAAAAGAAAACGTACGCGCGGTACTCATGCCTTCCCCATATTCAACGTCGCATTCGGTGAGTGATGCCGAGCAGCTTTCAAAAAATCTTGGTAATGATTATGACATCATTCCGATAAAAAATATTTACGATTCTTTTCTCTCTGCCTTAAAACCAGTTTTCAATGACCTTCCTTTTAGTATTGCCGAGGAAAACATACAAAGCAGAACACGCGGGAATTTATTGATGGCTATTGCCAATAAATTTGGATATATCCTACTGAATACCTCAAACAAAAGTGAACTGGCAACCGGTTATGGAACTTTGTACGGCGATATGGCAGGCGGATTAAGTGTTTTGGGCGATGTGTACAAGATGCAGGTCTATGCTCTGGCAAAATACATAAATCGTGATGGTGAGGTCATTCCGAAAAATATTATCAGTAAAGAGCCTTCCGCTGAATTGAGACCTGATCAAAAAGACAGCGACAGCTTGCCAGCATACAATATTCTTGACAAGGTCTTGTATCAGTACATAGAAAAAAGACAAGGCCCCAAAGAGATCATCGCTATGGGAATTGAGGAAGCATTGGTAAAACGGATTTTGAAACTGGTGAATACCAATGAATACAAACGCAATCAATTCTGTCCGATCATCCGGGTTAGCTGCAAAGCCTTTAGCGTTGGCAGAAGAGTGCCAATAGTTGGAAAATATCTGAGCTAAAGATCAAGAGGTTTTGCTGCGGAGCGATTAATGCTTAAAATAAACAGCCACATTAAAACTGAGCCCACTTTGGGTAATTGTTTTCTCCAGATGCAGTTGAGTAGTGGTGAGACTGGTAATATTGACAGCTCCCCCAAATGTTCCAAAAAGAGAATCCGGGAAATTAATGATGGTTTGGGCTGTATTAAAACTCCAGGTAAATGAGGTCGTTTGAGGAGCCGTAGTATCACATTTTATGGCGCCCTCATTTTCAATGCCGGTGCTGTCGCTGTTAAAGGTTAACGTATTATCGGTAACACAAGATGGTATCGTATTAGCCGGCAATGCTTCATCAATTGATCCATCTCCATTCAGGTCAAGACCAGCAGTATCATATTTCCATGCAGACGAAGATATGAGCTGCGTTTTTGTTTGCGAAGGGGAGGAACTTTTTTTGCTGCAACTATTGATAATAAAAAATAATCCAAAGCAGAACAAGCACAAAAAAAATAACTGTTTCATAAAATTCTTTATTAATGATGAAATCTTTGCCGACACTTACCTATACGCAATATTTATACCGACGACCGGCGATAATGATAATAAAACGGCTTTGCTTATATATTATTTCCTGCGCTGGTCAATTATTGTGTTAGTTTTTTCAATTAACATCATAATTTGCAAACCATTATTAAAGTTGGCAAGCTAGTTGCCAGTTGAATTTGTATTTTGCAACAATAATATTTTACTATGGTTTACACAGCGGAAGACATCCGTCAGTTAAATGAAAAGATTCAATACCAGGGAGTTTTTATTGATCGCCTTCGCGATGAAATTGGCCGCGTGATAGTTGGTCAGCAATATATGCTCGATCGTTTGTTGATTGGGTTATTAAGCAATGGGCATGTTTTATTGGAAGGCGTTCCCGGTCTTGCCAAAACATTGGCCATTAAATCCCTTGCGCTAGCCATTCACGCAAAATTCAGCCGCATCCAATTCACACCCGATCTATTACCTGCAGATGTTATCGGAACGATGATCTATAATCAGCAGCGCAATGAATTTGTGGTGCGCCGCGGACCAATATTCGCCAATTTTGTTTTGGCAGATGAAATAAACCGCGCTCCGGCAAAAGTGCAAAGTGCATTACTGGAAGCGATGCAGGAACGACAGGTGACCATCGGCGATACGAGTTATAAACTGGAAGAACCGTTTCTGGTTCTCGCCACGCAAAATCCGTTGGAGCAGGAAGGAACATATCCGCTTCCCGAAGCGCAGCAGGATCGATTCATTATGAAAGTAATTGTGGATTATCCCGCACGTTCCGAAGAACAATTGATCATTCGGCAAAATGTGCAGGCAATGGCTTATCCGCATACCGAGCATGTTGTTTCAACGCAGGAAATTTTACAGGCCAGAGAATTGACGAGACAAATTTATATGGATGAAAAAGTTGAGTTTTATATCCTTGATATCGTTTTTGCGACCCGTTATCCTGAAAAATATAAACTGGAAAAATTAAAACCATTGATTGCTTATGGCGGTTCGCCGCGGGCCAGCATTAATCTTGCCCTGGCAGCAAAAGCAAACGCATTTTTAAACAAACGCGGTTATGTTGTGCCGGAAGATGTGCGAACAATCTCAAAAGATGTGCTTCGTCATCGCATTGGGCTGACCTATGAAGCGGAAGCTGAAAACGTGAATGTTGAACATGTAATCGATGATGTGCTGAAAGCCATACCAGTGCCCTAGTGGTTTTCGGTTTTGAATCTTGTAGTTCTTGATTGCAAATTCAAAACTTATTGGCATTAAAAAAAAATAAACAAAAAGGGGGATACAGGACGGTAAACTCATGCTGACTACTACAGAAATATTAAAAAAAGTTCGCGAGCTCGAAATAAAAAGTAAAAAACTTACACGTCATATTTTTACCGGAAAATATCACAGCGCCTTTAAAGGCCGCGGGATGAGTTTCAGAGAAGTGCGCGAATATTATCCCGGGGATGATGTTCGGTTTATTGACTGGAATGTTTCTGCGCGCTTTGGTCATCCTTTTAGCAAATTATTTGAAGAAGAAAGAGAGCTTACTGTAATGTTGCTGGTTGATATCAGCGCAAGCTCTTTGTTTGGAACTGTATATGCAAACAAAAAAGACCTCGTCACTGAAGTCTGTGCTGTACTTGCGTTTTCCGCGATTAATAATAATGACAAAGTGGGAATAATTTTATTCAGCGACAGAATTGAAAGATATATTCCGCCAAAAAAAGGAAGAGAACATGTTCTTTATATAGTGCGAGAATTGCTCACGACCGAGCCTAAGAAACGCGGAACAAACATCAGTGAGGCGATCCGCTTCTTCAATAATTCAACAAGACAAAAAAGCATTGCATTTATTTTAAGTGATTTTATTGACGACAAATTCAACGATGCTTTGAAAGTAGCCGCAAAAAAACATGATGTCATCGGCATTAAAGTATATGATAAGATGGATATGCAATTGCCACAAGCGGGATTACTGGAAGTGCAGGATGCAGAAACAGGGGCAATAAGATGGATAGACAGTAACGACTATTTGGTGCGCTCAAATTATCAACAAAGTTTTTTCGCAGCAACTGAAAATTGCAAATCTGTTTTTTTAAAAGCAGGTTGTGATCTGCTGCATATCCGAACAGATGAAGATTATGTAAAAGTGCTTCAAAAGTTTTTTATAGGACGAAACAGGTTGGCTTAAGGCATGATAAGAATTCTAAAATATATAGTTTGGATATTGGTGTTGCTGTGCAATGTCTTATATATCTCCGCTCAAACACAGGTTTCTGTAACAGCAACGGCTAACCGAAAACAAATTCTTATCGGCGAACAGATACAATTAACCCTGGAAGCCAAACTGCCATTGGGAGTTGACATGAGCTGGTTTCCTTTGGATTCCATCCCTCATTTTGATTTTGTTGAAAAAGGAAAAATTGATTCTTCCGTTACCGAAGATGGGAAAACCTTTCGACAGGATGTACTCATCACCAGTTTTGATTCGGGGACATTTGTTATTCCTTCTTTGCCATTAACAGTCAATAACCAAAAATATTTAACCGACTCAATTCCGATTGACGTTAGTTATTCAAAATTCAACCCCAACCAGGATTATCATGATATCAAAGACATATTGGAAGTACAAAATCCATCTGTTCAATATGCCATCTGGGTGGTGATTGCGATCACTGTTTTATCTCTGGCATTATTTATTTATTTCATTCGTAAAAAGAAGAAGATAGTTGAAATAAAAAAAGAAGAGGAAATTGTTTCAAAATTATCACCATACGAAGAAGCGATGCTTGCTTTGAATGAATTAAAGAAACAGGATATTACTGACAGATATCAGGTGAAATTATATTACACGCAATTAAATGATATTTTTAAAAAGTTTGTTTTTCGCAAACTGCAGATCGCAATCCTGTCAAAAACAAATGATGAGCTGATCATGCAATTAAGATCGGTGGATATACCACGCGAAAGATTCTCGCAACTATCGCAAACATTACGCATCAGCGATTTTGTCAAATTTGCAAAGTATACACCTGATCAAACAGATAATGAGGATAACTTCAATATTATTCGGTCATCAATTGATATTATAAATGAAATAGAAAGATAGTGCTGTACAACTGGTTTCAACATATCACATTCGCTTATCCGGTCTTCTTTGGATTGTTCGCCATTATTCCATTAATGATCCTCTGGTATTGGCGCAAAACAGAAAAAAACCAGGGCGTTGTTGTAGTTTCTACGGTCAAGAATTTCAATTCGGTCAGATCATGGAAGAATCTCTTCCGACATGCGCTATTTGTACTTCGGCTATTGGTGATCGCCAGTATTATTCTTGCCTTAGCACGGCCGCAGATCAGAAATGACGAACAGATCGTTAACGGCGAAGGCATTGATATTATGCTTTGTCTTGACATTAGCGGAAGCATGCTTGCACAGGATTTTTCGCCCAACAGAATGGAAGCGGCTAAAAATGTTGCTTCAGAATTTATCGATAATCGCCCGGCCGATCGGATTGGCCTGGTTATTTTCTCCGGGGAAAGTTTTACCATGTGCCCATTAACATCAGATCGCGCAGTTTTGAAATCACAACTGTCTAATGTGCAAAGCGGATTATTGGAAGATGGGACCGCAATTGGTTCGGGATTGGCTACTTCTGTTGATCGTTTGCGTTCTTCCCAATCAAAAAGCAAAGTGATCATTTTATTAACGGATGGAGAAAATAATGGGGGGCTGATAGATCCCAATACAGCAAAAGAAATTGCCAAATCTGTTGGCGTGCGCGTTTATACGATTGGTATGGGTACCGAAGGTTTTGCGCCGGTTCCGATGCAAACTGCAAACGGAATCATCATGCAAAAGGAAAAAGTGAGCATTGACGAAAAGCTGCTCACTCAAATTGCCAACGAGACGGGGGGTAAATATTATCGCGCAACCGATAATGAAAGCCTGCACCATATTTACGGCGATATTGATAAACTGGAAAAATCGAAAGTAGAGATAACTTCGTTAAAAAGATACAGCGAACAATTCTTTCCGTTTGCGCTGGCTGCTGCGGCCTTATTGTTTTTAGAATTGGTCTTGCGATTTACCATATTCAAAAAGTTCCCTTAAACAATATGAAAATGTGATGGATAAACTTAGTTCACCATCTTTGATCTTTACAATTGACATTTAACTCCAAAATTTCATGAGGGCTAAGGTTTATAAATCTACAGGAAGTTGGTATGCTGTTAAAGCAAAAACGGGTGAGACCTTGAATGCACGGTTGAAAGGAATTTTTAAAATCGATGAAAAAAATTCCACTAATCCATTGGCCGTCGGCGATGACGTAGAAATTGCAACCGAAAACGATGCAGAGAACTCCGCGATTATAACCGAGATATATGACCGCAAGAATTACATCATACGCCAGGCGCCTTCACACAAAATAAATTATCAAATTGTGGCCGCTAACCTTGATCAATGTTTGTTGATCGCCACCTTGAAAGAGCCTAAAACATCGCAAGGCTTTATTGATCGTTTTTTAGTGGTATGCGAAGCATATCATATTCCGGCGATCATTATTTTAAACAAAGCAGATATCTATAAAACAAAAGAGCTTACCAAAGCACAGGAATGGCAGAAAATGTATGCTGATGTCGGCTACAAACTTTTATTGATGAGCATTAAGGAAGAGACCGGAGTTGATGAAATTCAAAATTTGCTAAAAAATAAGATCACATTATTAAGTGGTCATTCCGGCGTAGGTAAATCCTCTTTCATTAATATCTTGCTTCCCTCATTAACACTTAAAACGCAAAATGTGAGCGGTTGGAGCGGCAGGGGGATACATACCACAACATTTGCAGAAATGTATGATCTTGAATTTGGCGGACAAATTATTGATACACCGGGAATGCGCGAACTGGGTTTGGTTGATATTTCAAAACAGGAATTATCGCATTACTTCCCAGAAATGCGTTCGCGCCTTAATGATTGCCAGTTTAATAATTGCCTGCATGTGAACGAGCCGGGCTGCGCCATAAAAAAAGCCCTCGGCGAGGGCTCTATTCATGTTGAACGATACATTAGTTACTGCAATATTCTTGACTCAATCAATGAGTCAGCATATTAACTAAGATAAAAACCTTTTTGCAGTATTGATCATGAGCTTTGTTTCCAAAAACTTCGCAACTTCTACCACAGCATCATTGTCTTTTCTTGGCGCCTCACGAAACTTTCTTGGATAAATAGAAATGCCAGTGTAAATGTTGTAATGCAAAGTGAGCGTGTGACCTTTGAAACTGAAGTCCCACATCAAAGAATCAAAATCATCTGTTTTTTGTGTGAAACGAATGTCAAGATCATCAGAAAGAATATTCGCCACTTCATAAAAACGTTTAAGACCACAATCGTCATCAATAACTGCTTCGGTGCAACCGAAATCGGTACGGAGTGTGAGGCTCATAGTGTTGGGATTTAGGTGTGTTATAATAGGATTTATGATTTAAATTTTGGTGCTTTAGGAACTTTTTCGCCGCTTAATATTCTTTCAGCGCCTACATTCTTGCCATTGCTGGGGCAACCATATTTTGGACCGAATAAATTATTGAAAAATCCACACGAGCTTGTGCTGAGAGAAATGATGGCGAGGCAAATAAAGACTATTATGGGTTTAGTGGTCTTCATGGGTACTGCATAAACGTATTAAACCTACAAATATTATTTCAAAACTGCAATAGGTGAAAATGTGGTTTGCACGGAGGGGGATAAACCTGCTTTTTGTAACCCTATTAATTATCAATCATTAACCATTATTTGTCTTTGAACCAACCCGCGTATTTAATATAATTATTGGCAATCCGGTCTATCTGTCCGCTTATGAGCTCCTGCGGAATATCCTTTACCTTTTGAGCCGGTACACCGGCATAAATAGAACCTGCTTCCACTTTTGTTCCTTCCAAAACCACCGCACCTGCTGCAATAATGGAGTTCGAGCCAATTTCGGCATTATCCATAATGATGGCTCCCATTCCAACAAGCACATTATCGTGTAAGGTGCAACCATGTACAATGGCGTTATGCCCGATGGAAACATTGTTGCCAATGGTGGTTTTTGTTTTTTGATAGGTGCAATGAATCACCGCGCCATCCTGAACATTTACTTTATTGCCAATGCGGATGCTGTTCACATCTCCCCGAATAACGGTATTAAACCACACGCTGCAATCGTCGCCCATTATTACATCGCCAACAATGGTTGCATTTGGCGCAACAAAAACATTATTTCCCATTTTCGGGTAAACTCCTTCAACCGGAAGAATAGTAGCCATAAAAATTTTATTTTGGATTGGTGATTTTAAGATACCTGCTTTTCTAAGTCGTACATCCACTTCATCATTCAAAATCCTCTTTTCTTATTTTCTGTTTTTTGTTTCCGGCAATTGGCGTCCGTTTCAAAACCATTAGCGGTTCATCGTCATCCATCAACTCCATTACAAATATCCCGAATTCTTCGCGACATTTGCCACAATGAACGATCGTGAATTATTTTTAAAACACCTGGCGCAGACCTCCCCGTCGCCGCTTGCATTGGAAATAACAAAAGCAGAGGGAACTTATTTGTACGATGCTGGAGGGAAAAAATACCTGGATCTTATCGGCGGCATCAGTGTTTGTAATGTTGGTCATCGTCATCCCAAAGTCATTGAAGCAATAAAAAAACAAGTTGATGAATATCTGCATGTACTCGTTTATGGAGAATTCATCCAATCCCCTCAAGTGCATTATGCAACCTTTTTAAGCCAGCATTTGCCGGATTCATTAAATTCAGTCTATTTCACCAACTCCGGAGCCGAGGCTGTTGAAGGTGCCATGAAACTGGCCAAACGGGCAACCAATCGGACACAGATCATTGCATTTAAAAGTTCATACCACGGTTCCACACAAGGAGCACTTAGTATTATCGGTGATGAATATTGGCGTAATGCCTTTCGTCCGCTGCTTCCGGATGTGTTGCACCTTGATCATAATTCTCTTGAATCATTGGAATCAATAACCGGCAAGACAGCCTGTGTGATTGCAGAGGTGGTCCAGGCTGAAAAAGGCGTATATACATCGACGTTAGAATGGATGAAATCTTTGAGAAAAAAATGTACTGAGACCGGCACCTTATTGATCCTGGATGAAATACAAACCGGTTTTGGCCGCACGGGATCGTTATGGGCCTTTGATCAATTTGAAATCATCCCCGATATTTTATTATTGGGAAAAGCGCTTGGCGGGGGCATGCCTCTAGGCGCCTTTATTGCTGACAGAAAATTAATGTGGAATTTAACCAGTGATCCCGTGCTCGGGCATATTACTACATTCGGTGGTCATCCGGTAAGTTGCGCAGCAGGGTTGGCCTCCACAAAACTGTTGTTGGAAGAATGCTATATCAATGAGGTATATAAAAAAGAAAAATTATTTCGGAGCTTATTAATTCATCCAAAAATCAAAAGTGTTCGTTCAGCAGGATTACTGATCGCCGTCGAATTTGAAAACTTCGATACCAATAAAAAAGTGATTGATGAATGTATTAAAACAGGCGTATTGACGGACTGGTTCTTATTTGCGCCGCAATGTTTGCGCTTGGCGCCACCGTTGATCATTACCGAAGAGGAGATTAAAGAAGCCTGCCTGGTCATTTTACGCGCAATGGATTATCAATGATGCTTATCTTTGCTTTATGGAGCAATTGTTACAACAAATAGAAGAATACAAACAGGAAATCGCATCCATAATACCCAACGGTGCCGATTCATTGGAAGCCTATCGAATTAAATTTCTCGGCACGAAGGGAATTGTAAAAAACCTTTTTGGAGAAATGAAAAATGTGCCGAATGATAAGAAAAAAGAATTCGGGCAAATATTAAATGAGTTCAAGCAATTTGCAGAAACCAAATATGAAGAATGGAAACAGTCCTCAGCTGGAAGCACTCAATCTACAGAAAACAAAGTTGACCTTACACTTCCGGGAGATGTATTACCATTAGGAACGCGCCATCCGATCAGTTTGGTAAGAAATGAGATTGTTCACATTTTCGGAAGGCTCGGGTTTTCGGTTGCAGAAGGACCCGAAATAGAGGACGACTGGCATAATTTCACAGCGCTTAATCTCCCTGAAAATCATCCGGCGCGCGATATGCAGGACACTTTTTATATCAACCAAAATCCGGATTGGCTCTTGCGCACACATACGAGCAGTGTTCAGGCGAGAGTGTTGGAAAAACAAAAACCTCCGATAAGGATTATTTGTCCTGGTCGTGTATACAGAAATGAAACCATTAGCGCAAGAGCACATTGTTTTTTTCATCAGACCGAAGGATTATATGTGGATGAAAATGTTTCATTCGCTGACCTGAAACAAACACTTTATTTTTTTGTGCAGGAAATGTTTGGCAAAGATGTGAGGGTGCGTTTCCGGCCTTCTTATTTTCCTTTCACTGAGCCGAGCGCTGAAATGGATATCAATTGTCGCATTTGTGGCGGAGCAGGTTGCAATGTTTGCAAACACACAGGCTGGGTTGAAATTCTTGGAAGCGGAATGGTTCATCCAAAAATGCTGGAGAACTTTGGCATTGATAGTAATAAATACACCGGCTTTGCATTCGGAATGGGGATTGAAAGAATTTGTCAGCTCAAATATCGCATTAATGATCTGCGACTGTATTCACAGAATGATGTTCGATTTTTGAAACAGTTTACCGGCGCGGTTTAAAAGTGATTGATCAATAATTGGTATAGTGACCAGCTTTTGTTTCTCATGGCATCATCATCACCTCACCAATGCGAAGCAATCACCGGGACAAATAAAAACCAGACATTACCGGTGTCATCCTTTCATCGTTAAAATATAAACTGAACTTATCTTCACAAATGCTATGGCTAAAAAAATTTGCATCTGCGGAGCAGGAACCATGGGAAATGGCATAGCGCAGGTTTCAGCGCAAAGCGGTTTCAGCACGGTATTATATGATCTTAGCGAAGAATATCTTGCCAAAGCAAAATCAAAAATTGAAAAAGATTTCCAAAACCTCGTTGATAAAAAGAAAATCACAGAAACTGAAAAGGAAAACGATCTAGCAAGATTGCATTTCACCAATAATATCAATGATTGCAAAGCTGATATCGTCATCGAAGCGATTATTGAGAAAATTGAAGCAAAAGAAAATCTGTTTGGTCTACTATCTGAAATCAATTCCAGGGAAACTATTTTCGCGACAAACACTTCTTCATTGTCAGTTACAGAAATAGCAAGAACAATTATCCAACCCGAAAGAGTGATCGGTATGCATTTTTTCAACCCTGCACCAATAATGAAACTCGTTGAAGTGGTGAACACCGATTACACGAAGGAAGATACCACACGAACTATTTTTGAATTGGCAAGACAGTTTGGCAAAACTCCTGTGCTTTGTAAAGATAAGCCGGGGTTTATCGTCAATCATGTTGCACGACCATATTATCTCGAAGCTTTGCGTTTGATAGAAAAAGGCATCGCCAATTTTGAAACCATTGATACATTAATGGAAACATCAGGTTTTAAAATGGGGCCGTTCAAGTTAATGGATCTCATCGGCAATGATATTAACTATGCTGTCAGTTGTTCTGTTTACGAAGCAATGAACAAACCGGAGCGATTGAAACCTTCTGCTATCCAGGAAGCACGCGTCAGCAAAAATGAACTCGGGAAAAAAACCAGAAAAGGATATTATGATTACAACCATATTGGCATCTGATAAATTGGTTATCTTTAATCTTTACCACAACGTGACCTTATAATATGTCAACGGTATTCATTACAGGAGGCACAGGCTTCCTCGGTTCATACGTTATTAAAGAGTTGGTCGAAAGAAATTATTCAGTCCGCGCTATTCGGCGGAGCAACAAAATTCCTTTTTTTGTCTCTTCCGAAATTCTAAACAAAGTGGAGTGGGTTGATGGTGATGTGCTTGATGTGGTTGCACTCGAAGAAGGGATGAAAAATGTTGATACGGTAATCCATGCTGCCGGAAAAGTTTCATTCTTAAAAAAGGAAAGAACTGAGATCTTCAAAACGAATATCGAAGGAACTGCAAATGCGGTTAATGCTGCACTTGCTCAAAATGTAAAACGATTTGTTCATGTAAGCTCAGTGTCTGCATTGGGAAGAACTTTCTCGGGCGAGCAGGTCAATGAATCAAAAAAATGGCAGGAGGGTAAGTTCAATACAAGCTACGGCATCAGCAAATATCGAGGCGAAATAGAAGTGTGGCGCGCTATTGGAGAAGGTTTGAATGCGGTGATCGTTAACCCCACAATTATAATTGGCTATGGCGATTGGAATACTTCAAGTTGTGCGCTTTTTAAAAGCGCGTATGAAGAATTTCCCTGGTACACAACCGGTATCAATGGTTTTGTTGATGTTGAAGACACCGCAAATGCGATTGTACAGCTGATGGAAAGTAATATTAATGGCGAGCGGTTTATTTTAAATGGCGAGTCAGCTTCATTTCATCAACTTTCCGATATGATGGCCATGGCGTTTGGCAAAAAAAGCCCACACTGGCAGGCAAATCGATTTTTATCAGGTATCGCCTGGCGCATTGAAAAAATAAAATCTGTTTTTACCGGCAAGCCATCAATTTTAACAAAAGAAAGCGCAATGCTAGCATTGACAAAAACCTATTTCGATAACAGCAAAATATTAAACGCTTTGCCGGGTTTCACTTTTACGCCTCTGCAACAAACAATTGAAAGGGCCTGCAAATCTTACCTGGAAAATTTGTGATTTTTTAACTGGCAAAATAGTTGCATTATATACTTGCAGTAGTGTTTGTGCGTTAATAATTGATTCTTTAAAACACATCAATGAAATATTTTTTTAGTGTTATTTCAACCTTGCTTATATCCATTTCAGCGCTGTCGCAGGATCAATATTTTATGATCAGCGGTAAAATTGTTGATGCTAAAACAAAACAACCCATGCCCAATGCGTCTGTCTTTTGCCAAAACACAACAGTGGGTACGATTACCAACGCTGATGGGAATTTTTCTTTACGATTAAAAAACGGTGGTTACGACCTGATCATATCTTATACGGGGTATCAAACAAAATCGCAACGCATTAGTAACGGCAATCCTGAAAATGAGAACATGAATATTGAATTGGATCAGCAGGATAAAAACCTAACTGAGTTTGTTGTTTCAGGAAGTGCAGAAGTTGCCGATGGCTGGAATAAATACGGACAATTTTTTTTGAACAACTTTATTGGCACAACCCCGAATGCTTCCCAATGCAATATTGAAAATAGAGAGGTGCTGCATTTTTATTTTTTTAAAAAAAGGAATAAGCTTAAAGTAAAGGCCACAGAAAACATTATCGTCACCAACAATGCATTGGGATATAAAATAAAGTATCAATTGGATTCCTTCGTTTATGACTATACGTCCAAGATCGGCAGCTACACCGGTTATCCGCTGTTTGAAGAAATGACAGGAACTCCAGAACAGCAAGAGACCTGGAAAAAAAATCGTTTCAATACCTATATCGGATCAAGACTTCATTTTATTAGAAGCTGGTATGATAGTACATTAAACGATGAAGGATTTTCGCTCGAATTGCTCGACGCAAATAATAAACCTACTGAATTGGAAAACCCATATGATAGCCAATATTATTCAGTTGACAGTGGTGATGTAGCCATTAATATCAAAGGAAGATTGCGCGTGAATTATAAAAATCATGTGCCTGACAGAAAGTATTTAATGGAAAATAATTTCCCGCTTACTACCCCAGTGCAAATTTCTGCACTCGATATTATTGATGGATTTACGATTGAAGAAAATGGCTATTTCTACGAGCAGTCTGAAGTAACGAATATGGGTTATTGGGCATGGAAGAAATTGGCAGAAGCGCTTCCGTATGACTATAACCCCGAATAACGGAGCCGGATATTAACATTCCACTCTTTTTTTAGAAATTATTTTTTGAGCGTTTGTTGCAGGCATTAACACCATAATGCGTCTTTTTTTTTCTGAAATGGAAAAAGAAAAATGACTATCGAAAACCCTGATATGAAATCAGCATGAGCTGAAACTCTTTATTCATCAATGTTTCATTGGGTGCATGATTTTATTTTTTTTATGCGTGCATGAGCGTGAAGAAAAAATAAATGGATTTAGCAACGATGATGGTTCGAAATGAGCCGCGTCCTTATCCACAATGCAAACAAAATGTGAATAAAATTTATTCAAATTTTTTTTTAGTTAGAGAAAATTATTTTTAATATTGTGTAGGGAAATTTGTTTCCCAGTACTTACTAACCCATCCATATAATAAAAGTCCCGTCCAAAAGGCGGGATTTTTTATTTTGTTTTTTGTAATGAATGAGAATAAAATTTCTGGTGATAAGAAAAATCAAGCGTTAAACCGGGCGTCGTCAACATGATGAATTGCGCACAACCGCAATAACAAAAGGAACGCCATTAATAATAACCATTCAGCCCGAAGAAATTATTATTCACACTTCGTAAGTGGTAATAGATTAACTTTCCACATTAAAATTTGTACGATGCTGAAATCAATGACTGGCTTTGGAAGGTCTGAACAAACTGTTGGTGATAAGACTTTTTTAATTGATATTAAATCCCTCAATGGAAAGCAATTTGAGCTGCAATTAAAGCTGCCCGCTTTCTTAAAACCGTTTGAATTTGAAATTCGAAAACTGCTGTCGGAAAAATTAGGTCGCGGTTCGCTGGATTGCACCATCAGCCTCAAACAAACCGGCAATGCAAAACCGGTGAGCATTAATACCGATCTTGCCAAATCCTATTACAAAGCATTGTCAGATTTGTCGGGGGAGTTAAATCTCGATCCTTCGCATATTTTGAGCACATTAATAAAATTGCCCGAAGTGATAACGCCAACAGGCGATACGCTTACCGACCAGGAATGGAAGGAATTGGAAAAAGTTATTTTATCCGCTATTGAAGATCTAAACATCCACCGCTTGGATGAAGGCAGGTCATTGGAAAACGATTTGATTTTGCGTATTGACAATATCCAGAAATTGCAGGAAGAAGTTTTAAAGCTGGAGCCATTGCGTCAACAAAAAATTAAAGACGGCTTGAAGAAATTATTGGAAGAACATGCCGGAAAAGAAAATTACGACCCCAATCGCATGGAACAGGAATTGATCTACTACATTGAAAAAATAGACATTAGTGAGGAACAGGTTCGGTTGAAGAATCATTGTGATTATTTTAAAACCATACTCGCTGAAGGTGAAGAAGGCAAAGGGAAAAAGCTTTCATTTATTTTGCAGGAGATTGGAAGAGAAATCAACACGACCGGCTCAAAAGCTTATGATGCTTCCATCCAGCAATGCGTGGTACTTATGAAAGACGAATTGGAAAAAGCCAAAGAGCAGGTGCTTAATGTGCTATAGGGTTCCAAGACTTAAGTAATAAGTTGAATATTCTGAAATTGATTTTTATTTTTGTGAAAATATTTGCATTGAAAAAGTCTTTCTTATTCTTTATTTTTCATTTGTTGTTTTTTATTTCCTGTGTTCCGGCAATTGATGTTTTCGAAAAGGACATCATCATTCCCAAACAACAATGGCAAAGCGATTTTCAACCACAGGTCGATTTTACGATCCAGGATACATCCTCTCTGTACAACATTTACCTCGTTCTTCGTCACACTGATGCGTACGACTATAATAATATCTGGATAAAGGCTTCCGTCCAGCAACCCGGCGATGCTAGTCCACGCAGCCAGCAATATAATGTAACCCTTGCCACGAATAATAAAGGCTGGCTTGGCACCGGCATGGATGATATATACCAGCAAATGGTCTTAATTCAACCGCAAACAAAATTTAGCAAAGCAGGCAATTATCATTTCACCCTTCAACAGATCATGCGCGAAGATCCGCTGCTTCATGTATTAAGTGCCGGATTAAGAATTGAAAAAGTAAAATAAGCGAGAGGCAGTTTTCGATACGCAATACAGGGGACCTTTCACCAGAAACAATTCTATTCAACCTTTTGTAACTTGCATCAATAGCTGCCAAATGCGTATTTATCATTTATCACACCCACCATGTTTTTAAAAAGAAAAGGGCTTGCCGTTGCCTCTGCTGTTTATTGGTTTTTGCTATTATATATAGTTGCCGCGCTGATCTGGTGGTTCATTGCCCTGCAAACGCAAAACCACCAGATGATCAGTTACAAACGGGCTCAACTAAAGCTCGATGATCCCGAGTATATTATCAAATCAAACAATCTTGCGCATGAGCAAAATAATAAAACAGCGCGCAATATTGGTGAAGGCAGTATTTTTTTATTGGTCATTTTAGTAAGCGCCATTTTTGTTTATCGTGCTGTTCGGCGACAAATAAAATTACAGCAACAGCAACAAAATTTCATGATGGCTATTACTCATGAATTAAAAACGCCAATTGCCGTTGCCAAACTTAATATGGAAACGTTGAAGAAATATGATCTGGATGAACAACAACGGCAAAAAATGATCAATGCAGCTTTGCAGGAAACCAACCGCCTGGATACGCTGGCTAATAATATCCTTGTGGCATCCCAGCTAGAAGGAATTGTCCACGGCTTGTCAAAAGAAGAAATGGATTTTTCTTCCCTGATCAAAAATATCACCGATGATTTTATAAAGCGTTTCCCGGAAAGAAGCTGGCAGATAAACATATCCCCGGAATTGCTTATTACCGGCGACAGATTATTGTTGCAGATGCTGGTGAGTAATTTAATTGATAATGCCCTGAAATATTCCCCAAAGAAATCCCGGATAACCGTTGAACTAAAGAAAAATAATGCGAAAATTCTTCTATCTGTTAAAGATGAAGGTCCGGGAGTCTTGCAAATAGAAAAGAAAAAAATATTTGAAAAATTTTATCGCATAGGGAATGAAGAAACCCGCTCTGCGCCCGGAACGGGATTGGGTTTATATCTCTGCAAAAAAATTGCCGATGATCATAAGGCACAAATTGTTGTTTCAGATAATTCCCCAACAGGAAGTATTTTTACAGTTACATTTTAAAATGAAAGAAGAGAAATAATGAATGAAAAGAAAAAATCAATTCTGCTGGTTGAGGATGAAGAAAATCTCCATGAAGCATTAAAATTGAATTTACAATTGGAAGGTTATGAGGTAAGCTCCGCATTCGACGGACTGAAAGCGCTGGACATGATTCGACAGGAATATTTTGATTTGGTCATACTAGATGTAATGTTGCCGGGTACAGACGGAATAAGCATTGCAGAGACCATGCGCATTCAAAACAATGAATCGCCTGTATTGATGCTGAGCGCAAAAAATACAGGGGCGGATCGGGTGTTGGGATTAAAGAAAGGTGCTGACGATTATCTCACCAAGCCTTTTAATCTTGAAGAATTATTGTTACGCGTACAAAAGTTGATCGACAAGAGTAAAAAACTGCAGCAAAAAGACTCCTTAGGCGATATCTATGTTTTCGGGAAAAATAAAATTGATTTTAAGGCACAGGAGGCAATCAATAAAAAGGGACAGGTAATTCAGCTGAGCAAAAAAGAAACCATGTTGCTCAAATTATTGATTGAAAATAAGAACGAAGTAGTCCCGCGTGAAAAAATTTTGCAGACTGTTTGGGGTTATAATGTTTATCCAACAACAAGAACGATTGATAATTTCATTCTCAGCTTTCGCAAATATTTTGAAAACGATAGCAAGAACCCCAAATATTTTCATTCGGTAAGGGGTGTTGGTTATAAATATAGCGAGTAAGGGGATTTAGCCGGGTGGCGCATGCTAGGCAAGCTTCTTAAGCAATCCTTCCGTTTCCTGCAATAGTTGCTGGCTATTCATCTCACTGTAATCGGGAGTATACAAATTCATCTCACATTTGCTCAAAATGTTTTCCAAATGCATGATATCGTAATCACTCCAGCCGCGCAATTGCAGCTGCTTAACAACATTTTGTTTATTCAATTCACTGCTTCTGATCTGCAGCTTGTCGCACAAGACATTCCAGACAGATCGGTTTAATTCTTCATAAAACCCGGGGTAATCCGTATAATCTAAGAACTTTTTTGCCCTAGATAACGGATCCAGTTCTTCTGGCGACAGCACAGGCGCCTTTTCTTTTTCAAGTTTTAATGCAGCTAGTTTTTCCAGTTCTTTTCTTTTCGAAATGCTATTTTGTCTTATCAGATAAACAGCCAGGGAAGAGAGAATAATGACCGCGAAGAACCATTCAAGATGATCCACAAAAAAGGTTTTGAATGCATTATTGCCTTCTTGTTTTTGTACAGCTGCCATGAATGCATCCGAAGATTTTTCCTTTTTATTTTCTGTTGAAGCAGTAAAATTCAACGGTTCGGTCTTTATCGTTTTATAGTTATTGGTGGAGGGATCGAAATACGAGAACTCAATGGGCGGAATTGCATTATCGCCGGCATTTTTTGGCGAAAAATTATACTCAAAGGTTTTTGAGCCTGCCATGGGTGCTACTGTTTTATCAACATTTTCCTTTGCCGTGGCATCATAACCTTCAATCGTATTTGGCCAAGTTATTTGCGGGGCGTTAATAATGGGCAGATTACCATTTCCTTTAACCGTTACTTTTAGAGTAACATCATCGTGAGCTGCAATTTTTTTATTTTCAATGACGGCATTCATATCAAAACTACCCACGGCCCCGCTAAAATTTTCAGGTTTGTTTTTTTCTGGTAAGGCTTGCACATTGATATCAACAGGTTTACTGTTTAATGTGAAATGTTGTTCGATCATGTTCCCACCATCTTCATTGGAAAAGTTGTCAAAAAAATCATCTAATATATTATTATGATGACGGCGAGATCCACCTTTTAGAAAATAAACGTCGTTCTCGATCTGCACAGGATCGAGCTCAACTTTACCGGATTGCAAAGGAATCAATTGCGCTTTACGAATAATATGCACCGTAAATTTTTTGCCGTTGATCGTTTCATAGGAAGGCGTGTTCTTATTGGGATCAATCATATCGTATACGCTGAAACCATTCATTGACGGGAGTTTGGTAACTCTTGATTCGGAGCGAAGACATGAATAGAGTTTATATGTTGCCACGATCGGTTCGCCGACATAACATTTGTTCTTGCTTACCTGCACCTTTACAAAAAGATTCTTCTTAATAACATCGGATGCGTTTTCCCCCGGTTTTAAAATATATGCCTTATTATCTTCTTCAGGTTCACCCGGCCATATTGGTCTGAAGAACGGCTGGATCATATTATTCTTGTGCACATTGCCGGTACTGTTTGCGGTTACATTAATGGTGATCGGATTGGACCGCATTTGCTTTCCGTCAATGGTTGCGGTTGCACCGGCGATGGTGAACTTTCCCATTTTTAACGGCTGAATTACAAAAGCTACGGATTGATATTGGGTAACATTTCCATTGATATTACTCATGCCTGAAGACTGGCTGGGACCTTCTACAATTTGAAAATCGGGGAATGAGGGCGCAGAGAATTGATCAATTTGTTTTGCATTTGAAATAACAAATTGAATTTGCAGATAATCGCTTCGGCCAATCTCATTACTGCTGACCTCAGTAGTGAACTTTGCCTGTGCTTTTGCAGCAAGCGAATTAGTAATTGCAAACAGCGCAATAAAAGCGTAGCGTAAAGTTTTAATAATAGTGCCTGATTTTACCTGGTTAAACACATTCATTGCCTCATTTCTTTACTCCCATTCTAAACAGCAAATATAAAATTTGATTGGCACTAATGCCCATGCAAAGGGGGTTAAAACGCAGTTAAGATTTTGCCTTACAGATCGCCCAATTGAGGGCGCAGAATGATATCTTCCACACATGCCTGAGGCGATAACCGCGAAGCTGCGAAAACCATATCGGCGATATCATTGGCTTCCATGAACCGTTTAGGATCGATACCAGTTTCCGCCCACGAATCGGTATAGGCTGCGCCGGGGAACACCGCTGTGACCTTGATCCCATAAGGTTTCATTTCTTCGCGAAGATTTTTTGAAAAACCGGCTAACGCAAATTTACTAATGCTATAAGCGCCGCCATTTGCATAGGCTTTTAAGGAAGCGATGGAGCAGACATTAAAAACGTGCCCGCTCTTTTGCTTCATCATTTGTGGTAATAATGTGCGTGTTACATGATAGGCACCGTATAAATTCGTTTCAATCATTTTTTCTAAAACGCCTGCTTCTTCATTGTACACACTGCCGGGTAAAAAAGTTCCTGCGTTATTGATCAGGATATCCGGAGAAACGCCAAAATGCAGCACCCAGTTGGCAAATGCGATTGCCTCGTCTTTCTTTGCCAGATCGAAGGCTTTTGCACGCATGGTTATGTTTGGAAATTTTGTTTGCAGTTCTTCCAATATCTTATATAAGCGCATTTCATTTTTTGAAGTGATAAAAAGATCATTGCCATTCGCAGCAAATTTTTCGGACATCGCTTTTCCCAATCCCCGCGAAGCACCGGTAATAACAACATTCATATTTTCGGTTTTAGATTTTATTGATACGATGAATGAAAATTGTTTCAGCAAATTAACTTTAAATCTTTCATCTTACATTGCAACATGAAATATCATCATCTTTTTTTTGATCTAGACCATACATTATGGGATTTTGAAGCCAATAGCAGGCAAACGCTGGAAGAACTCTATGATCAATTGCAATTGAAAGAAAAAGGCGTTGATGACTTTGATAAGTTCCACAAAAATTATCTCGTTCACAACGATAAATTGTGGGAAAGATATCGGAACGGGTTTATTAAAGTAGATGAATTAAGATGGAAACGCATGTGGTTAACCCTGCTTGATTTTAAGATCGGCGATGAATCATTGGCAAAAGAAATGGGCAATACGTTTTTAGAACTGCTTCCAACAAGAAAGATTTTATTTCCTTATACGCAAGAGATATTGATTTACCTGACAGAAAAAAAATACCATCTTCACCTTATTACGAATGGTTTTGAAAAGACCCAACACAGCAAATTAAAAAATTCCGGGTTAGATCATTTTTTTACAGAAGTGATCACCTCTGAAGGTTCTAACAGTTTGAAGCCGCACAAGGAAATTTTTGAATTTGCTTTTGAAAAGACCGGTGCGAAAAAGGAAGAAAGCATTATGATCGGGGATAGTATTGATGTGGATATTCTCGGCGCTATCAACGCGGGGATTGACCAGGTTTATGTAAATCATTTGGGAGATAAGAGCTATACCATAAAGCCGACTTACATGGTATATTCACTAAAAGAACTAAAGAATATTTTTTGATTGTTTTATTTGTCGCATCAATATGCCGACTGATTTACCATTCCGCCAGGACCGTTACTCCGCCTTGCACAGCCTGATTCAGCTTCACATTAATTTTGGTGCCTATGGGTAAAAGTACATCTACGCGTGATCCGAATTTTATAAAACCCATTTCAGCACTTTGATCAACTTCCTGTCCAACGCTTAAATAATTTACAATGCGTTTTGCCAATGCGCCGGCAATTTGTTTTACTAAAATCTCTCTGCCATTACTTTTAATAACAACAGAATGTCTTTCATTTTCGGTAGATGATTTTGGATTCCAGGCAACAAGATATTTCCCTTTGTGGTATTGATTATAGGTTACTTCACCACTTACCGGATTTCTGTTTTGATGCACGTTGGCAGGGCTCATAAAAATAGAGACCTGTAATCTCTTATCCTTAAAATATTCTTCATCAAATATTTCTTCCATCACAACCACTTTACCATCGGCGGGACAAATTATCAACCCATTGCCAACGGTGAGTTTTCGATTGGGCACACGGAAAAAAGAAATCAAAAACAAAAGCAGAAATAAGGTAACTGCAAAAATCAATCCGCTCAGCCAAAGTTTATTAGCGCTGATAAAATAAAATGAGGGGAGATTGATCAACGCAAAAATAAAAGCGGCAAGAGCAATTGTCTTATATCCTTCCCGGTGTATCGTCATTACCATAAAATTGAATTACAAATGTAACAAGAAATAGAAAACAGGCTTGTTATGATGATTTTGACAAGCTTTACGCTCTCAGAAAGGAAATAAGATACAACCACACAAATGGAGTGGCTAATAATAATGAATCAAAACGATCCAAAAATCCTCCATGGCCGGGTAAAATGCGGCCGCTGTCTTTCACATTTGCCAATCGTTTCAATTTACTTTCCAACAGATCGCCGATCGTCCCCACGATCGATGCGATGGCCGGCACAATGAGCCACATATAAATTTTACTCAGGTCAAATTCTCCGGTGATAATGCCCCCTGTAATTCCCATTACGATAATAGCCAGAATAATCCCTCCAATGGTTCCTTCCCATGTTTTTTTGGGAGAGATTTTGGAGAACGGTGTTTTGCCAATAAATGAGCCGACAATATAAGCCATCGTATCGTTGATCCAAATAGAAGCAATGATCATGATCACCAGGAGTTTGCCGACAAAATCGCCAACTGCGTCATCGGGCAATTTGCTTCTTATATCAGTCAATAATCCCCAACTCAATGAAATATAAATGAGACCGAGCAAAGAAAAACCGATCAGCTTAAAACTTATGTTGCGAACAAAGATCACCTCAAGTAATGGAAGCGCGATCAAAAGAGCCAATCCAACCCATTGCCCAATGAGATGCATCGGAACAGAAAAAATGGTATAGCCATTCGAAAAATAAAACATGATGCACCATCCGGTGATCATGATCCCGTATTTATGAAAAGGACTTATTTGCGCATATTCCTTGTCAATCAAACCGATCAGTTTTTGATATTCTATCCAGCATCCAAAATGAATAATAGAAAAAAGAATAAAAAAACTCCAGAAATTCCAAAGCAATCCAACGAGCATGATGACCGCAAAAATTATTGCGGAAATCGTTCTCGTCCTAAAAGTAGGGGCGTTAAAAGGCATTGATTTTTTTTATTTTTAGTTCTACATTGGTGTTGGTTATCGCCAACCATCACATTTCGCCATTCACATATTCAAACTCATATACCGATTGATAACTTGTTTTCGATTGTCTTTTTACCAATAATAATAATCCCCAAACAATCAATGCGCTTGCAATAGCGGCATACAAGGGCACAGAAGGATTTTCATTGATTATTTTGGGATCGTACAAAACCCAGATCAGTTGTACGGCATTATTAAAAAAATGGGCGGTAATGCTGACCCACAAACTATTGCTGTACCAATATAATGCGCCCAATAAAATGCCTAAAAACATTCTGGGCAAAAAACCTTCAAACTGCATGTGAAATGCGGAAAAGAAAATAGCAGCAACCATAATTCCTGCCCATGGACTTTTAAAAACCTGAATGAATATCCTTTGCAAGACCCCGCGGAAACAGGCTTCTTCGCAAATTGCGGGAATCAAACCAATGATCAGCAAATTGATAATTACATCCTTTGATGAATTTGTTTTTAAGAAGGCCTCCATTTGTTTTGAAGCGTCTTGCTCAGCAGAAACCATCCATTTTGCCAGCGGAATATGCTCGTTCAACTCTCCAAACCAGGAAGCCAATGGAAATGAAACGAACATAATGATGATCGCAAAAATGTAGAAATTTATTTTTTCAGATTTTTTGAATCCCAAAAAATAAAGATGCTTGTATCGAAAATTGATCCACGCAAAAATCAATGCGGGCAATAAAAAACAAATGATGGTATAAATAACCTGCATCAATTTTAATGTGCTGATGAATTGCGGGTTATTCAGATCAAGACTTGTTTGTCCAACCCTGATCGCTCCTTTTGCTAATAAAACCCCTCCGATCACTGCGGAGCCAAGTACCAAACAGGCTAAGAGCAATCCCATAAAAAGAATTAATTGCGCTCCCGGAGAACTAATTCGTAAATAGCTTTTCATATAAACGATAAGTGTGTAAATTTGCCTCTTGCTTAAAAAGCAGATGAGATAAAGCTTTGCAAGATAAGCATACGGACTGATTTTATTTCATTTTGCGATGAGCGATTCCTGTTTACATTTTTATTATGGCTGTTAAAATTGGAAATATTTCTTTACCTGAGTTTCCGCTTCTTCTTGCTCCAATGGAAGATGTGAGTGATCCGCCGTTTCGCTATGTATGCAAACAAAATGGGGCAGACCTGATGTACAGTGAATTTATTTCCAGCGAAGGATTGATAAGAAACGCGATCAAAAGTAAACAGAAGCTTGATTTTTTTGAATATGAAAGACCTTTTGGTGTTCAGATTTTTGGCGGAGATGAAGAGGCGATGGCGATGAGCGCCGCCATTATTGACACGACCAATCCTGATTTGGTTGATATTAATTTCGGGTGCCCGGTAAAAAAAGTAGTTTGCAAAGGCGCCGGCGCCGCCGTACTAAAAGATATTGAACTGATGGTTCGCCTAACCAAGGCCGTTATACGATCAACAAAATTGCCGGTGACCGTAAAAACGAGATTAGGCTGGGATGATCATTCAAAGAACATAGAGCAGGTAGCTGAACGATTGCAGGATATTGGCGTTAAAGCATTGACTGTTCATGGCCGCACCCGTTCTCAATTATATAAAGGCGAAGCTGACTGGACATTAATTGCGGCAGTAAAAAATAATCCGCGTGTCACGATCCCCGTTTTTGGCAACGGTGATATCGATTCTCCGGAGAAAGCCCTTGCCTATAAGAATAAATATGGTGTTGATGGCATCATGATCGGTCGAGCAGCTATTGGCTATCCATGGATTTTTAATGAAATAAAATATTTTCTTGAGACAGGCGAATATAAAGAGCCACCAACAATTGAACAGCGCATTAATGTTATACGCGAACATTTGTTACGTTCGGTTGAATGGAAAGGAAAAGTGTTGGGCATTTTGGAAATGCGTCGTCATTATACCAATTATCTCAAAGGATTTCCCTATATAAAAGAGTTCAGGAACGAACTGGTACAAAGGAATTCAGTTGAAGAAATCGAAGAGACCTTAGAACAGATCAACAGGCGTTACACGGGTTTCATCCCTCACCCATCTTCTTTAATAAACGCCGGATTAATGGTTGTTAATTGATTAACAACCAAAATATTTGTAGGATAGTTTTATTTACTATCAACATTAATTATATTTTTACTCAAATATTTCTTTATGGCACTTAATTCCATTATGAAAATCTTTATGCCGAAAGACAGGGTTTTCTATTCATTGTTTGAAGAAGTTGCCGACGGGGTGGCAAGAATGGGGAAATTGATGAAAGAGGTTGTAAGTGAATCGGATTTTGATAAAAGAGCAGCATTGATCTTACAGGTAGAAGACCAGGAACATATCAATGATGATCTCACCCATAAGATTTTTACGGAATTAGGAAGAAATTTCATTACCCCATTTGACAGAGAAGATATTCATTATCTGGCAACATCATTAGATGATATCTGCGATTATATTTATGCTTCTGCAAAAAAAATAAATTTTTACAAAGTAAACCCAAATGATACCGGCATTCAAAAAATGGCCGATCTCATAGAACAAGGAGCTGACCAGATAAGAAATTCAGTGAAAGAGTTACGCAACATGCGCGACATGCGAAAAATAACGGACGCGCTGGTAAAAGTGAACAGCATCGAAAACCAGGCAGACGATATTTTTGATATGAGCATCGAGCGTCTTTTTGAAACCGAACCTGATGCGAAAGAGGTTATTAAAAAAAGAGAGATCTACCAGGTAATGGAAATCGTTACCGACAAATGCGAAGACGCTGCTAACGTAATAGAATCCATTATTATTAAATACGCGTAAACAAATTTGAAAATTTGAAAATGGCGCAACGCAAATAAGGCCATCCAACCATTTTCACATTTGGTAATTAACTAAATTGCTTATGACCTTTCTTGTAATCATCATCATACTGGCACTTATTTTTGATTATATCAACGGATTTCACGACGCGGCAAACTCGATAGCGACAGTAGTTTCAACAAAAGTACTTACACCCTTTCAGGCAGTTTTATGGGCGGCGCTTTTTAATTTCGGCGCTTTTTTTATTTCAAAATATGTAATTGGAGAATTTAAGATCGGAAACACCATCGCCAATTCCGTAACAAAAGATTTTATTACGCTCGAAGTAATTTTTTCTGGTTTGATAGCAGCCATTGCATGGAATTTACTTACCTGGTGGTTTGGTATTCCTTCCAGTTCCTCACACACATTGCTCGGGGGGTTTATGGGCGCGGCTCTGGCACATGCCGGCGCCTGGTCTGTTCACGGGAAAAATGTTATCAACTATGCAAAAGTAATTCCAACATTTGCGTTCATTTTTCTTGCTCCTTTCCTTGGTATGATTATGGGATTTTTGATAAGCGCGATCATTATTAATATTTCGCGCAGAGCAAATCCGTATAAGGCAGATAACTGGTTTAGACGATTACAACTCTTATCATCCGCATTATTTAGTTTGGGACACGGCGGTAACGATGCCCAAAAAGTTTTGGGTATTATTGCCGCAGCAATGGTATCCCAGGGACAACTTGACAATATAAAGCACGTGCCGAACTGGGTTCCGATAGCTTGTTTTATCTCAATTGGATTCGGGACGATGAGTGGGGGATGGAAAATTGTAAAAACGATGGGCACACGCATTACAAAAGTTACTCCACTGGAAGGCGTAAGCGCAGAAACAGCAGGCGCAATAACTTTATTTCTTACAGAAAAATTAGGGATACCGGTAAGCACAACACATACCATCACGGGTTCCATTATTGGCGTTGGAGCCACCAAACGCTTATCTGCTGTGCGTTGGGGCGTTACCATCAATTTGCTTTGGGCATGGATCCTCACCATTCCCGTTAGCGCCATTTTAGCGGCTGTAGTTTATTTTATTTTCCAGTTGGTTAAATAATCGCTGAACCGGTCACCCGTTATTCATTTCCACATTTCATATTCATGGGATTGGTTTGTATTACCCATTCATCATTCACGTTTTTTTTATTACTTTGCCGGCCGATTAATCAGCCACTTCATGAAAGGAATAATTTTAGCAGGAGGTTCGGGCACGAGATTGCATCCAATTACTTACGCAATCAGTAAACAGATCATGCCGGTTTATGATAAGCCGATGATCTATTATCCGATGTCCACACTTTTGCTTGCCGGCATTAATGAAATACTGATCATTTCCACACCACACGATCTCCCGCTTTTCAAAAAATTATTTGGCGATGGTTCGCAACTCGGATTAAGATTAGATTATGCCGAACAGCCCAAACCAAATGGTTTGGCACAGGCATTTGTGATAGGCGAAAAATTCATCGGGAAAGATAAAATAGCCCTTGTGCTGGGGGATAATATTTTTTACGGATCAGGATTAGGCGAGCAGTTGGAAAAAAATACAAATCCGGATGGCGGCATTGTTTATGCCTACCATGTAAGCGATCCGGAACGTTACGGAGTAGTGGAGTTTGATAAAAAAATGAATGCCATTTCCATTGAAGAAAAACCAAAGCAACCCAAGAGCAATTATGCTGTTCCGGGTTTATATTTTTATGATAATGAAGTGGTGAATATCGCAAAAAATCTTGAACCTAGTGCGAGAGGTGAATATGAGATCACCGACATTAATAAAGAATATTTAAAAAGGGAAAAACTAAAAGTTTCCATTATGGACCGTGGAACCGCTTGGCTGGACACGGGAACTTTTGATTCACTAATGCAGGCCTCACAATTTGTCCAGGTGATTGAACAAAGACAGGGAATTAAAATTGCCTGCATAGAAGAAATCGCTTATCGAAAAGGATTTATCAATAAAAAACAAGTGGAAGCGATGGCTCAGCCTTTATTAAAAAGTGGTTATGGCGAATACTTGTTGAATGTAATCAATCAATAACGGTCATTACAATGAAAAAAATTCTTGTTACAGGCGGCTCTGGTTTTATCGGATCTCACACAATTGTTGATTTGATAGAAAATGGATTTGAAGTCATTTCAGTTGATAATAATTCCCGCTCCAATCCGCGGATACTGGAAGCTGTCCAGAAAATTACAGGGAAAGCGATCAAAAATTATAAAGTTGATCTGTGTAATTATGACGATACTTTCGCTGTCTTCCAGGAAAATGAAGATATCAGTGGCATCATCCACTTTGCAGCGTTTAAATCCGTTGCTGAATCTGTAGAACATCCTTTAATGTATTTTGAAAATAATCTTTTGTCATTGATCAATCTTTTAAAATGCGTGCAGGAGTTTGGTATTCCGCATTTTGTTTTTTCTTCATCATGTACCGTGTACGGTAATGCAGATGAAATCCCGGTTACAGAATTAACACCACCCAAGCCTGCTGAATCGCCCTATGGATACACAAAACAAATGGGTGAACAAATAATCAATGAATTTGCAAAAGCATCAACAGCAAAATGTATTCTATTAAGATATTTTAATCCCGTTGGTGCGCATCCCAGCGCATTGATTGGTGAACTTCCGGTTGGTAAACCAGAAAATCTTGTTCCGGCGATTACGCAAACGGCTATTGGTAAAATACCGAAAATGCAGGTTTGGGGTACTGATTATCCAACGCGTGATGGCTCCTGCATCCGCGATTATATTCATGTTTGTGATATTGCGCATGCCCATACCATGGCTTTGCAATATCTGATAGATAAAAAAAGTCCAAAAAAATGCGAAGTGTTCAATCTTGGAACAGGAAATGGCGTTTCTGTTTTAGAAGCCATTAAAGCATTTGAAAAAGTGAGTGGCGTAAAATTGAATTATTCAATTGGCCCGCGCAGACCGGGTGACGTGATCGCTATTTATGCAAATAATGATCTTGCCAAAAGGCAATTGGGTTGGCAACCAAAATTCTCTTTGGAAGAGATGATGTCAACTGCATGGAAATGGGAACAAAGATTAAAGGTTGATGAAAAATTTTATGACGGAAAATTTTCTGCATTAAATTAAACAAAGGGCAAAGCGATACTTCTATTATATTTACAGCTTTAAACAAAAATCATGTTACAGGATATTCAGGTTACCGGACAAAAAGATACGCGCAGCGGTTTTGGTGACGGCATTGTTGAAGTGGCCAGGAAAAATAGCAATGTCGTTGCTTTAACGGCAGATCTCGCCGGCTCATTAAAATTGCAACAATTTATTAAAGAATTTCCTGAGCGCTTTTTTCAGTGTGGCATTGCAGAAGCAAATATGATGGGCGTGGGGGCTGGATTGACGATTGGTGGGAAAATTCCATACACAACAACCTTCGCAAATTTTTCCACTGGACGCGTTTACGATCAAATTCGCCAATCCATTGCCTATTCAGGAAAAAATGTAAAAATATGTGCCTCACATGCCGGATTAACATTGGGTGAGGATGGAGCAACACATCAAATTCTTGAAGACATCGGCATGATGAAAATGTTACCCGGAATGACAGTAATCGTTCCCTGCGATTATGCACAAACAAAAGCGGCAACAATTGCTATTGCCGATTATGTTGGCCCTGTCTATTTACGATTCGGTCGTCCGGTTTGGCCAATCTTCACCACCAATATGTCCTTTGAAATCGGTAAAGCCCAGGTATTTTCTGAAGGAAATGATGTTTCTATTTTTGCTTGCGGTCATCTCGTTTGGAAAGCAATTGAAGCCGGCAAAATCTTACAGGAAAAAGGGATTTCAGCCGAAATCATTAATATTCATACCGTCAAACCAATTGATGAGGATGCCATAATAAAATCCATCACCAAAACAAAATGTGTGGTAACAGCCGAAGAACATAATATTATTGGTGGTTTGGGAGATGGTATTGCGCATGTTGCTTCAAAAAGCCTACCTGTTCCGATCGAATATGTGGGCACAAAAGATACATTTGGAGAAAGCGGAACACCCGATCAGCTGCTAAAAAAATATGGTCTTGATTCTTCTGATATTGTGGCAGCAGCAGAAAAAGTGATTACAAGAAAAAAATAATTTCAAATTATATTGCATAACGAATTTAATTTGTCAATCATTATACTGGTTAAACCCGGCCGAAGATTATTAATCTAAAAAGAAATTGCTGATAAAACGCTAATCTATGGCAGTTACCATAACTGATACTGAATTACTCATTCAATTTCGCGATCCGGCCACTAAAGAAAAAGCGTTCACTACCATCATCAAAAAATATCAGGAAAAATTGTATTGGCATATCCGCAGAATGGTTGTAGAACACGAAGATGCCAATGATGTCTTGCAAAATGTCTTTATCAGGGTTTGGAATGGTTTGGAGAACTTTCGCGAAGACTCCCAATTGTATACCTGGTTATATCGAATTGCAACCAATGAATGTTTAACTTTCCTTGAACAGCAAAAAAAGAAATCTGTTGTCTCCTTAAGTGATGTAGAAAGTGGGCTTAGCAATAAGATCAAAGCAGATAAGGATTTTGACGCCAATAAATTAGAGTGGAAATTACAATTGGCGATTCAGAAATTGCCTGAAAAACAGCGAATTGTGTTCAATTTGCGGTATTATGACGAAATGCCTTACGAAGAGATGAGCCGCGTACTTGAAACATCAGAAGGAGCGCTAAAAGCATCTTACCATCATGCGGCTAAGAAAATTGAGGAATACATTCTAAATCATTAAACTTTAGTTAACAAAATCAGTCTGAAAATAACGTGGAAACTAAGAATGAAATATTGAATGAGTTAAGGCAGGTAAGCCCGGTTCTAGCCGAAATCAGCCGGAAAAATTTGTTAAAAGTGCCCGAAAATTACTTTGAACAACTGTCCGGCGAAATTATGCTGCGCATTAATTCTATGCAGCAAAGCGAAATATTTCCCGCTTTTTTTCCCTTAATTGATAAAAATACACCGTTCACTTTGCCGCCAGATGGTTATTTTGACGGATTTGCAGAAAAAATGCTCGATCGTATTAGAGCCGGATCTGCCACTTCAGTTGATGATGAATTGTCAAGCATTTCTCCATTATTAAAAAGTATCAGCAGGAATACGCCATTCAGTGTTCCTGAGGGTTATTTTGAAGAACTTTCCGGGAATGCAGTTTCCGCTGCAAAGGCAATTGATTTTGTGAATGATGAATTGGAGACCATTTCGCCTTTATTATCTGAATTAAAAAATAAAAACCCCTACACAAGTCCTTCCGGGTATTTTGAAAATTTATCTACGGAAATCTTATCCAAAATAAAAAATGAGCCGGTTAAGGTCCAGGTTATTTCTATAAATAAAAGGGCGTGGTTAAAATATGCGGCAGCAGCCGTCGTGGTTGGTGTTATTACAACAGTAGGTTTTTTTGCTTTAAATAAAAGTAATTCACGCGCAGGTATTACCGATCCAATTGCCGCTTTATCAAAAGTGAGTGATGATGATATGAATAATTATTTGCAGAATCAATATTCACCAATTTACGATTCTACAAATTTTAATATTCCTTTGGCAACGAATGATTTGTCGGCTGACAATGATGATGCAAACGATTTATTCAGTAATGTTTCCGATGACGAGTTGAATCAATACATAAATGAGGATATTTCATTCAAAGACAACAACAGCGCAACAAATTAATAAATGAAACAATTTTTACTATTATATGGAATGATTTTTATGCTATGTATTTCAAGCTTTTCGCAGAATGGTGAAAAGATTGAATCGTTAAAAATTGCGTATCTCACTAAACAATTAAATCTTTCACCCGAAGAAGCAGAAAGATTTTGGCCTGTTTATAATAAATACACAGAAGAAATAAGAAGAACAAGACTTGATGCGATTGGGAATAAAGAAGACGAGATTGTTACGGAAGAAAAAATAGTTAATATTCGTAAAAGATATAATAGTGAATTTTCCAGAGCACTCCCTCCTGACAAAGTCAATTTGTTTTTTCGCTCTGAAAAACAATTTGGAAATTTTGTTCAAAGAGAAATGGAACGAAGGCAACTGCGCATGCAGCAAAGACGTCCTTTATTAAGATAGAATAAAGAAAGGATATACCCGAATTTTTTGCTTCTTTACCGATTAATTTTAAGTCAATTAGCTTCATGTGCGATATTTGAAGTTGGTGTTTTTCATAGGTTAGCAACGGCCGGCTCTTTTCAGGGCAGGCCTTTTTTTTAATGGGAATCAGGAATGTGAACTGTAAAATGAGAGAGTTGGCAAACCTTCCTGTCCCATTATTTCTCATTAATATAAATTGGGGTTTTAATGTCATGATAAAATAAAAAGGTCCACTTTTCATTTTCACCTTCCTGCCACCATTGTTTGCGAAGTTCCATGCACTTCTTTCCATCATAATCGTATTTGGCAATAAAACGGCTTTTCATTTGCTGAAGCTGTGGCGCAACATCCCCGCCAAAAAATATTTTTTCCCCATCTTCTTGGATCCAAAATACCTGGTGATAGGGACAATGTGCGCCGGTTACTTCATACCGAATATAGTTTTCCAATATCCCATTCCCTTCCAATAGAATAATATTTGAAGAAGTTTTGAGTAATTCCAATTCTTCTGGAACGTAAGAAGGAAATCCTTTTTCAAATGCAAAATCAAGCTCTTGTTTTTGAACGTAATATTTTGCATTAGGAAAAGAAATTTCATAGGAATTGGTTGTCCGATTTATTTTTGAAATTCCCCCCGCATGATCTTTGTGCAAATGCGACATCAATACTTTCGTTACCGAAGAAGGTTGAATTCCTGCGTTGATAAGATTTTGATGCAATTGCAGGATGCCGTTTTCCTCAAATCCCAATCCTGTATCAAGCACTAAAACATCTTTGGATGTTACAATTACAAAGGGCTGAACTTCTACCAGCAAGCTTCCTGCAGATCTTTGTTGCAGATCATCGGTTGAGGTATTAAACCGAACAAATCTTTTGGATTTATCTACAGTAAATGAACCTTCGGAAAGTGGGATTATTTTCATAATTAAATGTAGGGAAAGTGGACAATCCGGAAAAGTCCGCATGTCAGGAAGACGTAAAATCTTAAATAAACTTCTTTCAGGCTTTCATCGCAACACCATTTGCCTGTCAGCATCCAATCTTATCAAAACAAAAAGCATGATGGTAAAAGTTAGTAAAGATGTGCCGCCATAGCTCACAAAAGGCAAAGGAATTCCGATTACGGGCGCCAGTCCAATCGTCATGCAAACATTAATGACAATGTGAAAGAAAAAAACTGAAGCGACTCCATAGGCATAGCACCGACTGA
This sequence comes from Chitinophagales bacterium, assembly GCA_021323755.1. Lineage (GTDB taxonomy): Bacteria > Bacteroidota > Bacteroidia > Chitinophagales > Chitinophagaceae > Puia. The sequence goes on along the minus strand of JAJPKJ010000066.1, from coordinate 31,937 downwards.
AAACACTTCGCTGCCTTTCTGCAACAGCAACTATCCGCAAGAGCAAGACAAGATAAATGCACAAGAAAACACTGCTGCCCACAAAACCGAAACCTTCTCCGATTGTACAAAAAATAAAATCGGTTCTTTGTTCCGGCACAAAATCATATCGCGTTTGTGTTCCTTTCAATAATCCTTTGCCAAGGACCCTTCCACTGCCAATTGCAATTTTGCTTTGCTTTACATTGTAGTTGTTATCCTGTGAACTGCTTTTTTTCTGCTCAATCTGTTCTTCTGCAACCTCATTTTTCGGGACATAATCTTTTCCAATGGCGTCATAAATACGTTTTACCTGATAAGGCTGAAATACATGATCAAATACAAATGGCACAACGAATCGCTGCACACCGACACAGACAAACCAAACGCCTACAATTAGGAATAAAATGCCCCGATTTCTTTTGACCTGTCGTCGCATAATATATACAGCCAGGGCGGCAATGCCGGTGAGCACCAATGCCAAAGTATTCTTTTCAACCAATAATGTTGCTACAACCAGTACTCCAAAAGAAAAACCGATGATCAGTATGGCAGCCGGCAAACCTTCACGAAACATCACAATGAAAAAAGAAAAATATACCAATGCCAGTCCGGTTTCTTTCTGCATTATTGATAATACTGCCGGGATCAAGGTAATGGCAGCAGCAATCAATTGAGAGCGGAGCTTATAAAAATCAGTTTCAATTCTTGATAAATATTTTGCAAGCGCAAGATTTACAAAAAGTTTACAAAGATCTGCGGGTTGTAATTGAAAAGCTGTTCCAAATCTGATGATGGATTCGGTTCCTTTAACGCGCGAATGAAAAGGAAATACCAGTAACAATAAAAAGATGCCGAATGCATATCCTAAATTAGCGGTGGCTGTAAAAAATTTGCTGTCTGTCAATAAAATAAAAGTGCCGACAATTCCGCCCATGACAAAATAGAGCAGCTGCCTGCTATAATCTGTTTTTAAAGAAATGAATCCCTGCAAAATACTATCTGTTTCGCGATAAGTGGCTGCAAAAATGCTCATTATACCGATGCAACACAAGATCAGCCAGAGCCACACCAGCGACCAGTCAACGCCTTTTGATATTGCAGGATTTCGGTTACTCATGCTAGTTGGTAGTTGAGTCTGTATCTTTAATTTTTATATTATTTTTTGGTTTATCAGCCGAGCTGTTTTGAAAATTCGGGGTTAAGGACGAAACAAAAACGCGATGCAAGGTGTCAAGCATCTCATTTCTGAATGAAACATTGGTGTATTTTTTCCAACGCGTGCTGTCGCCGGTTTGTTTGGCCCATTTTGCAGCCCTTGAAGAATCTTCAATGAATTGTTGTACCATTAAATATCTTGGCATCAAATTACTTCCTACAAGATGATCTATTAACGGCAATCGTTCTGCCCGAATGGTATCATTAAGATATTTTTCGAGCAGTAATGAGCCGATCGGAGCTGCCCAGGTTGCACCAAATCCGGCGTTCTCAATTACAATGGCGATGGCAATTTTCGGATTTTCTCTTGGCGCGAAACAAACGAAAACAGAATGCGATTTCAGTTTTGTTCTTCTGCCTCTGATGATCCGATAATTTTCTGCAGTCCCTGTTTTAGCGCAAATATTAATACCCGGAATTTTAGCAGCGCTCGCTGTTCCGTATTCAACAACATCCTGCATGCCGCTTGTTACTACCTCATAAACGTCATCGGGAATGTGAGTTAATACCTCGTGCTTTTCTTTAAAACGATTTAATAAAGTGTCATTGGGATCGGCACCATCAATTCTGTTTACAAAATGAGGCGTATAAAAAAATCCTTTATTGGCAACGATGCACATAGCATTGGCAATCTGCAGGGGCGTTACCAGCATTTTATCCTGACCAATCCCCATTGTTACCATCGTGCATGAATTCCATTGATGATGATATTCTTTATCATAAGCAGTGGTGTCGGGAATATTGCCACCATCTTCACTGGGAATATCAATTCCAATGCGATGACCCAAACCGAATGCATTTACATATTCTTTCCATCTGGTCAATCCGCTCCGGACCCCGCGAAATTCAGGATTGTCAAGGGTTAGACGAAAAGTATTGGAAAAAAATGAATTGCAGGAATGGGCGATCGCTAACCTGAGATTTGCTGCGTGACCCGGATCTTTATGCTCACATTTGACAGGATGATTACATGCCAAATAAACCCCGCGGCAATCATACCCGCTTGACGGAGTAATAACGCCTTCATCTAATCCGATTAAAGCGCCCAGTGGTTTATAGGTGGAACCCGGCTGATACAACCCTTTTATTGCGCGATTGAGTAATGGAGAAGAAACGTCTAAAACAAGTTTGCCATAATTTTTTTGTTTGTCGGAACCTGTTAAAGCATTAGGATCATAATCCGGACTTGACGCCATGGCAAGGATTCCGCCTGTTTTTGGTTCGATGGCGACTATGGAGCCGACCTTATTTGCCAGTAATTTTTCCGCCAGCTCCTGGAGACTAACGTCAATGTATGTGTGTAAATTCTTTCCGGCAACGGCAGGTGTATCAAACGATTTATTTTCATAATGGCCGACCAATCTGTTCTTATTGTCCTTTATCCAGAACTCAATTCCGCGTTGCCCCATCAGTTCTTTTTCATAATATTGTTCCAATCCACTTCTGCCCACATAATCGCCTATTTGGTATCCGTAATTATATCGTTTAATAATGGTAGAATCAACTTCTCCAACATAACCCATTACGTGAGCTGCCGCGTTGAATGGATATACACGAACCGGTCTTTCCTGCAAATTGAATCCGGGAAAACGCCAGATATTTTCTTCAAATTTTGCATAAAGGTCGGGCGGTAACAGATCTTCAAAAGTTGAGGGTCGGAAAGTTCCGTTTCTGAACTTGGCATCCAATATGCGATCGCGGAATTCTGCCGTATCAATTCCAACCAACTGACAGAAATATTCGGTATCAATATTTTTTACCTGTGATGGAGTTACCGTCAGGTCATACATAATGGTGTTGTTCAAAATCGCTTTTCCATTTCTATCATAGATGATTCCGCGCGTTGGATAAACACGTTTTGCATACAAGGCATTTTCTTCTGCAAGTTTCTTGTATTTGCTGGAAATGATCTGGAGATTGACCAACTGGGCAATGATGATGACAAACATACCCACAAAAATGAGTCGGATAATATTGCTGCGCGATTGATTGAATACAGGCATTTACGGGTATACGATTTACAGAGGCTTTACCAGTAATAATGGTAGCCGAACAAAGATATAACGCTTAATGTCTGCGACGCAACATAAGTTGAAAAAAGTTTTCTGGACGGGCAAAAATCCTAAGGGATTATTGACCTAAGCTGTATTTGTTCTGAATTTTTCTTTTCGGAAGAATAATAATTCCGTCACGAGGATCAACAGCAAACTTACGGCGGTCGTTGCGGTCACTTTACCAAGGAAAAACCAAAATGTGCCAAAACTCATCCATTCAAGGAAAACCAAATAACTGTGATGTAATAAAGTGAGCACGAAAACATAAATAGCATATGGAGCCCAGCCCATGCTGACGATAGAGGGCGATGCATAGTTTTTTTCGAGCCCCTCCTGTGATATCATCCGATTGACCACGAAAGGGCGGACATACGCGATCAGCGTGCAAGCTGCCGCATGCAGACCAGGCGTGTAAGTAAAATAGTCGAGGGTTAATCCAAAGATGAATCCAATAAAAGTGAGCCAAAACCTCGGTAAGTTAAATGGCAGCCATAAAATGAATAAAAAGTACAGATATGGTGTGATGAAACGATGCAATGGCGGAATCTTATACAATACAAATACCTGTACTAATATAAATAATGCAAAGCGGATAATATTTTTCAGCAGTTCACTCATTGAAATTTTTTATGCGTTGAATCTTCGAGGTTTTTTTGTTCATCGTATTGGTTATTGGCAATGATGTATACATACTCAACATTAAAAAAGTTGGTTGCCGTTTTTAATTTGATGGTGTAAAAATTACTGCTCTTGTCATCAATAATTTCGCTTACGGTCCCGACCATAAAATCTGATGGAAATAAGGATGATGTTTCGCTGGTGACCACTGAATCGCCCTTATTTATTTTTGCGCTTTTGGGAATATCCTTTAATGTAACATAGAGTGGACTTTTCCCATCCCACTCAACCGTTCCGCGTTCGCCGCTATTTTTTAATTTTACCACCACCTTATATTGGAGATGAAGCAGGCTCATCGCAACTGAAAAATTTCGGCTTACATTAACGATGGTGCCCGCAATGCCCTGTGCGCTTACCACTCCCATGTTTGGTTTAACCCCTTGGGCAGAACCGCGATGCAGCGTTATAAAATTGGTTTGAAAATTGGTTGTAATACCGACAACTTTTGCGGACATGAAATAATACTTCTGGATCTTTTTTGCAGAATCAATAAGCGCAGTATCAATGATCATTTTTTTTGAAGAATCTGTGAAGCCGCCATTTTGTTTCAGCAACTGATGCAGTTGTTCATTTTCCTTTACCAATAGATCATTTGTTGGTTTAAGCTGAAAATAATACGCAATGCCATTATATCTCGCATTTAATCTTCCGGTAATTTCGGAAGCTGCGTTCATAAAAATTGCCTGATGAAATTTATTGTACCGAACAAGAAAGGACAGCGCGATTATCTGCATCACCAGGAAAAAAAGAAAATTAAAATATCGTCCGATGAAGAGAAAAATATTTCGCACAAGAGGAAGTTTATAAATTCTAAATACTAAATTCTAATGCTGTTGTATAAATCTTAGAATCTATTAACGCATCACAAATGGATACCGGTCATAATTTTTAAGAGAAATGCCTGTGCCGCGCACAACGCTTTTCAATGGGTCATCTGCTATATGAACAGGTAATTTTATTTTCTGGCTTAATCGTTTGTCCAGTCCCCGTAAAAGAGCACCGCCGCCAGTAAGATACAAACCACGACGATAGATGTCTCCGGCCAATTCCGGAGGTGTGGTTTCCAATGCTTTTAAAATGGCTTCTTCTATCTTAAAGATACTTTTATCCAAGGCTTCGTCAATTTCCTGGTAGCTTACCATGATCTGTTTTGGTATACCCGTAACAAGGTCACGCCCATTGACCGGCATATCATCAGGTGGTGAGTCAAGGTCTTTGAGCGCAGCGCCGATCTGTATCTTTATCTGTTCTGCTGTTCTTTCTCCAATTAATAAACTATGATAACGACGCAGTGCCTCCATAATATCAGCGGTAAATTCATCACCGGCAATGCGAATGGACTGATCGCAAACGATCCCAGCCAATGCAATTACCGTAATGCCGGTTGTTCCGCCCCCAATATCAATGATCATATTACCAACCGGTTCTTCCACATCAATGCCTATCCCCAAGGCGGCAGCCATGGGTTCATGAATAAGATAAACTTCCTTGGCCCCAGCTTGTTCAGCGCTATCACGCACCGCACGTTTTTCAACTTCGGTAATGCTTGACGGTATACAGATCATCATCCGCCAGCTTGGCGGGAAAAGCGGTTTTTTAGGGTAGATCATCTTGATCATTTCCCTGATCATTAACTCGGCAGCATTGAAATCGGCAATTACACCATCTTTTAGCGGGCGAACCGTGCGGATGCTTTCATGCGTTTTTTCGTGCATCATCAGGGCACGCTTACCTACAGCCAATACGTTTTTTGGATTATTACGATCGAGTGCAACAATACTCGGTTCATTTACAACGATTTCATCATTATGTATTATCAGGGTGTTTGCAGTACCCAAATCCATTGCGATTTCTTGTGTGAGGAAGTTGAATAAGCCCATTTAGAAAAGTCCTGTTTTAAGTTTCAGCAATAATGCCTGCAAAATTGAATCAAATAATTCGAATAAACAAAGTGAACATCTTTGTTTAGCAAGTATTTCCTGATAATGAAAGCCAATCGCCAAATCGTTGTTAAAGCCTTTTTGCAGTTAGCTTCATTAACGAAGTTTTTTGCATTGTATTGTGAATAAATGACGGCAACATTTCGGCAGCAAACAGGATTATTATTTTGAAGATAGACCACGAATAATGTAACTTCCTTTTCTGATTAAGAAAATAACTCCAAAACACTGTTATGAAAAAGTTTTTTTTGCTTTTGATCCTTGGTCAAACAACTGCTGCCATTGCCGTTTCCCAGGACCTGAAAAAAATTGAGGACGATTTTAATAACCAGATAAAAAACGGCAAGGTTCCTTATGGCAATAATCCGGCAGCCGGCAAATATTATGATATACGCGGGTTTAAAATGTATTGTGAGGTTTATGGCGAAGGACAACCGCTTTTGATCATTCATGGTAATGGCGGCTCCATCAATAATTTCATTTACCAGATCCCGTATTTCTCGCAAAAATATAAAGTGATCATCGCCGACAGCAGGGCACAGGGCAAATCGAAAGACGATGGGGATTCGCTGTCCTATGAGATGATAACTGACGATTATGCGGCTTTATTAAGCGCATTGAAGGTTGATTCCGCTTATGTGATTGGATGGAGCGATGGGGGGATCGAGGGATTGCTGCTTGCCATTCGTCATCCCGAAAAAGTCAAGAAATTAGCCGTTACCGGGGCAAATCTTACTCCCGATAGTTCTGCTGTTAACCAGGATGTGGAGGATTTGGTAAAACCCGAGTACAATATGCTAAAAAATAAAGCGACAAAAAACGCTGCAGAAAAAACACAATGGAAACTCATGCGTTTGTTGGTTGAAGAACCACATATCCCATTATCTGATTTGAACGCGATCAGGAATCCGACATTGGTGATCGGCGGCGATCATGATATATTGAAACCAGCTCACACGCTCCTCATCTTTCAAAATATACCCAATGCCTATTTATGGATATTGCCCAATTCGGGGCACAGCACACCAATCGTTTATAAGGATGATTTCAACAAAAATGTAGATGACTTTTTTTCGAGACCGTATCGAAAAATTTCAGGGGCAGGGAGATTTTTCTAAGAAGGTTATTTAATGCATGAATCCTAATCTTCTTTCCATTTCGTTACTGAGTTGCGGCAGTTTTTTTCTTTCGATAAGAAAACTGGTCAGCTGAGCAATTTCTTTGAAAATATAATGCTTGTTCAAGGCTGACTGCAGATAATCTTTTCCCGTACTTCCACCGGTTCCAATACGCGTTCCAATGGTTCGGTGAACCATATTCATGTGTCGGTAACGCCATGTGCTCAGTTGCTCATCAATTTCAAGCAATTGATTCAATAATTGATAAGGCAATTGCAAAACCGGATAACCGCGATATAGCATGATGAATAATGCTGAACGGTTGGCGATGTTGGATAGACTTTGCTGCTGGTTCTCGAAAAAAATCTTGTCAAACAAATTCAGGTTTTCTTTTTCCGCTTCTGCTAAACTTTCTACATAACATTTTCTGTACTCCGTCCAAAATGGGTGCAAATTTTTTTCATCTGGATGATGATGAAAATTTTTCCAGTTTTCTTCTTCATCAAAAAAAGGCATTCGTTCCAGCCAGCTGTTCACCAATTGTAATAATGATCTTTCCAGTTCCGCTTTTCTTACAATATCAATTTCTTCCTTTCTTAATTGAGAAATATAATATTCCTTCCCATAGCGATGCTCGTATTTCAATCCCAGCAAGGCTTCGAGCGTTTTGAACTGCCAGCTTTGAAAACCCGAGGCCGGACGTAGCATATCACGGAAATCTAAAAAATCCATCGGGTTCATCGTTTCCATTACATCAATTTGATGAACAAGTAATTTTAAAATGGTGACACATCTTGATAATCGATGAACAACGGTCTGTAATTCCGGTGAGTTATCATTAAGTGCAGGCTTCTTCATGATCTCACAAATCGAATTCACTTCAAACAACAATTGCTTAAACCATAATTCATAGCTCTGATGAATGATGATGAACAACATTTCATCATGTGCAGGTTGTTGTAGTTTTTCGCTTTCAGGAAGCTGCGCATGAAGAATCTTATCTAACTGCAAATAATCGTTGTAATGAACTTCAGAAGGCATGAAATATTTTTGTGCAAATTAGGGATAGTTAATCCAAGATTAATGATCCCTTCTCATATCAGCTTAAATAAAAAAGCGGCAAGCAAGCCACCGATTATGGGACCAAGTACCGGTACCCACGCATAATTCCAGTCACTGTCTCTTTTTTTATTGATCGGTAAGATAAAATGCAGGATACGGGGACCAAGATCGCGCGCCGGATTAATTGCGTAACCAGTAGTGCCACCAAGGGAAAGACCAATTGCCAGGACCAGGAAAGCGACAGGCAACGCACCAATTGCGCCGAGCCCGATTTTACCATCTGTATTATTGACATTAAGCGATGGACCAACAATATATAATGCAGCAAAAACCAATACAAAAGTTCCGGTAATTTCCGACAACAGATTATTCAACGGACTGCGAATGGCAGGCGCAGTGCAGAATACGGCAAGTTTACTGTTGGCATCATCGGTTTCATTAAAATGCTGACGATATACGATCCAAACGATAAAAGCGCCAAGCATTGCACCCATCAGTTGCGCTATGATATAAGTGGCGACTAAATTCCACTCAAACTTTCCAGCAAAGGCAAAACCCAGTGTTACTGCAGGGTTCAGATGCGCTCCACTATACGGTGCTGCAACAAAAACACCAACATACACAGCCATCGCCCATCCAAAAGCAATCACGATCCAGCCACTATTATTGCCTTTTGTCTTATTCAATATTACATTGGCGACAACGCCGCCGCCTAATGTGATAAGTAATGCCGTGCCGATTAGTTCTCCGAGGAAAGGTGTCATTTGATTTACGATTTTAGATTTATGAATTTCGGTTTCTAATACTCTAGGAACACTGATTTTTGCCAATAAATATTAAAACTAGTCTTGTAACCAGCATTCTTTTTATACAACAATCCTTGCTCACTCACTTGCGCGGCTACAATCCCATTACGTTTTCGCTAGATAATTTTTTGCCAATTCATTAAAGGATGCTACTTGTTCTTTTATCCAGCTTTCATCCTTGTTCATTTCATTTGCCATGATCACTGCAACTTTCTGCGCCGATTGAATGGCGGCTTCCGCATCTAAAAATAATGCTCTTGTTCTTCGCGCCAAAGCATCTTCAATGGTCATGCACATTTCATTTTGCACGGCAAAAATAATTTCTGCCTTTATATAAGGGAGCTTCGGATGAATTAATTCCCCAAGCGATCCGTCTTTTTGTATTAATGCATTGATATTTTCAACATCAGTTCCGAAATAATAAAGCGGCGCATTATAATCAGCAGTTTCTTTTGCGCCGTGAATCTTTAATGTTTTTGTAATGCACTTGTTATTATTCAATCCTGATTTTTCAATCGCCACATCAATCACATCTTCTGCCATGTGCCGATAGGTTGTCCATTTGCCGCCGGTGATGGTTATTAATCCTGAATCAGAAACCGTGATGAGATGATCTCTGGAAAGCTCGGCAGTTTTTTTACCGCTTGATTTTACCAAGGGTCTTAATCCGGCGAACACACTTCGTATATCCGTTACTGTCGGAATCTTGGTCAGATATTTCCCGATCTGGAGCAGGATAAAATTTATTTCTTCTTCCATGGCAACCGGCTCTGCAGAAGGGTTGTCAACCGAAGTATCTGTTGTGCCGATGATGATTTTATTATGCCAGGGAACAGCGAACAATACGCGACCATCATCGGTGTGCGGAACCATGATTGCAGATTCGCCGGGTAAAAATTCTTTATCCAGAACAATATGCACACCCTGGCTGGGGGCAATAATGTGTTCGTTTTTTTTATTATCCATCTGTAAGATGGAATCAGTGAAAACACCTGTGGCATTAATGATGGCTTTGGCTTTTATTTCCTGATCTTTATTATTCAATGTATCACGGATATGCACACCCGTAATTTTTGAATTCGTTTTGATGAGATTTTTTACCTCGCAATAATTTATAAGTGTAGCATCATTTTCAACGGCGGTTTGCGCAAGATTAATGGCCAATCGGGCATCATCAAATTGCCCATCGTGATACAGAACACCTCCTTTTAATCCTTCAGCATCTAATGTTGGCGCGCGTTCCAGCGTTTCTTCCTTTGATAAGAACTGAGATGGTCCTAGTCCCAAACTTCCGCTCATCCAATCATACACTTTTAATCCGATCCCATAAAAAGGACCTTCCCACCATTTGTAATTCGGAACAATGAAAGATTGATTTTTTACCAGGTGCGGCGCATTCTTTTTTAAAATTCCTCTTTCGTGAAGGGCTTCCATAACCAGTTTGATATTTCCCTGCTGCAGGTATCGAACACCGCCATGAACCAGTTTTGTTGATCGGGATGAAGTGCCTTTGGCAAAATCATATTGCTCAAAAAGAATCGTCTTGAATCCCCGCGAAGCTGCATCCACCGCTGCTCCTAATCCGGTTGCACCACCCCCGATAATACAAATATCCCATTCTCGGGGATGTGATTGCAGTTGTAGAATCATTTGCTGGCGGTTCATCAAGCTGAATATTATAATGTTTGGTTCTTCGTATTTTGTCAACACCAAAAAGCTATTTGCCAAAGGCTCATGACTTCTGGTCTGCCCATGCAATACTTGCTTTTACTGCGCGCTCCCATCCTTTTAATAATTCTTTTGTTTTTTCAACAGGCATAGATGGAATGAACTTTTTATCAACCTGCCATTGTTGTTGAATATCATTTACGCTTTTCCAATAACCGACTGCAAGTCCTGCGAGATAAGCTGCCCCCAGCGCTGTTGTTTCATAAACTTTTGGACGAACAACCGGCACTTGTAAAATATCGGATTGGAATTGCATTAATAAATTATTTGCGGTTGCACCACCATCAACACGCAATTCTTTAATACTGATCCCTGAATCTGCCTCCATAGCTTTGAGTACATCGTTTGTTTGATAGGCGATGCTCTCCAGTGAAGCGCGGGCGATGTGTGCATGGGTTGTGCCACGCGTCATCCCGAAAATGGCTCCGCGTGCATACTGATTCCAATGCGGCGCACCGAGTCCTGCAAATGCAGGAACCATATACACCCCATCGGTTTCCTTCACTTGCGTTGCCAAGGCCTCCACATCCGCAGAAGAATGAATAAAATGCAATCCGTCGCGCAGCCATTGCACCACTGCACCTGCAATGAAAATGCTTCCTTCCAGCGCATATTCAACTTTATCATTGATCTTCCAGGCAACGGTGGTCAATAGGTTGTTTTGAGAAGTGACTGCCTTTGTCCCGGTATTCATTAACATGAAACAACCAGTACCGTAGGTGTTTTTTACCATGCCGGCCTGGGTGCATAGTTGCCCGAATAAGGCAGCCTGCTGATCGCCCGCGATACCAGCAATCGGGATTTCTGTACTCGGCGCAATTGTTTCACTTGTTCCATAAATTTCGCTGGATGGTTTTACCTGCGGCAGTATATTTTTCGGAACATCAAATATTTTCAAAAGTTCATCATCCCATTCGCAGTTATTAATGTTGAGTAACATGGTTCGCGACGCATTGGTGACATCGGTGACATGTAATTTTCCATTTGTCAATTTCCAAATTAGCCAACTATCAACCGTTCCAAATGCGAGTTCTCCCTTTTCTGCTTTTGCTTTTGCGCCGGGGACATGATCAAGAATCCATTTTAATTTGGTTGCGGAAAAATAGGCGTCAATGATCAATCCTGTCTTTTCCTGGATTTTTTTTGATAACCCTTTTGCTTTTAATTCATCGCAATATTCAGCCGTTCTTCGGTCTTGCCAAACAATGGCATGATAAATTGGTTTGCCCGTTGCGCGATCCCACACAATTGTTGTTTCGCGCTGATTGGTGATTCCGATGGCTGCAATTTGTTGGGGTGAAATATTTTTCTTGGCCAATACTTCCGCTAAAACACCATATTGGGATGACCAGATTTCTTCTGCATCATGCTCAACCCAGCCGGGCCTGGGGTAGAATTGGGTGAATTCTTTTTGCGCAACATTAATGATATTACCGGAGTGATCGAAAAGAATAGCCCGTGAACTCGTAGTGCCCTGATCAAGAGCAAGGATGAATTTGTCTGACATGCAATCGGAATTTGATTGGAAAAAATCGAAGGGTAAATTATGAAAAAATATTTCAATCATCGGCATTGTTAATGAGAAAATAATCTTGCAAAAGATTTGGAGCCATTATATTTTATTATTTACTTTGTATTTCAAAGTACTTTTATGTATAGTCAAGATGAATCTTTGGAAGCCCTGCAGGACATTAAAAAAATGATGGAACGTTCTTCACGCTTTATCAGTTTGAGCGGTTGGAGTGGGATTGCCGCAGGAATTTGTGCATTGCTGGGAGCCTGGTTTGCACATAATAAGATTACCCAATATAGCACTGAGGCGAACACGGACAAAACAACCCATGATATTTTTAGTTTTCCACAAATAGGATTGCTTCAGGAATTAATGTTAATTGCATTGTTCACCTTTATGGCGGCATTTGTTTTCGCATTTATTTTTACTTACCTGCGCAGTAAAAAAAATAAAATTCCATTATGGGGTTTAACTGCGAAAAGGTTACTTATTAATACGGCTATTCCGATGATGGTTGGTGGCATTGTGATCTTGCGGATGATGCAATTGGGGTACTATGAGTTGGTTGCTTCGTCTTGCCTTGTATTTTATGGATTGGCGCTGGTGAACGCCAGCAAGTACACTTTGGCTGAAATTCGTTACCTCGGTTATGCAGAATTGATTTTGGGTGTGATCAGTTTTTGGGAGATAGGTTTTGGGTTATATTTTTGGGCAGCTGGCTTTGGCGTACTCCATATTATTTACGGCACCTGGATGTGGTGGAAATATGAGCGTGTTAAAAGTTAATTAGAATGAAGAATCCGATCGATAGTTTAAATAAGGTTTTCGATAGTCGTGTCCGTTTGGGTGTGATGAGTGTATTGCTGGTCAATGAAGAGATTAATTTCAACGACCTGAAAGAATTGTTACAGGTAACAGACGGAAATCTTGCTTCACATTTGTCAAACCTCGAAGAGAATGGTTATATCAAAGTGAAGAAAGGATTTATCGGCCGGAAAACAAATACAACTTATTCTATAACGAAAGCAGGGGAAAAAGCATTTAAAGAACATTTGGGGGGATTGGAAAACATGATTAAAGGGGCAAAATAATTTTTTTTTGCATAAATACTTTGTAATTCAAAGCACTTTTAAAAGCAGTGATCTGGAACTAGATTTTTTTTTTGAAAACCAAGTAAATCTCCATAACAGTAAAATGCTACATGATAAATGATGAGAACTTCACAACAATGGGTGAATTATTTCAAGCAAAACCTGCAGGTAAAAAGAATTGACTGGACCCAGGATCCATGCTTATCGGCAAAGGAGTTAGGCACGGTTTTAAAATCGCTCCAGGCATGGCAACTTGGAGAAACCTCCGACGGAAAACATTTGGTCAATGCATGTAAAAAATATGCGGCGAAAATTAATGACCCGTATTACGTAAAAGCTGTTGAACTGTTTATTAAAGAAGAACAAAAGCACGGTAATAATCTTGGGATTTACCTGGACATGATCAATCAGCCCAGGATCAAAACAAACTGGGGAGATACATTATTCAGAAAAATAAGATACTGCAATACCAGTATGGAATTATGGACCCTTGCCGTTATTACCGTTGAAAGCGCTGCACAGATATTTTATCAGTCGATGAAAGACGCTACTGCCTGCGGCTTATTGAAACAGATCTGTAACGATATTTTGATTGATGAAGCTGCGCATATCCAATTTCAGCATGAGCGATTACTTATGATATACTCAAGGAAGAATTCATTTGGGAGAAATTGGACTTATCAAGGTTATAAATATTTCTTTATTCTCACCTCGCTGCTTATATGGTTTGCGCATAAAAGATTATTTAAAGCAGGAGGAAATAATTTTAAAAAGTATTTCAGAAAGATGATGTTTAAATCGTCAAAAACAATTCGGAGATTAAAATATGAAGAGGTCGAAATCAATATTTCTGCAAATCTTAAAAACGTCTTTCAACATTAAATATTTTTATATGCAAAGAACATTCATTCTAACCCAAATCAGCAATGCCGCAATAATAACAGTTATTTGCCTATTTGTTTATGCGAGCGTTCAGCAAACCTATCGTACAGCGGCAAATGATCCGCAAATAGAAATTGCTTCGGTAATAAAACAACGATTAGAAAAATCGAAATCTATTGAAAGCATTTTCCCAAAAGACACTGTTGATCTGGAAAATAGTCTTTCACTTTTCGTTACTGTCTATAATGATAATGGTCAGCCAATGCACTCAACGGGATTTATCAATGGCGCGATGCCGGTCCTGCCAGCTGGTGTATTTGATTTTACCAAGGCTAACGGGGAGGATCGAATAACCTGGCAACCCCAGCATGGAGTGCGCTTGGCAATGGTGGTAAGAAAAGTGAATTTGGATAAAGTAAATTTTGTTGCTGTCGGGCGTTCATTGAATGAGATCGAGGTAAGGGAAAGTAATTTATTATCTATGACCTTTATCTGCTGGATCATTTGCATGGCAATTATTTCGATCAATGCCGCTGTGTATTTTTTTATAGGCAATAAAAAAAATCAATAGTCACCTGACAAGCATTTTCTTGTTCTTAAAAATCTACACCCATGGAAAAATACCAGATCGGTGCTCCTTTAAAAAAACCATCCATCGGCCAACCAGCATCAAGACGAAGAAAATAACCCAATAAGGTACTCCGTACTCCAAATCCATAGCCGCCTGCCAGAGGGCCGATGCCACCGGCTTTGATCAGCACAGTGAGATCCTGGTTATTGGTGAATGAAAGGGTAGGACGACTTAATTTATTATAGTTGCCATTCCACGCATTTCCAAAATCAAAAAATTGGATGATCGAGAAATTCCGTAAAAATGCATTATTAATGGGTTTATTAAATAATGTAGAAAAAATAGGAAGTCTTAATTCACTGTTTATGACAATATTGTTATTCCCATTGGTAATGTTTTGATTAAAGCCGCGCAGATTGACAGCAAGAGATTGAAATGCATAAGATGGATCTTGCGGTGAAGGAAGATTATTCGCCTTCGGGAAAAGCCATCCGTCTGTACCACCGAGATAATAAATTACTTTTTGATTGCCCCAGGAAAAATCTCCGGCTGCCCGAACTGCCCAGATAAAATTTCTGTAGATAGGATAATAATTGCGTGCGTCGAAACCAAAGTTGAACATTTTACGTCCTTCGCCGGTGAACTGTGGTTGATTCATTTGAACATCAAAATCCATATAAGCTTTATAGCGCAATCCATTCCAGATATCTGTTGCTTTTAATATCGTATTATCATAAACATATTCCAGGCGCGATACTGCGTAGGTTTCTTTATTTTGTGGCGGTGCAATCAAAGCAAGAGAATCATTAGCATAAGGGCTCCCCGGTTGCAACACCCACTTGCTTGCCCTAACGCCTAAATATAACCGAAGACTTTTTACCTTATCAAAAGGATATTTAATGACTGCCTGATAAAGATTTGAGAAGGATTTTGCATTATAGCCAAGTCCTTCATATGGTCCGGAACTTATATTCGCACTGCCAACTTCAGTTTGCCGGTAATAAACCAATGAAAAATCGGCGAGCTTTTTTAAGTAATCGATTCTTGCAAACCATTCACCACTTCCATCAAAAAAAGATGAACTGCTGGGGGTGAAAACACTTCCGCCGCTGCTTACCGCTGATGCATTACCGCTGCCACTAAAAAAGGGTAATCTAAAACCACCGGTGAAACGAAGGTCTTCAAACAGATCGAATACCGACGCCTTGAACATTCCGCTGAATGCATCTACGCCATTCAGGCTTATTGGTAATGATCCGGAATATGGTTGATATTGATTTACGAGTACATCATTATTAAAACCAGCAGTAAAATTATCAACCGAAAATTTTAATTTATAATCAAGCAATTTTGCTTTTTTCAATACAGGTTCTTCCTGAGGGATGTTCTGTTCCTGTGCGGTTACAGGTTGTGATTCCGGCTGCGTTTTTGCGGTTACACTCGAAGTGTCCTTATTGGGTTCCTTTTGAAATTCACTTTGAAAAAAATCCGGTTGCTTTTTAGCAGTATCGCCGGGTAATTTTGTGGTTTGAAACTTTACTGCTTCGCCTGTACGCACCTGCTCGTTAAGAATAGTCTCTTTCCGGTAATCTGTTAACTTCGGATTTATATTTCTTTTCTTTAAAGCACTCTCATCAACTTTTAATTTGTATAAGAATTTTAAATCACCTTCTTGTCTCACTTCGCTTACTTGTCCGTTATCACCCGCAATTTTCGTTTCTTTTAATCCGCTTTGATAATTGGTGAGCGGAAAAGAATATGCAGAATCCTTAGTGATAGCAAATGCAAAAACGGTATCAGGCTCTGTTTTTTTATTTGCCTGCAAAACAGAATCCAATTCTTTCGCATCCGGATTATGTAATATCTCATCGCCAATTTTATAGACCGAATCAATGCCCGCTCTTTGCGTAGTGAAAAATCCTGCATAACGATTGCTTATCCCATTTTCATCACTGATAAAGGTGAAATGAAAATTATTATACTGCGTTGGATATCGCGCATCGCCGTATTTCAAATGCGTGAGTTGGGAAATTTGTTTGAACTCGGATTTGTTCCAGTTGTCAACCAAAAAGATATTGTAATGGTGATCTGAAGGAAGAATGCTATCGCCCGTGGGAGCTGAGCCAGAAGGGCGATTTGAGGAATAAATAATTCCGGTCTTCCCGGGAAATGAAACAAATGTTGCGTCAAGGTCATCATAAATGTCATTCGTTATCTGCTCAACACTCTGATCATCTAATTTATAAACGAAAATATCCGATTGACCTTTTTTTACGGCACTTAATAAAAGGGTATTATCATTCAGCATATATTTCATGTCCTGGATCTGGTCAAACATCGGAAGATCTGTTTCGGTGGTCTTGTATTTCCTAATGATATCGTAAACAAATAATTTTATTTTTCCGCGACTCCAGTAAATGATGGCAAGCCTCGTTCCTTTTCCATCCCAGGCAATCAAAGGATAATGCGGATTGAGCTGATTATCATAAGAACGAACGCCCACTTTTAATAACACTTTCGTATTTATGAAATTCTCGTGAAGAACGACATTGTATAATCCGCGTTTATATTCAACAACGGCGTATGTTTGACTTCTTGGCGCAGGATTAGGAGAGAAGTAAAAGAAATCTTTATTGGGGTTCACCTCTTCTACAACTGAAATCGTTCCTTTCGGAAAATTGCGTCTGCCGCGAATATCTTTTTCATACTTTCCTTCTTCTTCGTTCATAAAATCTTTCAGCACTTCTTTGAACTTTTTTTTGCAGATGCGTTGCGAAGCATTATTAAGATTTCTGTAAACCCTTGCGAGATAAAGAAAATAGGTAACGTTTTCCTTTTTATATTTTTCAGCGATATAATACCAAAATGCGTGACCAGCAAGATCTGGTTTTTCAAAAGCAAACTGGTAGAAGTTATTATACCGCCCCGAAAGCATGGCGGATTTTAACTGGTCATCCAAATCGGTGCTCCATTGTTCTCCGATATAATGAATATATCCGTCGGTTAACCATTGCGGCAGGTCAAGCAATGCCTGGTTAGCGGCAAATTCTCCGAGGTCGTCCCCAAACAAAACATTTTCTACCAGTATCCGTGCGATCCCTTCTCTAACCTGGATGCGCATTTTGTTATAATCATCAGTATAATAAAGCACCACCTTATTATTCACCAGTTTAGTAATGCCTCCTGTGGTTTGCCAGTCCAGACTCAACCCAATATTGGATTGCTCCATGTCATTATAGCTATTGTAAACAACCAGGTTACCGCGACGTTGCATACCATATTCCGCAAATTGCTCTATGCCGGGTAATTCCTTTTCGGCAAGTTGTGCAACATATTTTGCAATAGGCTGACCATTTTCGTAGAAGTATGTGTTGAAGTTGGTGGTTTGATAATATTTCCACTTGAATTTTTTGAATTGTAACCGGTTCTTTCCAAATTCAACCGCACTAACCTGAGCAGATGTCTGAGAGAGAAGAAAAATTAAACAGGTAAGGATTAAAAAAAAATGCTTTTGTTGTAACTTATTCTTATAAACTTGCATAGCCATTCTTTGAAATTTTAAAGTTATAACAATCCCTATAATCAGTGAAATTCATTTTAGTAAGCAAATGCGGTAAGTATGATTAACATTCAAAGTTTTACATTCAATCCGGTACAAGAGAATACATACGTCTTGTATAATGATAAGGATGCCTGTTGTATTATAGATCCGGGTTGTTATTTTGGCAATGAACGAAGGACGCTGCAGGAATTTATTGAAGAGAAGAAATTATTTCCTAAGCTTTTGTTAAATACCCATTGTCATCTCGACCACGTTTTTGGAAACAAATTCATTTTCGACACATACGATTTGCATCTTCATATACACAAAAAAGAAAAACCGGTTTTAGAGTATGCGCCAACATCAGGATTGAATTGGGGAATGCCATTTGAAAATTATCGGGATGAATTGATTTTTTTAGAACAGGGAGATGTCGTGAAATTAGATGATGATGAATTGAAAGTATTATTTACGCCAGGCCATTCACCCGGAAGCATTTGTTTTTATAATGAAGCGCAAAAATTCTTAATCGGTGGCGATGTCTTATTTAAACAAAGCATTGGGAGGACAGATTTGCCCGGCGGAGATTTTGATACATTATTAAAAAGCATCTTCGAAAAATTATTTGTATTGCCAGATGAGGTAGTCGTATATCCCGGTCACGGCGAACCGACAACCATTGGGTTTGAAAAAGCCCATAATCCATTTTTGAGAGGAGAAGAAACAATATAACAGTAGGCAATTTGAAAAATCCATTTCCGGATTCTGCCTGTTAAGTACTCACCGGTCCTAATAGCCTCCCGATATACGGAAGCTTCTGGAACTCTCTTTTTTCAATTCTCAGAACAAACAAGACATATGCTGCTGTGAAAATTGTCCCCAATGCAATGCTAAACCAGTTGTTCTTCCAAAGTCCGATTATAAAATGATGGAGGAAATATAACAAGGCCACGATCACTAAATAAGCCACCAATTTCTTTGTGGCATAAGGAATGCGATAAGCTTTTTGTCCCCAGCAATAGGAGATCACCATCATGGTTCCGTAACATAAAAAAGTCGCCCAGGCACAAGCCATATAACTATAGTAAGGAATAAAAACATAATTGATAATAAGGGTGATGGCTGCTCCGATCAAGGTGATGATTGCACCCGGCGTCGTTTTGTGTGAAAGACGATACCAGATGGAAAGATTGATATAGATGCCCAGGAACATGTTTGCAAAAAGCAGAATGGGAACTACTTTAAGACCTTCCCACATTCTCGGATCCTGGATAAGCTCTTTCCAAACATTCAGAAATAAAGCAACCACCAAAAACATAACGGTGATGGTTATGACAAAGAATTTCATGACACGAGCATAAACTTTTGGTGCGTTCTCCTGAGCAGATTGTTTAAAATAAAAAGGTTCCGCACCCATCCGAAAAGCCTGCACCGATAAACTGATCAATATCGAAAGCTTGTAACAAGCGCCATAAATTCCAACCTGAATGGTGGCCGCATCGCCGGTCAATGGAATCCATTTTTTTAACATGATGCGATCAAAAGTTTCATTCACCACACCGGCAAATCCTGCAATAGTCAGGGGAAGTGAATAAACTACGATATGTTTCCAGAGCCCTGTATTCAATTTCCACCTGAAGTGTAATAATTCTTTCGATAAGGCAATTACCTGGAAAAAAGACTGTGCAAGATTGGCTATCAACACATAACCGACACCAAAACCTGCGCTGTAAATAAAAAGTAAAATGCTGTTCGGATGCTGTTTGAAAAGTTTGGGGCAAACCGATAAAAAGAAAAAAGTAAGTGCAATATTTAATAAAATGCCTGAGACGCGAATTAATGCAAATTTTTTTGGTCTGTTTTCGAGCCGCAGTTTTGCAAAAGGTATCGTTGACAATGCATCAAAGGCAATGATAAAAGCGCTGATGGTAATGTATTCGGGGTGTTTTTCAATTCCAATGAACGATGCAATTTGATGATTAAACAAAATAGTGAGTACGGTAATGATACTTGTGCTTATTATAAGTGAAGTAGTGGTGGTATGGTAAACATCTTTTTCAAATTCTTTTTTTTGCATGAACCGGAAGAAAGCCGTCTCAAACCCAAATAATATCAATGAATATAAAAAAGGAATGAGCGAATACACCAGGATCATTTCTCCGTAATCCGGTGTTTTTTTAAAAGCGTATGTCAAATAAGGCGTGAGTAAATAATTAAGCAATCTGGCAAAAATTGAACTTGCTCCGTACCAAACTGTTTGCCCGGCTAATTTTTTGATGCTGCTCAATCAATAATATTTATGAACAAAAATAAACTTCATCTGCTGATATTGCACAATTAATGTTGTTGTATATTCATAATCCGTAAAAATGTATTTTTGAATAAACTTATCAAACATGAAGAAATATTTATTCCTTTTGGCAATTTTGTTGGTGGGAAAAACGGCAAGCCACGCACAGGCGGCTTATGACAGTAAGATCGATTATCAGAAAACATCTATCAATAGCGCTGCCATTGAATTGGCTTATTCTCAGGACGTATCCGAAGATGCCATTAAAGATTATATGGCCAAGAAGGGATTTAAAAATTCCAGCTCAAAAGGATTTATTGTTTTTCGCGGAGCGAAATTGGATAGCTCGGACAGTGAATCACGCGATCTGTATTTTAAGATAGATAAGAAGAAAAAAGAAAAAGACATCTCCGTTATTTCCTTGTTCTCCACCAAACCGAATATAGATGTTCTGGTAAAAGATTCTACAGATAACGGGCAAACGGACAAAGCGAAAATTTTCTTGAATAACCTGGTTCCTTATATCGATGCGCATAATTTGGAAGTGCAGATCGGTTCACAACAAGAAGTTTTAAAAAAAGCGCAGAAAAAACAAAACAGTTTAGCGAACGAGCAAGCCGATCTTGAAAAAAAATTAAGAAAGATTCAAGCTGACCTTGATCAGAATAAAATTGACCAGGCAACGCAAACCCAGGCTATGCAGAACAATGTGAACCAGGACGCTGACGCGACAAAAAAGGCAAATAAGAAAATGGGCAAACTATTAGATGATCAAAGCAGTTTGCAGAAAAAACAGCGCAACACGCAGCAAGACCTTGATGATAATAAAAAAGATCAGGACATTCAACAAAAGGAAGTTGCCAAACAACAACAAATATTAGATGTTTTAATATCAAAACGCAAAAGCTAATTACATACAAATAGGTTTCTTCATTTTTTTGCAGTATTTTTTGCTTTACAAATAGTGTCACAAATATTCATTTCTGCTAACCTTAGCTTATTAACAAAGCTAAACTTGATCACCCGTTTTTTTTGCTTTTGACTAATTGTTGAAAAGTTGAACGATCATGATTATCAAATGATGCGGGGAAAGATAATATTACTGTTTTTTTAAGTGCATTTTGTCTTATAATGGATTAAATTTACCGTTTTTTATAAATACTCTACTGTGCGAAAACTGGGCTGTATTCTATTTTGTTTTTTACTTGCGCAATCAGGATCTTTATTTGGACAAGTGGCTTTGCCTCCCAATACATGCGCGCTACCAACTTCTTTAAAATCGTGTACATTAGGGTATAAATTTTCCCCAAACACAACCCCAAACTTTCGGTTCTTTTATAAAGTAATTGTGCAATCAGGAACCACTCCTACACCGGATCAATTGTATATCGTAAATCCATCAAATCCGAATAACAATACTTCCAGTTATGACTGGGACCTAGATTCAACCCGGAAAGTGACCGGTGTTATAGACCCCTGTATCGTGCTCCCTTCGCCCCCAAACTATACCGTTTATTATTACCATGCAGATGTTTTTTTGAACAATAATAATACGGGTTATATGGCTTCGGCCGTCAACTGTTGTCGTCCCGCAAATGCTTTAGACATGACTTTTCCCTTTAATAATACTGGCTATCTGAACCCGCCACCCCCTGGCTATCCTCCATGTCCTGATGCTGGCCCGGGAGAAGTATATAACGCAATCGCCAGTTTTGTAAGAATTCCGCCCCTAAATTCAATAACAGGCAATTTTAAAAATAGTACTCCCAGTTTTACAACAATAGATACCATTTTGAATGTTTGTAACTCCCGCTCTTTTTCGTATAGTTTAAACGCGACCGATGCTGATGGGGATTCCCTTGCTTATCATTTCAGCGCCGCCTCCACTTATGAATTAGATGCTATAAATGAACATACTTTTATTAATCGCTTTATTTTTTCTCCGGTTTTATATAGAAGTCCATATACGGCACAGCAACCCGCAGGTCCGAATGTTAGTTTGGATCCGGTAAGCGGATTATTGCACGGAACCATCTCAGATACAGGATTGTTTGTGCTGACTGTTACCGTACCTGAATATAGGGGCGGTCAGGTGATCGATTCGATTAGCCAGGACCTGTTTGTACACGTGTATAATTGTGATTCATTACCCAAACCGAAAGCTTCGATTCCTTCTTTAAACAGCTGCAATGATCTAACGCTCAATTTTCCCAATAACAGTGTTCCATTATATCCCGGATACAACTGGAACAACACCACATTTCAATGGGATTTTGGGGATGGGGGTGCATCAAATCAGGTTTTCCCTGTACATACTTATGCAGACACAGGAGCATACAACGTGCGGTTAATCATTTTCCCTGGTCTGTACTGTGCAGACACCGCCTATAGCAAAGCATTGGTCTATCCTTACCTCACTCCTGATTTTACTTATAATGACACCTGTTCAAATCAACCGGTGGCATTTATCAATACTTCAACCTATACCGGCGGGGTCATCAATTCTGCGAGCTGGCAGTTCAAAAAGGATACAACGCTGTTGGGAGCCAGTAACGATTATAATGCATCATTCACTTTTACGAAAGCACCTCAAACCTATGATGTGCTGCTAACGGTGGGAACTGATAAAGGATGTATGGCAACGGACACTCAACATATCAATATCTGGCAAAGCCCTTATCCGCTTGCTTCACATGACACCATACTGAGCAAGGGAGCAACCCTGCAATTAATGGCTAATGACGGGGTCAGGGGAAATAATGCAGAGTTCAACTGGTCACCGCCATTAGGATTGAGCAGTACAACGATAGCAGATCCGATATTGACCAGTACGACAGATACCATTTACTATGTTACCATCAAAAATTATTACGGCTGCACCCTGACGGATTCCATACGTGTGAAATATTATGTAGGACCACAGATATATGTACCCAACGCATTCACCCCGAATGGAGATGGGAAGAATGATGTACTAAGACCCGTACCGGTGGGGATGCTGATTTTGAAATATTTCCGGGTGTTCAGCAGGTATGGACAACTGATGTATGAGACGGAGAAACCCTTCGCGGGCTGGGATGGAACCTTTCATGGTTCCCAGGCTCCGGCGGGAACCTATGTATGGGAAGCTGCAGGCATAGATTACAATCATAAATCTTTTGCCATTAATGGCACCTTCATTTTAATACGGTGATTATTATCAATAATCTTTCCCGGTAACCTTTTTCCGGGATTGTTTTGTCTCAGATAATTTCTTCTTCGATTCTATCCTTTTTTCTTTCGAGGCTTTTGTCGGTTTTGTTGAAACACGTTTTTTTTCTTTTTTCAATGCGGTTGAAATAAGCGCATTGATCTTTTTGATCACCTCCTTTTTGTTTTCCAATTGTGATCGGTGTACTTGTGATTTTACCAATAAAAATCCTTCCGCATTGATTCTATTGATTAGTTTTTGAAAGAGGATTTCTTTCTGCTCATCATTCAGCAATAAAGAATCATTAATGCCAAAATACCCCTCTACCATTGATTCTACTTTATTCACGTTCTGTCCGCCTTTTCCGCCGCTCCGTGCAGTTTTAAAAATAATTTCTTTTGAAAAATCTATCTTCATATTTTAAAATTACAATTTAATTTTTTGTAAGAAATGCGGGTGATCATTCAGCGGGTTGAAAAAGCAAGCGTAACCATTGATGGAAAAATAAAATCCCAGATCAATAAAGGGTTGCTGATCTTTTTGGGAATTGAAGATGCAGATGATGCTGAAGATATTTCCTGGTTGAGCAACAAAATCATTAACCTGCGCATATTTGATGATGAAAGCGGAGTAATGAATATTCCCATAAAAGAAACCGGGGGTGATATTTTATTAGTAAGCCAGTTTACTTTGCATGCTTCGACAAAAAAAGGGAATCGCCCATCTTATATTCGCGCAAGCAAACCCGAGATCGCTATTCCTGTTTATGAGAAAATGATCGCGCAGTTGGAGAATGTTCTTTCAAAAAAAATTTTTACGGGAGAATTTGGCGCAGACATGAAAGTGGAATTGATTAATGAAGGTCCGGTTACTATTATTATAGATACAAAGAATAAGGAGTGAACCTGGATTCTAAATGATTCGGTTAATAAAATGCTATATATGAAACTGAAAATATTTATAGTAAACGCATTTGCAGAAACAACATTCGGCGGAAATCCCGCTGCTGTGGTGCCTTTGAGTAAATGGTTGGATGATGAATTGTTGCAACAGATAGCTGCGCAAAATAATCTTGCCGAAACAGCTTTTATCGTTCCGCAGGAAGAAGATTATGCTATTCGCTGGTTAACTCCCGCGGTAGAAGTGAAATTATGCGGTCATGCTACGCTTGCGTCGGCTCATGTTCTTTTTAACCACCTCAATTATAAAAAAGAGAAAATTACTTTTCATTCCAAAAGCGGTCCCTTGCATGTTAGCAGGCGCAACGATGAAAAACTAACGCTCGATTTTCCGGCAGATGATCTTACTCAGATTCCGGAAATCAGTGAATTCGAGCAAGCCTTGCAAATTAAACCCGTTGCGGTTTATAAATCTTCTTTTGATTTTATGGTAATAGCCAAGGATCAGTCTGAAATAGAAGATCTTTCACCAGATCTGGGAATTTTAAAAAAGTTTCAGGCCCGCGGAACCATTGTTACCGCAAAAGGTAATGAGGCGGATTTTGTTTCCCGTTTTTTTGCTCCCGCAGCAGGCATAGATGAAGATCCGGTAACAGGATCCGCACACACGGCTTTGGTCCCGTATTGGGCAAAGCAATTAGGAAAAACAAGACTGTCTGCCATACAACTGTCAAAAAGAAAGGGATATTTAGATTGTGAATTGATCACCGGCAGAGTATTAATGAGCGGTAAGGCAATCACCTATTTGGAAGGAGAAATTTTTTTATAACACGAATTACACGAATTATTATGTCAGAAGAAATTTCCATCCGCGAAGCACAACAAAACATTGATGAGTGGATAAAAACCACCGGTGTCCGATATTTCAGCGAATTGACGAATATGGCGATATTAACAGAAGAAGTTGGCGAAGTTGCCCGATTAATGAGCCGTTTATACGGAGATCAGTCTTTTAAAGAATCGGATAAAAATAAAGATCTTGCTGATGAATTGGCTGATGTGTTATGGGTCTTACTGTGCATCGCCAATCAAACAAATGTTGATCTTACAATAGCGCTTAGCAAGAATTTTGAAAAGAAAAATATCCGCGATGCCGATCGGCACCAACAAAATGAAAAACTGCAGTAATTTTATTCAGCGCTAAAATCGAGTTTGCATAAATCAGCGGCTGCGTGCAATCTTCCGGCTTTTATGTTTTTTATTAACAACGATAATCTTGGTTGATATACATCGTACAATTTTCCATAAGCTTCCTTAATGCTGTCTTTTTCAAGATGAGAAATCTTTCCGTCAAAGGCAATGGCAATTGTAAAAAGGTTCAGCAAGAAATTTCTTTCTTTTTCATTGACCTTTTTCAATGTTTCTAAAAATATATTCCAATCATCATAACGATCATCTTTATTGATATGTAATAGATCCTGGAAACGCAATAATAAGATGATCATGTTCGGGTGGTAATTTCTTGCCATTACCACGGCGTTTCCAATTGCACGTATGCATCCGGTTCTTGCTTCAGGCGATAAATCTTCCAATAGATGTTCATGCAATAAATTGTCGCTGATATAATTGCTTAGCGCAAATCCAAACAAACGCAATCTTGCTTCCCGCACAACACGATAAATCACCATTCCGTTCCAAAAACATTCAACCGGTAAGGCTATATAGTTAATGGAAATGTTGAAGATCCTTTCGCCGAAAGATCTTCTTAATAAAAATTTCGAGATAAAATTGGTGAGTGTGATTCTGACTTTATACAATAATCCAAGGATCAACAAATTTCTTTTTGAAATCTTTTCAAACGGATCAATTCCCAGAATGCGCATTTCCGGATCAGGAAGTTCCAGGGCAGCCCGGGCAAGGATATTGGTAACATTAAAAGGACCGGTTTCCAGAAAATCCTTTTTGTGCTTGTGTATGTTTATCATTTCGCTCACTTCATGGACCGCCTTGATGGCGATGATGAACAACAAATAAAATTCAATAGCAATGGAAACGATGGTTACACCGATCGTCCATGAATAATGAATGATGAGTTTTTCATTTTGCTTCAGCAAATCAACATAAACAGTTGGCCAAACGCAGATCAACCCTGCAAGGGCAGACAGGATGATTCCCTTGTTTGAAATTCTATTGATCTTTTTATTTAATTGGTCGTCTGTAAAATCAAATACATGATGATCAAATTCCCGTTTGCCAAGAACGTTCAGATAGTAAATGCCAAACTTTTCCAGCAAAGGGGTTTTCTTCTCTTTGAATTCAATTGCAGCGGGCATAAGGTTTTAATGAGTGTTTGGCAAATGTACTTTACCCAAAGAATAAATAATATAAAAGTTGGACTGGTTTACACCAACCGCTATCTGGCAAAGGAAAGAACTCTTAATTATTGCTTTCCTATAATTTCTTTTCAACAATTATCTTTGCGCACATTATGGCAAACGACACCAACAAGTTCCAGGCAATTATTTCTCATTGCAAAGAATACGGATTTATATTTCCCTCAAGCGAAATTTATGACGGATTGAGCGCTGTTTATGATTACGGTCAGTGGGGAAGTGAATTGAAGAAAAATATTAAAGACTATTGGTGGAAAAGCATGACGCAAATGCACGAGAATATCGTGGGCATTGATGCTGCTATTTTTATGCATCCGACAACATGGAAAGCCAGCGGTCATGTCGATAATTTCAGCGACCCGATGATTGATAACAAAGACAGTAAAAAAAGATATCGCGTTGATCATTTGATCGAAGGGTACGCCGAAGAACTAAAAGCAAAAGGCGATACGCAAAACGCCGAGGCTGTACTTGCTGAAATGGATGCCTTTCTGGCAAAAGATGATTTTGAAGGATTGAAAAAATTGATAGAAGATCATAAAATAAAATGCGCCATCAGCGGAACCAGCAACTGGACCGATGTTCGCCAGTTCAATTTAATGTTCTCTACGGAATTTGGCTCTACGGTTTCTTCAGATGGCGAGGACAATAAAGTGTATTTGCGACCGGAAACGGCACAGGGAATTTTTGTGAATTTTTTGAATGTGCAAAAAACCGGGAGAATGAAGATTCCTTTTGGCATTGCGCAAATTGGAAAAGCGTTTCGCAATGAAATCGTAGCACGTCAATTTATTTTTCGAATGAGAGAATTCGAACAGATGGAAATGCAATTCTTTATTCGCCCCGGTTCGCAAAAACAATGGTATGAATTCTGGAAGGAAGAAAGAATGAAATGGCACTTGAGTTTGGGAATTGTAAAAGAAAAATATCGTTTTCATGATCACGTAAAATTGGCACACTATGCAGATGCAGCTTGTGATATTGAATACGATTTCCCCATCGGGTTCAAAGAAGTAGAGGGCATTCATTCACGCACTGATTTCGATTTGCGAAATCACCAGGAATACAGCAAAAAGAAGATGCAGTATTTCGACAATGACCTGGATGAAAATGGGAAGCCTTATGGGAACTACATTCCCTACGTGATTGAAACTTCGATCGGATTGGACAGAACCGTATTAATGATCTTAAGTGAAGCATATACTGAAGAAGATCTGAGCACAGAAGAAAGAAAAGATAATCGAGTGGTGCTGAAATTCCCGCCCAAACTGGCTCCTATCAAACTCGCCATTCTTCCTTTGGTAAAAAAAGACGGATTGCCGGAAATTGCAAGAGAAATAATGAACGATTGTAAATTTTCATTTCGATGTTTCTATGAAGAAAAAGACACCATCGGAAAACGTTATCGCCGCATGGATGCACTCGGCACGCCATTCTGCATTACCATTGATCATCAGACAAAAGAAGACAATACGGTTACCATTCGTTACCGCGACACGATGCAGCAGGAGCGCGTACATATTAACACAATAAAAGCGATTGTGGAAAAACTAATTTCTTAACGCTCTGATCAAACAACTACCTTAGTTCAATAAGTATTTTTCTTACAAAATACAGTAAACATTTCCTCTTGAAAAATTGATGGCGGTAGTACAACAATTGTATTTTCTCACTAACCTTAACATCTACTATTATGCTTACCCTTGAGTTTACTTTGAATGTATTTGTGTTTGCTGCAATTCTAATTGCCGCTGCATATGTCGGATTCACTTTTTCAAAAATTCAGATCAGTAAAAATCGTCATCGTATCGCTGAACTGGAAAATGAATTAATAAGAAATCATTCGGAAATACTTTCATTGCAAAAAGAATTTATCGCTATTGAATTAAAACTTAACAGCACAAAGGATCCTGTGGTTGTTATGAAGAATGTTTTGAAACAGGAGAGCAATGAAAAATTGCCTGACGTATCTTTAAGAAAGAAATTACTTGGGGTTGACAATAATTCTGTAAAAGAGGAGACCTATCCTTTGCCTTACAAAATATTATTAAGCAAAGAAGCTTAATTTTTTTTGGGCATGGTTTTATCCGTATAACTCCTGATGAATAGCCTTCTTATCGTAGCCAATTGCCTGTATTTTTTGCTTGGCTTCATCAATCATATTCTTCCAGCCACATAAATAAAAAGAGGCCGGCTTCACTATTCTTTTGTTTTCGATGATATCAATCTGAATATTATTATTACAGATCTCTTCGTACACTGCATGAACATAGCCGGTTTTTACTAATCTATTGATGTCGTCAGGAATTTCTCTGGAGAAAGTGGGAACATAATAAAAGCTGCTTACGCTTTTTTGTAACTCTTCCAATTCATCTCTATAAAGGCAATCACTAAATTTTCTACAACCAAAAATGAGATAAATATTTTGATGGGGGATATTATGATTTAAAATGTGATGGGCCATAGATCGAAATGGCGCAACACCCGTGCCCGTGCAAATAAAAAAAAGATCGCGGTCGATATCATCTGGCAAAGTAAAAACGCCTTGTGGCCCGCGTAGTGTTAATTCGCTTCCAACAGTTACATGATTAAATAAATAATTTGTTCCGGCGCCGCCTTCGAGCAAAACAATTACCAGTTCAAAAATATTGGTACCATCAGGCCAGGATGCGATCGAATAACTGCGCCAACGCTTGGCAGGTTTTTCGTGAATGGGAAGATCCAGTGTCACAAATTGCCCGGGCTCAAAATCAAAAGATTCCATAGCCGGCAACTGAATCCAAAACCTGCGTGTATTCTGCGTTTCGTTTTCTATGCGAATTATTTTGCCGGTTTGCCATGGCTGCAGCATATTATAAAATTTGAATTAAGATAGTAATAAAAAAATGAGATAAAAAAAAATGTTGAGGCGATTGGATAAAGGCAAATAAAAAAGAGCGGATAACAAGGCATCCGCTCTGTAAGTTTGCCAATAATGGCAAGCAATCGATATGCTAATGTAATTTTTTTTTATTACAATAATGAAAATTCAAAACTTTTTATTTCATTAATACCAATCTTACAGTCTTGTATATACGTTTTTTCGGGTTCAAAGTTTTAAAAAGCAATATCATCTGATCACAACTTTTTGTATATACGAGTTACTGCCAACCTGTACTTTTACATAATATATATCCGAACTTAAATAGCCCACATTGATTTGGTTATCGAAAAAGCCGGAGAAATTCGGATAACTGCTTTCATACACTTTTTGACCAAGCGTATTGATCATGGTGATGTAGACATTGCTCGTAGTACTTGTTTCAAATTGCAGGCGGAATTGGCCGCTATTGGGATTGGGAGATACTTTTAGTTGAATGGCCCCAACACCACCTGTTGCTGTGTAATTAATCTGGTTGGAAGTTGACGGGCATCCAATACTATCAGTAGCCACAACCGTATATGCACCCGATATAATAGCTGTATCGGTTTGTTTGGTTGCATTGGCAATTATGATATTGTTTCTATACCATTGATAAGCGACTGCTGGCGTGCTTGATAAAATGTTACCGCTTATGCTTATAACCGGTGGCGTTCCTGTCTTTGCAAGGACAGGCGTTCTTGGACCTGCGCAATTATTCAATACCAATTGCATATTATAAAAGAAATAATAATACTGCTGGTAAAGTGTAGGTTGCCCAGGCATGAGTGCGCTGTTACCGGTAATGGTAAATGCATCCGGAATGCCTACCGGATAAGGGTTGTTGGTGATATTGTTATTTCTGAAAATATTTGCTCCATTTTCACAATCAATGATAATCGCATGATCACCTGCGACCGGAACAGGCAGATTAAGATAATAAATTGCTCCCGTATCCTGAATTGGATTACCACTTGTGCCCGCAGGTATGGGTATCGGAGTGGTAGGATAGACATTAAGGGTGGTGCTTGAATAAGGGTAATATTGATAGGATCCTGAGGTAGTATCATAGTTTACAATGTCTGCGACGGTGAAAGTTATTGTACCCGCGCTGCCAATATATAATCTGGCACTTTCAATAGTCAACGGTACTTTATTATTGAATGTTACAAAATTACCAGCAAAGGAATTATAGCCGCCATTTGTAAAAACTCTTTTGTTTGCAGGGCCAATGGTTAGTGGCCCATTATTCAATCCGAGATAATAAGTATTGTTGGCAGTAATGGTTGATGTTGATGTGTTATTGCCAATTGCTATCGGATTTGTCGCTGTATCACTCGCATACCAAAAGGCAAGATCCGTTGTATCCGTTAAAGTGGCCTTTAAAAATACCTCATCTGTTCCACAAAGCTCTGCCTTGCCAGTTGCAGAATCGCCCCCGGAATTAATAGCAAGTGTTGTTGTGTTAGAATCATTGGATGCATCCTGATCCGTAGATAAATTAGTAGAGCTAATAAATGTGTAGGTGTTTCCTGCAATAGCATTAAAGGTGGATTGATAGGTATAAACAACATCGCTTAATGCAGGAATTGTATCGGGGCAAATTGCCGATAATACTGCCACAGTTGTCGCTCCGTTCTTGATGGTTGTTATTATGGGGACTTTTGTCTGCAGGGTGTTTCCAAAATTTTTCACTCTTACGGCAACAAGCTGTTGCTGGTTAGAACAGGTTATCCCATTGACCCCCGCAGGTGCGAGTAATTCGCTTATGCCAACATCATTGGAAGGGCTGGAAACCAGAACACGGAAATCCTCAGTTTCACCATTACCATATGTTCCGCATGCTGTTACCGTAGTCGCGTCTGTCGTTTCTTCAGCAACTATTCTCATTAATGTGTAATTGCCCACAATCACAGTTCCCGGAATTGTTATGGTATCGTTGTATGTTACATTTCCATTGAGAACTGTGCTTTGCGCTGCCAATTCGTTTGCATCGAATACGCCATTGTTGTTGTAATCAATAAAAATCTTTACCACTTTTGATGC
>JAJPKJ010000031.1 GCA_021323755.1 Chitinophagales bacterium | reverse complement strand
GTTGGTAAGAAAATATTGGTTGAATTTACTTTAATCTGCTCTGAAAACAAAAATGTTTGAAGACAAAATAACCGGGGGAGGTTTCAATTTTTCCATTGAAGCGTGTTAATGATATGGCGCATGTCCTCCTGTAAAAACTGGTTCACAATTCCCAGAGAATCTTCATTTGGCGCAGTATCAAAATATAAAGCACCGCGCAAGAAATTTTTTACAGAATCAGTTACATAAAATTGTTTGGCAGTCGCCGCATTTCCACCTACATTAAAAAAAACGCCCGAAATACCGAGTGGTGTTTCCATGACCGAATCATCAATTGAGGTGGCTTTATATGTATGTTTGAATGTCATTTTGTATGCATCTTCTTTTAACTTGTCAAAACTATTCGGTCCGATCTGCTTGTAGCTTACATAGATGCGCGCATTAAACTGAGGGAAATCAATATTTATCCAATACGGATTTTCTGGTTTATCGTCAAAGAAGGTAGTATCACGCAAAATGTGCGCATAAACAGGATATTCAAATGTATACGGAAAACCGGCTTGTTGAAATTGTTGATATTGGTGCTGGGGAAATTCTATTTTAAAATACCCGGTAGGCTTGGGCGTGTAAGAACTATTGCAGGAAATAAAAAAAAGGTTCGCAAGAAGTAAGAAGCAAGCTGCAGGGAAACAAATGATTTTTCTATTCACATCATTTAATTTGATCATCGAAATTAAGTTTGTCTCATTTTAATAGCAACTTTTACTTTTTTTACCCTGCTTCTTTCGGTATCTAAAATAGTAAATTCAAAATCGCCGCAGGGAATTACATCATTTACTTTAGGAATTTCTCCGGCCAACTCTAAAATTAATCCTGCCAAAGAATCGCTATCTCCTTTTACTGAATCAAAAGTG
Source organism: Chitinophagales bacterium (assembly GCA_021323755.1). Classification (GTDB taxonomy): domain Bacteria; phylum Bacteroidota; class Bacteroidia; order Chitinophagales; family Chitinophagaceae; genus Puia. Next base: position 6,220 of record JAJPKJ010000031.1, on the reverse strand, counting down.
TTTGATGGCAAATTCATTATTCTGCAAACATCATTTATCATTGTTCTTCCTTCAAAAATATAGGTTCCATCTTCCAATTTTGCGTTGATGTTTTCTTCTTCATCAAATTCATCTTTGATATCACCGATAATTTCTTCCAGGATATCTTCAAGTGTTACAATGCCGCTTGTGCCGCCAAATTCATCAACTACAATTGAAAAATGGATACGCTTGGTTTGAAATTCATGCAATAGGTCTTCAATGAGTTTGTGCTCGTGAACAAAATAAGGCGTTCTCAATAATGTGCGCCAGTTATAATCATCGGCTTCGTTCAAATAAGGGATTAGATCCTTTGTGTGAACGATTCCGGTAATTTCATCCAGACTATTCTTATAAACGGGTAGTCGCGAATAATGCAATTCTTCCACCTTGCGTTTTAAATCTCCAAAGGAAATATCATGTTCGATCCCGCTAACGTCCAGCCTTGTTTTCATAACCTGCTTTACCGTTATGTTCCCGAATTTAATTATGCCTTTTAAGATATTTTTTTCTTCTTCGCTGGCATTATCGGTGGTTAAATCAATGTCGTGATCCAATTGTTCAAGATTTTGAATGGCCGTCCTTTTACTGCCGAAAAAACGTTCAGCAATTTCTGTTTTGTTTACCATCCAATTGCTTATTTTTTTAAAAAGTAGATTGATGATCTCAACAATTCCGGATGTATAATAAGCAAACTGTAGATTATTTTGCGACGCCCACACTTTTGGCATTACCTCTCCGAACAAGATCAGCACAAAAGTTACTACGATGACTTTTACAGGAAATTCAAGCCAGAAACTTTGTCTTAAGGGCGTTACCTGGTCAATTAAAAAGTTTGACAGAATAATGATGGCAATATTGACAAAAGTGTTGGCGATCAGTAATGATCCCAATAAAATTTTTGGTTCTTCCAGCAAATTCACAATCCGTTTCCACGATGCATCATGTTTTGTTTTTAAAATATTGATGTCTTTATGCGTGAGTGAAAAAAAAGCAACCTCAGAACCGGCGACCACAAAGGATATAATTAATAAAAAAAGAATTATTACGGCAAGGATAGTTGTTGCCTGCGGGTTGATAGCTAAGAATGCCTGCGACAATTTGTAGTTAAAAAAAGAGAAATGATGCAAAGCAATTAGGTTTCGTTAACAATAGCACTTTAATCACAAAGGCAGGTCTTGTGGCCTGCCTATCATTCACTAACGCAAATTTAGTAAATAGTTTAAGTAAAAATTAAAAAGGTAAATCTTCCGAAGGTGTGCTCAATGGCGGCGGTTCAGTATGCCCTGTTCCTTCAATGCCTTCGTGCGGCGCAGCGGAATGGTTGCTGCCATCTGAACGTTTGTCCAGCATGATCAGATTATCACCCACAATTTCGGTCGCAAATTTTTTATTCCCTTCCTTGTCCTCCCAGCTCCTTGTTCTTAATCGTCCTTCAATATAAACGAGACTGCCTTTGTGCAAATATTTTTGTGCAAGCTCTGCCAATCCTCGCCACAAAACAACGGTATGCCATTCTGTTTGGGAAATCAATTTGCCTGCTCTGTCTTTAAATGTTTCGGTTGTAGCCAGAGAAAATTTAGCTACCCCTATATTGCCTTCGAGATATTGTATGTCCGGGTCTTTTCCTAAATTTCCAATTAACATTACCCTATTTACTCCTCTCATACACTAAAGTTTGAAGTTTATAATTCGTCGGAAAAATTTATTCCTCTTAAAGTTAAATTTTTTCGGTCAAAAAAGATAAAAAATTTTCACCTTTTGCCCATTCTTAACAGTTGTTCAAACCCTTACTGTTAATAAATCAGGGATACATTTTGTGCAGATAAGAAGTGATCACTTTTGGGAATGGAAATTGTTTCAATTGTTTTTTTTGAATGGCGAGATATTCCTTTTTTAATGTTGGAGTAACGCTGTCGATACCGATTGATACAAACCTGGTATGAATTGTTTGATGCGTAAGTTGTTGTTTAAAAGAAGGAGAAATTTCTTTTATGGAAAATTTTTGCGAGCCTAATAATTGCGTGATGAATTTTGATTCAGACAATTGTTTTTCGTTGATTGCCTGGTCGTTTTCCAGCAAGACAAATTCGTATAGATCCTGCCAGATGTCCTTGGTTTGTCTTTGACGAATAAAAACAGTTTCTTTTTTTTCAATAATGAAATAATAAAACCACCGTTCTTTTTTTTCAATGCCTTTTTCTTTTGCAGGGAGAATATTTACCCAGCTGTTTTGAAATGCCTGGCAATCTTTTTTCTGTACACATTGAACACATAGTGGATTTCGGGGTTTGCAAACTACAGCGCCGAAGTCCATTATTGCCTGATTATATGTTCCTGCATTTTTTGCTGGCAGAAGCGATTGTGCGAGTTGACCATAAATGTTTTTACCCTGTAGAGAATCCGCAGGAGTATTTATTCCGAAATATCTTGCCAAAACCCGAATAACATTTCCATCAACAACAGCAAATGGCAAATTGAAAGCGAAAGACGCAATTGCCGCTGCGGTGTAAGGACCAACACCTTTCAGACTTCTTATTTCATCGTAGGTAGCAGGAAATTTTCCTTTATGATCCTTTGCAATTTTTTTTGCCGTTTCAATAAGATTTCTGCAACGTGTATAATAGCCCAGTCCCTCCCACAATTTGAAAATTTTTTTTTCGGGTGCTTTTGCAAGCCTGGTAATGGTAGGAAAGGTTTTAATAAACTTGTTATAATAAGATAATCCCTGCTCAACTCTTGTTTGTTGTAAAATAATTTCGCTAAGCCATATTTTGTATGGATCTTTTTCGCCTTTCCACGGCATTAAGCGGGTATTTTGATTTTGATTCCAGTGCAGCAGTTTTTTCGTAAAATCTGGGTTCATCACGCAAATAAACCTAATAATTTTTAGCTCGTATATTAAAAAGAGCGGGAAATCTAAACTATTTACTAATTGCTTAAAATCAACGTTTTACATTTTAGTGGGATTTCTAAAATATAAATTATCTCCAATTTAAGGGCAGAAGTTAATAAAAAGGGGCTTGCAATTTGAAAATATTGTTATATATTTAAAATCAGAAACTTATAAAAATAACACTAATGAGAAAGGCGGACCTTGTTAACCAAATTTCGGAAAAAACGGGTATACCTAAAATCGACGTTTTAGTAACGTTAGAGACTATGTTTAAGGAAGTTAAGGACACATTAGCAAAAGGCGAAAACATTTATGTGCGTGGTTTCGGTAGTTTCATTACTAAAAAGAGAGCAGCAAAAATCGGAAGGAACATTAAAAAAAATGTTGCTGTTCACATTCCCGAACACTTTATACCTGCTTTTAAACCGGCAAAAGAGTTTGTTGCTGAAGTAAAAAAATTACAATCAGTTAAAGAAGATCAACCAAACCCCGACGAAGAAGCGTAATTTTGCTGTTCAAAAAAAATTGATTTGAAAAAACAGCAGGTTATTGTAGCGGGATCAGGCTTATTATTGCTGGTTGTGATTTACTTTTTTGGACAGACCACTCCCCCTAAAAAATCAAATGGAGTTCAGGAGTTAAATAGCACGGCTCCCCCTGTAAAATCAATTACTACAGAAGACATTCTGCAAACTGCTAAAGCAAAATTGACTCCCGCTCAATTAACATTTGTCAGCAGACTGGAAAATAGTGTGGTGCGCGGTGATGTAAAAAATCAACAGATAAAAGAATATGATCAGTTGGCTGATTTTTGGAAGGATTCCGTTCGCGAAGGGTTCCTTGTTTATGCTTATTATTTGGGGGAAACAGCTAAATTGGAAAATTCTGAAAAAAAGCTCACCTTTGCAGCCCAATTATTTTTAGACAACCTGCGCGGGCAAGATGATCCGGCACTAAAGAGTTGGATGGCTAATAATGCCAAAGAGTTATTTGAAAAGGCTTTGCAACTAAATCCCAATAGTGATTCCTCCAAGATCGGACTGGGTGCTTCTTATATTTTTGGAAGCTCGGCTGGTTCACCGCAGGAAGTAATGCAGGGGATTCAGCAGATATTGGAAGTTGCACATCGAGACAGTACAAATATGTACGCACAATTTATGTTGGGCTTGGGTGGAGTTGTTTCGGGGCAATTTGATAAGGCTATTGAACGTTTAACAAAAGTAGTTCAACATCAGCCCAATAATATTGAAGCAATCTTAACGCTGGCCGATATTAATGAGAAAAAAGGAAATAAGACGGAAGCAATAAAATGGTACGAAGAAGGAAAGAAACAAATCACAGACGAAAAGATAATTAAAGAAATAAACGAACGCATTAAATTATTACAATAGCGCTTTTCTTAAGGAAAAGTGATTTCAATGAAATTGATTTTTTAACTTAAAACGAATTTTATTATGCCTTGTGGAAGAAAACGTAAGCGCCACAAAATTGCAACTCACAAGCGGAAAAAGCGACTCAGAAAAAACCGTCATAAGAAAAGAAACAAATAGTTTCTTACCGGATTATTTTTTAATCCGGCTTCCTTTCCTATAGCTGTTTGTTTGTTTACTATTATCTGCTGATATACTTGCACGATAATACATAAATAGATTTTCTTCAACAGCTTTTTAATAATGATGTTTTTAAAGACGATAAATGCCGTGTACGCTTGAATAAAGAGTTAATTATAAATGCTGCTCCGCAAGGTGTTGAAATAGCACTATTGGAAGATAAGAAGCTGGTTGAATTGCACCATGAAAAAGCCGATGCCAGTTTTGCGGTCGGAGATTTGTATCTTGGCAAAGTAAAAAAACTTATTCCCGGGTTAAATGCGGCATTTGTTGATGTCGGATTTGAAAAAGATGCCTTCCTTCATTATACAGATTTAAGTCCCTACGCACGCTCTCTGCTGAAATTTACACAGCTGACCATCAGCGATAATAATCAAAACGGACAGGATTTTGCTACTTTTCAGGTTGAACCGGAGATTGTAAAAACGGGAAAGATCACCGAGGTTCTCAGCGGCAAGCCAAACATATTGGTTCAAATATTGAAAGAACCCATTGCAGCAAAAGGCCCAAGACTTAGTTGTGAAATTTCATTACCGGGAAGATTTGTGGTAATAACTCCTTTTAATGATATCGTCGCTGTATCAAGAAAAATTCATTCATCCGAAGAACGCAAGCGGTTGCAAAAAATAATCGAAGCCATCAAACCCAAAAACTTTGGCGTGATTGTCAGAACTGCTGCAGAAGGAAAAAATACTGCCGAATTAAATGAAGATCTAACCGAACTGGTAACGACCTGGAAACTTATTCAGCATAATCTTAAAGGCGCAATTGCCCCGGCAAAAATTTTGAGTGAGCAAACCAAAACAACCAGCATGCTTCGCGATTTGTTGAATGAAGATTTCAACAAAATAATCATTAACGACAAGAATATATTTAACGATACAAAAAACTACATCCAACGTATTGCGCCCGATAAAATAGATATCGTTTCTTATTTTCACAATGGCTCACCCATATTTGATCAGCTTGGGGTTACCAAACAGGTAAAAGCGGCATTTGGGAAAACAGTGAATCTGCCAAGCGGTGCCTATCTTATTGTTGAGCACACAGAAGCGCTTCATGTGATTGATGTTAATAGCGGATATAAGAGTGTTAGCAATAACCAGGAACAAAATGCGCTTGAAACCAATCTGGAAGCTGCCGAAGAGATCGCAAGGCAACTACGGTTAAGAGACCTGGGTGGAATCATTGTCGTTGACTTTATTGACATGAAACTGCCTGAGAACAAGCGAAAACTGGCAGAATTCATGGAATCATTCATGAAGACGGACCGGGCAAAACATGCGGTTCTTCCAATCTCAAAATTTGGGTTAATGCAAATTACCCGCCAGCGGATGAAGCCTGAGGTGACCATTAATACCCAGGAAGTCTGTCCCAGCTGTAACGGAACCGGCAAGATTTCTTCAGCTTTGATACTGGAGGATGAAATTGAAAAGAATTTAAGCTATCTCCTTAATCATCAACATAAAAACCTGAGTTTAGTGGTTCACCCGATAATGTACGCCTACCTCACAAAAGGCGGCATTTTTGGCTCAAAAAAATGGAAGTGGAGGTGGAAATACAAGCAATCCATCAATCTAAAGTCCAATACAAACTACCATTTAACGGAGTTCCATTTCTTTGATAAGCAGGAAGAAGAAATTAAGCTATAAAATTGTTTTTTTTGATTGATTATCAAGTCTTCTAAGGCTAATTG
>JAJPKJ010000047.1 GCA_021323755.1 Chitinophagales bacterium | reverse complement strand
TCAAAAAAGAAAAATGCAATACGAGCGAAGAATTACCTCTTTTTTGGATTATGTGAAAGCAGAAACGCAATGTCGAAGTCAATTCATTGCAAATTATTTTGGAGATGGTAATGCGAAACCTTGCGGTGTTTGTGATAATTGTTTACGACAAAAAAATATTAGTCTCACTGAAGACGAGCTTGATAAAATTCATCGGCACATTATTTAAACCATCGAATCAAATCCTGTTGATACTGCCGCATTGATGCAAGATCTTGCGGGCTTCAGCAAAGAAAAAGCCTGGAAAGTGATCAGCCATCTGTCGGCTGAAAATCAATTAGCGGTTGTCAAAATGGGATCCTAAGATCCACACCCGGATATCAGCGGAAGAAATTAATGGTTTACACTTTTTCTCTCAGCAATTGCTTCACTAAAGCTTCTAACTCTTTCACCCGTTTTTCAAGTTCGGGCAAATTTTTTGTTAAAGCCTGGCTTCGCAGGGCTGCGATATTATCCTGTGCGGGAGAGCCAGTGACTGCTGTTTTGGGTTTGGTAGATTTTGTTACACCGCTTTGAGCTCCAATTTTGCTGCCATCACCAATTTGCAAATGACCAATAATACCTACCTGCCCGCCCATCATCACATTTGCGCCGATCTTTGTACTGCCGCTTATGCCTGACTGTGCAGCTATCACTGTGTTACTTCCAATCTCGACATTGTGTGCAACCTGTATCAGGTTATCGAGTTTGGCGCCCTTCCTGATCGTCGTGGATCCCATCGTCGCCCGGTCAATGGTTGTATTTGAACCGATCTCAACATCATCTTCAATAACAACATTACCCAATTGCGGAATCTTTTTAAAACTTCCATCAGCTTGTGGAGCAAATCCAAAACCATCACTGCCGATAATTGCACCTGAATGAATGATAATATTATTGCCCAGTATACAGTCATTATAGATCTTTACTCCGGCATGCAAAATGCAATTGTTGCCAATCTTTACATTATTACCAATAAATGCGTTGGGAAATATTTTTACATTATCGCCGGTCTCAACGTTATCGCTGATGTATGCAAATGCGGCCACAAAATTTTTTTCGCCAAGTTTTGCTGTCTTTGCGATGTAAACAGGATCCTGGATACCACTCAATTGCCCAACAATGGTTTCCTGATATTTGGTCAGCAAAATAGCAAATGCTGAATAGGCATCCGGAACACGTATAACAGTGGCCGTTAGTTTCTGTTTTAATTGAAGGGAATCATTGATTAAAATGATGGAAGCACCTGTGGTATATAAAAACTCTTCGTATTTAGGATTGGCTAAAAAGCTTAACTGACCGGGTTTTGCTTCTTCAATTTTTCCAAATGAGTTCACCGTTGTTTCAGGATCGCCTTCTAATTTTCCATTTATCAAAAATGCGATTTGTTGTGCGGAATAATTCATGGTTTAAAGTTGGTAGTTCATGGTTTGTGCTTCATTGCTCATGTTTCGCGGCTTGTTGCTTTGCTATGGACAATCAACGAAACTGATGAGCTAGTTTTTCGGATAGCAAATATAAAATTTTTTTACCGCGCCCGATAAGCTTCGATGTATTAATGCATTGTCAACTTCAGAAATATCTTTCACTGTTCCATTCTTAAATAAAATATTTATTCTCTCGTCATACGGATCGTAAGTTGTGTTCGTTGCTTCTCCCGTAAATACTACATAATGCGCTTCGTCCGGGTCGATATTCAATTCTCTTGCGGATTTCCTTTGCAAACTGATTATTCTTTCTTCATCAAAAGGTTGGGGTTGCAATTCAACTTTTAATAATCGCCGGTCGACAATTGATCTGCACAAATAGGATAATATTTTATCTTCATGAAACATCCAGTTCTTTACCGTACTCATCACATCATAGTCGTCCATCAAAGAAAATGTGTTGATATGTTCATTGATTGAGGCGGCTGTAACATTATCGTGCAGAAACTCATCAAGGGCAAATGTTGATGCGGTGAGTTTCACATTTTTGCTGATCAATTCCTTAGCCCGCTCGATTATCTTTACCATTAATTTTTCAGCGCCCAAAACGGTCTTGTGTAAGTAAACCTGCCAGTACATTAACCTGCGCGAAACCAAGAATTTTTCGGTAGAATAAATTGCTTTTTCTTCGACCATTAGTTCACCTTCATGCACGGTGAGCATTTTAATGATTCTATCGTGACCGATTACGCCTTCTGAAACGCCGGTAAAAAAACTATCGCGCGTTAAATAATCCAACCTGTCAACATCCAATTGCCCGGAGACCAGCTGATGCAAAAAATGTTTTTCGTAATTGTTGGTGAAGATATCAATGGCTGTTTGTAATCTTCCATCGAATTCTTCATTGAGCAGATGCATGATGCGCAACGATAGCGTTTCGTGATGGACATTCTTGATAAGCACATTTTCAAGTGCGTGAGAAAATGGGCCATGCCCGATATCGTGGAGCAGGATGGCAATTTTTGAACTTAATTCTTCTTCTTCAGTAATTTCTATTCCTTTGCTCTTTAATTCCGTTAATGCATTGCACATTAAATGATAGGCTCCCAGGGAATGGTGCAAACGGGTATGAACTGCGCCGGGATATACCAAATGCGCGAATGCCATTTGATAGATTCGGCGTAATCGTTGATAATATGGATGTGCAATGATTTGCAGCAATAAAGAATGATCAACAGTAATAAAACCGTGAACGGGATCATTAATGATTTTTCTTTGTGCTCCAAATTGTTTTCGCTGCATCAGCTGTTGTATATATTTGTTAAAACCTATGGAAAACGATTTGCAAATTTAGCAATGCAGGATGGATAAATTAAATTTGATTGGATATGGGAACAATAAAAGGCAAAGCAAATGCAGTAGTTTCAAGTTTACTTTTCTTTGGTTTTGACTTTTTATTTGAATATGGAATTGTGGCAATAACATCATAAATCTTAAATCAAAATGGCTTTAGGAAAAATTCTTTGGGTTGATGATGAAATAGAAAGTTTGCACTCGCAAATTTTATTTCTTGAAAGTAAAGGATATGAAGTCAGTTCAATGACAAATGGATTCGATGCTATTGATTTTGTAAGAGACAATTTCATTGATGTGGTGTTGATTGATGAAACCATGCCCGGCATTACCGGATTGGAAACGCTTGCAAAAATTAAGGAAATCAATCAACAGGTTCCGGTGGTGCTGATCACAAAAAATGAAACGGAGAATTTGATGGATGATGCAATTGGCAGCCAGATCACTGATTATCTTATCAAACCCGTTAATCCGAACCAGGTTTTATTAAGTCTCAAAAAGATCATTGATAATAAGAGACTGGTTGCGGAAAAGACTACGACTGCGTATCAGCAACAGTTCCGCAACCTGTTCATGGCGCTGAACAGTAATCCGGATTTTAATGAATGGATGGACATTTATAAAAAATTAGTGTATTGGGAATTGGAAATGGAAAAGAGTGATAGTCCTGAAATGCGCGAGGTACTGCAATCCCAAAAGCAGGAGGCGAACACCGAGTTTTTTAAATTTATCTCCAGGAATTATGCGAGTTGGATCAAGGGAAAACTGACGAGCGTGCCGGTGATGTCGCATACATTATTTCAATCCAAAGTATTTCCAAATATTGAAAAAGGCATCCCTACATTTTTTATTTTGTTAGATAACCTGCGGTTCGATCAATGGAAAGCCATTCAGCCTATTTTTGCAGAAAGTTTCAGGATAATTGAAGAAGATACTTTTTACGGAATACTGCCAACAGCAACGCAATACAGCCGCAATGCGATATTTTCCGGTTTAATGCCGGTAGAAATTGAAAAGCAATTTCCATCACAATGGAAAAATGATGAGGAAGAAGGTGGAAAAAATTTATTTGAAGAAGATTTTTTTCGGGCGCAATTAAGACGATTAAAAAAAGACAATCTCAAGTTTAGTTATACCAAAGTGGTGAATTACCAGGCAGGGCAGGAGTTGGTAAATAATGTTCACAATCTTTTGGATAATGACATCAATATCATTGTATACAATTTTGTTGACATGCTAAGTCATGCGCGAACTGAAATGGAAGTGCTGAAAGAATTAGCAAGCGATGAAATTAGTTACCGGAGTATTACTGCAAGTTGGTTTGAACATTCTCCTTTACACCAGGCGCTGAAAAAGATCGCTGATAAAAAAATTAATTTGATCCTTGCAACTGATCATGGTAGCGTTCGTGTAAAAACCCCATATAAAGTTATCGGCGATAAGCAAACAACAACAAACCTTCGCTACAAGCACGGGCGTAATCTCAATTACGAGCCAAAAGAGGTTCTGGCATTCCGGGATCCGCGCGAAATTGGATTGCCGGTTCCAACGGTAAACTCCTCATTTATTTTTGCGAAAGAAGATGGCTTTTTATGTTACCCGAATAATTACAACTATTACGTGAATTATTATCGCAATACATTTCAACATGGGGGGATTAGTCTTGAAGAAATGATCATTCCCGTAATTAAAATGACGTCCAAAGTGTAATGTGGAAAATGTAAAAAGGTGAAAGCACCCAATGACATTATATTTGCTTTTTGATTTTAAAATTGGGATTAACTTATTACCACATTTTCATATTCTCACATTATTATGAAATACACACAGGCCACCTTAGAAAAAATAGAAAAAATCTTAGAAGAAGGGGAATATATTGTACGCTACGAAAGAGGAACTTTTCAGAGTGGTTATTGTATTCTCGATGAAAAAAGGGTTGTTGTATTGAATAAGTTTCTACAAACAGAAGGGCGCATCAATACCTTGCTTGATATCGTTCCGCAATTAAATATTACTGAAGAATTATTGACTCCGGAAACCAAAAAAATTTACCAAGAGATCATTGCAAAACAAGCGACAGCGACTGAATAAGAAATCATAAAATTCTTTACGGGATTATAATTTTCTTATTTCAAATTCCTCTTTCCTTATTTCTTATTTTTGCCAGGTGAGCTATCCATCATTAAAAATTACTTTTCTTGGAACGGGCACTAGCAGCGGTGTACCGATGATCGGATGCAGTTGTGAAGTATGTTCATCAACCGATAAAAAGGATAAAAGACTTCGTTCAAGCATACTTGTTCAATCTGCCACAACAACGCTGGTGGTTGATACAACGCCCGATTTCCGTTACCAGATGTTGCGTGCTGATGTAAAAAAATTAGATGCAATTATTTTTACCCATCCGCATAAGGACCATATTGCAGGATTAGATGATGTTCGGGCATACAATTATTTCATGCAAAAACCAATGGATGTTTTTGCAAATGAAATGACACAGGAAAGTATCGTTCGGGAATTTCCTTATGCATTTGCTGCCATAAAATATCCGGGAATTCCGGAGATAAATTTTAAAACTATTTCTACAGAACCATTTGTTGTTGGAGATATTCCGGTTACTCCGATCTTGGTGTGGCATCTAAAAATGCCTGTGCTTGGTTTTCGGTTTGGCAAGTTTACCTATATCACCGATGCAAACAGGATTGATGAATCAGAAAAAGAAAAAATAAAAGGCAGTGAAATTTTTGTCTTGAATGTTTTACGAATAGAGAAACACATTTCTCATTTTAACTTGCCTGATGCGATCGAATTGGTTAACGAATTGCAAATTCCTCAAACATACTTTACACATATCAGTCATCAATTGGGTAAGCATGAAGCAGTTAATGCGATTCTCCCTCCGGGAACTGCTCTGGCTTTCGATGGACTCCAAATTTCCATTTAAACTTTCCTCATCCGCATTAGTCTTACTTCTTCGTATAAAATTGTAATTAACGAATCATTATTAACAAGCAAAAACTACTGGATGTAATTTTGATAACTGTGCTAAAACAAAAATTATTTTGTATGAAAAAAATGTCATTGATCGCTTTGCTTACCCTGATTACCACATCTGCAATTTTTGCACAAACAACAGTCGATTTTATTCCTTCTGCAGGATACTCATTTGGAGATCGCACCAATTTGGTTGACGGTTACGGCCGTGTCAATGGTGCTGCAAATCTCGGCGGTTCATTGATGTTTAATGTCAACCGTCGTTTTGGTGTTGAACTTATGTATAATCACATTGGTACAACTTCCGGATTTTATCAATATGGAGATGGAGCTACACAAAGCCTGGGAAATTTATCCATCAATTATATTATGATGGGCTTAGTACCTTATATCGGAATACCAAATGCACCCGTAAGACCTTTCTTTGGTGGATTGATTGGGGCCGGTATCTTTTCTCCCGGAGTTGAAGGCCCTACTGCTGACACAAAATTTACTTTGGGCGCTGAATTAGGCGCAGATGTATACGTCACGCCAAGATTTGGTTTTCGTTTTAAAGGGCAGCTTTTATCGCCCATTGATAATAACAGCGGTTATTATGCCGGAACAAATTCAGCCGGTTATAATGTCACCGGTCTTAATTTGTACCAATTCAGTTTACATGCCGGAATAATCATCGGTTTGGGCAGAGAATTGCCTTATGAGCAACAGCAACGCAGGACTATTTACAGACGTCCACGTTACTATCGTCCTGCGCCTTATCCATATAACTAAAAAATTCAACGGACCTTTTTATCACAAAAGATTAATCCGAAACTTAAGCGCTGGTTGTTTAATCGATCAGCGTTTTTTATTTTCTGCAATTGAGACTTTTGGTTCCTGGAAAGACCCGGAAATATTGGCTAAAGAATTGCCGTATTTGAAAAGAAAATAAATTGCAAAAAAACGAACGTTCGTTAGTTTTTATTATAAAAACGTTCTACTTTTGTTGTGGCATAGGGCGGAAGCCCGGTAGTTTGTTTTTTCTAACGATTGTTTGTCAGTATAACCAGGCAATGACTATATGAATATTGCCTGGTTCTTTTTAACTTACTTCTGCAAAATAACTTTCCATGAATTTTAGTATCGATGAATTGACACAACAAGTGGCACAAACAGCGCGTGATTTTGCCACACAATATATCAAACCATATGTGATGGAATGGGATGAAGATCAAAAATTCCCATTACCTGTTTTTAAAGAAATGGGAAAGCTTGGTTTAATGGGCGTTGTGGTACCTGAAGAGTATGGCGGCGCGGGGCTTTCATACACCGAATATGTAAACGTAATTATTGAGGTTGCCAAAGTTTGCGGTTCGATCGGGTTGAGTCTTGCTGCACATAATTCACTTTGCACCGGTCACATACTGGCATTTGGGAGCGAGGAACAAAAGAAAAAGTATTTGCCAAAACTCGCAACTGCTGAATGGCTTGGCGCCTGGGGATTAACAGAAGCCAATACCGGCAGTGATGCCGGAAACATGAAGTGCACTGCGACAAAGGATGGTAATGACTGGATATTGAATGGAACCAAATGTTGGATAACGCATGGCAAAAGCAGTGATGTAGCTGTTGTTGTCGCGCGCACGGGAGAACCAAGATCAAAAAATAATGCAACTTCATTTATAGTTGACCGGCCAACTCCTGGTTTCAGTGGCGGCAAAAAAGAGAATAAACTCGGGATGCGCGCCAGTGAAACAGCAGAAATGATCTTTGATAATTGTCGTATTCCAGATGCTAACCGTTTGGGAAAAATTGGGGAAGGTTTTAAGCAGGCATTATACGTTTTGGATGGCGGAAGAATTTCTATTGCTGCACTTTCGGTGGGTATTGCGAAAGGTGCTTATGAAGCTGCTTTACAGTATTCAAAAGAAAGGCATCAGTTCGATCAGCCTATTTCAAATTTTCAAGGTATTTCTTTCAAGTTGGCAGATATGGCAACAGAGATTGCCGCAGCCGAATTGTTAACATTACAGGCCGCCGACAGAAAAAATAATAAACTCAGTGTCACCAAAGAGGGAGCAATGGCCAAATATTACGCCAGTGAGGTCGCAGTTAAGGCTGCAACTGAGGCAGTGCAAATATTTGGAGGCTATGGATATACGAAAGATTTCCCTGTTGAAAAATTTTATCGCGACAGTAAATTGTGCACCATTGGTGAGGGAACCAGCGAAATTCAAAAAATCGTTATAGCCCGCGAAGTATTAAAGAACTAAGTGTTTTTCACAAGTAAAATTTTTTGTTCACACTATTGCAACTCTAAGAATTTGTTTATATGTTTGTCGCAGTTTTCCCCTATTAAAGCATTTTGATCTGTTCCCCCTGTAACAATTTTATTTGCTAATCTGTTTCTCAACTGAAAATCCATTCTTATTAATTCCTTGTGCTGATTTTATTACCTCTTTAAGCTAAAATTTAACGTGAATGTTTTTACAGAATATCTGTAGGGCATCCTCTGTTTTATTTTAATCCACATTCTTATTAATTCCCGTTGAATCGCTCTTACAATCGGTAATAAATTTTATTTAATAAACAGTACAACAATGAAACAATTCTTACTTACATCTAGAAGCCTTGTGATTACAACGGTTTTACTGCTTTGCGTGGGATTGTCCCAGCGAAGCTATGGGCAGACTGCGACTTGGAACTTGACCTCAAGTTTCACACCAGCTACATGTGGAACTATCGCCACATCAGGACCAGCCGCAAGCGGCCTGACAAACGTCACAGGGTCACCCAATGCAACAAGTGGTTTTTCAACAACGGGTTGGCCTACTAGTACTACATTCAATCAAGGTACGTCCGGATATATACAATATCAATTTACCAATAATACTGGTGCTACGATATCTGTAAATACATTGAATCTTACGGTTTATGCTAGCTCCAACAATGGAGGAAATACTCGCGGAAGACTGTATTATTCCACCAGTGCAAGTTTTGCTGGATCAATTGAAGTTTCGGGTGCTTCTTTTGCATTAAATAATGCAACTACGACCACTTTCAATAATGCGGTGACTATTAGTCTTACAAATGGTACCACATTGTATTTGCGTTTTTATGCATATGGAGTTGCGAGTTCAACGACAACAACGGTTGGGAATACTTCTCTTTTCGTAAATGCAGCAACAATCAATAACCCTACAGGATTTACAGCTACTGCTGCAAGCTCCGCTCAAATCAATCTTGCAGCCACTGCCGATGGGGCTGGAGACAATGTTATTTTGGCTTGGAATACCACTAATACTTTTGGAACACCTACTCCTGGAACTCCATATACCTCCGGCAATACTATTGCAGGAGGGGGCACAGTTCTTTATGTCGGTGCAGCTGGAAATCCATTTTATAATCATACTGGACTTACTGCTGGAACCCAATATTTTTATAAACTCTGGTCGGTATCTGGATGTAACTTATACTCTACGGGAACTACAGCAAATGCAACGACATTAATCGCACCAACCCTTACAGCGGCTGCAGGCGCAACCGTTGATAATTCTTTCAATGTAACATTTACAGACAACGCAACGTGGAGAGGGGCCATCACCAGCATAACGGTTAATGGAAATACATTATCTCCTACAGCCTATACTATTTCTGCAGGTAAGATTACATTCAATCCCGCAAACTCTACTTTGTTACAAGCCCCAGGTTCTTTGAGTATAGTGGTTTTTGCTACCAATTATAATAATGATGCGGTCACGCAGACTTTGAGCGCTGGCGCGGCAACATCGCTCAATATGACTACTATTTCCAGCCCACAGACCACCGGTGTTAATTTTTCAGTTACGATAACTGGAACTGATAAATACGGAAATCCTGCAGCAGGAACTCTCACAATGACAACAACTGCGGGAACAATAACACCAGGCACTGCAACCTTAACGAATGGCACAACTGGGGCGACGAATTTTAGCGTAAGCACGGCAGGTTTGGCCCGCACGATTACTGCAACTGCAGTTGGCGGCGCATTTGTTACTAGTAACACTTTCGATGTCTATACTTCTGCTGCCACAGATTATTTCAGATCGCAGGCATCCGGAAATTGGGGTACTTCAGCTACATGGCAAACTTCTCACGACAGCAGCACATGGTTCACTTCTTCACTTGTGCCAGGCAATAGTGCTAAAAGAATAACGATTCAGGGAACAAATAATGTTACGGTAGCTGCGAGCACGGGCGCATCAAATATCATCATTAATTCTACTGCCACTCTTACGGTTAATAATACGAGAACATTCACGTTAGGTGCGGGTTCAGATACAGCTTTATATGTTTTCGGAACTTTGGCTAATAATGGAACTGTTTCACTTAGTTCAGGGGCATTTTTGGCCATTGAAAATGGTGGAAATATCAACAATGTTGCCACGATGACGGTTAACGCAGGTTCATCAGTTTTCGTCAATGGCGGAGGTACCTACTTTCATAATCAAAGCGGAGGAACGATTCCAACAGCTCATTGGGATATTAATTCAACTTGTAATGTTAATGGTGCAACTTTTGGTGCTCCGAATGGATTGGGACAATCATTTGGAAATTTTACATGGAGCAGCGGGAATTTCTTTGCTTTTGGAATTGCGGGTACGTTAACAACAATTAACGGTGATTTCACATATGCAGCTACTTCAAACAATGCTTTGGAATTAAATACAGCAACCGCCACTACACCGACCATTAACATTGGTGGTGACTTTAACATGCAATCTGGGACCCTCAATTTTGATGATGGGACAGCTGGTGTTGTCACTTTTAACGTTGGCGGCAAAATAAACATAACCGGAGGAACATTTACTCCGGATCAAGGTACTAGTACTACAGCTCACAATATCAGCGTCGCGGGGAACTGGACTTTAAATACGGGAGCGACATTTAATCAGGGATCAACAACAGTGATTTTCAACGGATCGTCACCTCAAACACTTGGTGGTACAAAAAGTACTACATTCAACAATCTTACAATGAATGGCTCTGGAGGGCTTACCCTGGGAAGAGCAGCAACGGTAACCGGAGTACTTACTTTCACCAATGGAATTATAAGCACTACAGCAACCAACCTTCTTACTATCAATGCAGGTGGAAGCGCGATTAACGCATCAAACAGCAGTTTTGTTGATAGGCCAATTGCTAAAACTGGTAATACCGCGTTTACCTTCCCGGTTGGTGTAACAGGTACTGGTTATGTGCCGATCGCTATTGCAAGTTTGTCCGGATCGTATACTTATGTTGCTCAATATAATCGAACTAATGCGGCTGCAATGGGTGGAATAACAGCTGTAGGTCTTGATCACGTAACGGTTTGTGATAACTGGACTTTGGCTCCTACATCATTGGTAGGTGGGCCTACGGCAAATGTTACTGGGTTCTGGAATACCAATAGCCCTTGTAACGGAGAGAATCTGAGTTACTATATCACCGATGTAAATTCGATCGTTCTTGCTCATTTCAACGGAACAAGCTGGAATGCATTTGGCAATAATACAATCACTGGTGATAATGTGACCGGTGGCTCCGTAACCTGGAACACCGTAAGCAGCTTTAGTCCATTCGCACTGGGCTCTACTACGCCTTCAAATCCACTGCCAGTAACGCTGGTTAATTTCAGGGCAGTATTGAATAATGGTGCAGTGGATCTTACCTGGACCACTGAACAAGAGACAAATTCAGACCATTTCGATATCCAACGCAGCGCCGATGGAAGCAACTGGAGTTCTATTGGAACTGTTGCAGCGCAGGGTAATTCTGCGACACCAACCAATTATTCTTACATCGATAATTCTCCATCAAATGGTGTTAATTATTATCGCCTCAAAATGGTTGACAAAGGTGGCGCATTCAGCTACTCTTCAATTCAGATTGTAAGTTTGAATTCAGTTGCAGCGTTCAAAGTATTCCCTAATCCCGCGAAGGATTTTGTGAATGTAACTTTCGGTCATGTTAGCGATAATGGGGTTGTACGCATTATTAATATAAATGGTCAATCCGTATTTACTCAGGCAATCAGCAATGCCAGCGGAAGCACGATCTCTATACCTGTTCACAATCTTGCAGAAGGAACTTATATGGTTCAGGTTTTAGGATCAGATGGTTCACAACAAACAGGCAAAATTGTTATTGTTCATTAATAAATTAAAAGAAGAAAAACTGTAAATATCAAAGGCGGACTTTCAAGAGTCCGCCTTTTTATATTGAAGGATAAATTAGGAATGATCTATAGGAACCCGTCAAGCTTGTATTGACTTTCAATTACGCAACCTTAAGCAAACTCATCTTGCTTTTATCGAGTTTCTTTTTTGCGTATTCTAAGGTGAGATGAAATTTACTTTCCTTTGAAGATGGTAATTCGAACATTGCATCGGTTAGAATACTTTCAAAAATACTTCGCAACCCTCTTGCGCCAAGTTTGAATTCAATTGCTTTTTCAACCATAAAATCGAGCACATCATCATCCAGGGTCAGTTGAATATTCTCTAACTCAAATAATTTTTTATATTGACGAACAAGTGAATTTTTCGGATCAGTTAAAATAGATCGCAAAGTCGGTTTATCAAGCGGATTGAGATGCGTTACCACAGGCAGTCGTCCGAGCAATTCCGGGATCAATCCGAAAGATTTCAGATCCGTCGCATTGACAAACTGCAGCAAATTTTTCTTGGCTGCTTCCTGCTGGTCTTTATTTACATTAAAGCCGATGGCATTGGTATTGATCCTGCGTGCAATGATCTTATCCACGCTGTCAAATGCACCACCGCAAACAAAAAGAATATTTTGTGTGTTTATTTTTACCAATTTTTGTTCCGGATGTTTTCTTCCGCCTTGCGGAGGAACCAACACATCGGTGCCTTCCAGTAATTTCAATAGGCCCTGTTGAACCCCTTCCCCGCTTACATCCCGTGTTATGGACGGATTATCGCCTTTGCGTGCGATTTTATCAATTTCATCAATATATACTATTCCTCTCTCGGCAGCAGATACATCATAATTGCAAACCTGTAATAATCTTGTCAGAATACTTTCAACATCTTCGCCAACATACCCGGCTTCAGTAAAAACGGTTGCATCAACAATGGCGAAAGGAACATTTAATAATTTGGCGATTGTTTTTGCCAAAAGTGTTTTTCCGGTTCCTGTTTCCCCAACCATGATGATGTTGCTCTTTTCTATCTCTACTTCATTCTCCGTTTTTTTATGCTGCAATCTTTTGTAATGATTGTATACTGCAACAGACAAAACTTTTTTTGCTTCGTCCTGCCCGATAACATATTCATCTAAAAATCTTTTTATCTCAACCGGTTTTTTTACGGTGAGTTTAAAAGAAGAATTAGTAGCGGGATTATCATCGCGGATCATCAACTCCTGCTGAATAATTTCCTGTGCGTGCTCAACGCAATTTTCGCAAATATGTCCTTCCTGGCCGGCGATTAGAATTTTTACTTCATCGCGACTGCGCCCGCAAAAAGAACAATGTAAAGTGTTTTTTGCCATGATAAATAATGCTCACAAAGTTATTCAACTTATTCTCCAATTACAATATAAAATCCCAAAATCCTATTAATAACGATCTAATGCGGATTTTGGGATGTTCGATATGTAATAATCTTAATTATATTTTTTCAATAACCTGGTCAACGATACCGTATGCCACTGCTTCCTGGGCATCCATCCAGTAATCGCGATCAAATTCTTTCATTATCTGCTCAATTTTTTTCCCGCAGTTTTCCGCCAGGATCTTTGCCCCGATCTCTTTTGTTTTCTTTATTTGCTTAGCCTGAATCTCAAGATCTGCACTTACTGCCTGATAATGACCACCGATGCTTGGTTGATGGATCATTACTTCGCCATGGGGAAAAATAAACCGTCTTCCCTTAACACCTCCACTCAATAAGATAGAGCCCATTGATGCGGCTAGTCCGATACAGACCGTACTCACAGGACTTTTTAGCATTTTCATGGTATCATAAATTACCATGCCGCTAGTGACCATGCCGCCGGGACTATTGATATAAAATTTTATTTCTTCACCGGGCTTGTCTGCATCGAGTAGCAATAATTTGTTAACTACATCCTTTGCAGAACGATCATCAACGCCTCCCCATAATTGAACGGTTCTGTTTTCAAAAAAATATTTCTCTAATTTTTTCATCAGCATGCCCATATCAGGAGCTTTTTCTTCTTTTGGTTCCTGTTCATCGGGTTCTTCATCCATTTTAAAAGGCTTCAATAAATATTTTGAATGATTCATAGTAAAATTTTTATGTAGTCAGCATTTGTTTTTTAATGAACAATTGTTTCCCGCACGGTTGTGCATGGATTTTTGCATCAGTCCTTTTTTTCCTTTCTCGGATTTAATATCAGCACTTCATCAACCAATCCATATTCTTTTGCTTCTTCTGCAGTGAGCCAATAATCCCGATCCATATCCTTCTCCAGTTGTTTGGAAGTTTTTCCGGTATGGATCGCATAAATATCGTGCAGTTCTTTTTTTACTTTTTTGATCTCATTAACCGTGATCTCAATATCGCTCGCCTGTCCGCCTATTGCGCCTGTGGGTTGATGAATCATGATTCGGCTGTGTTTAAGTGCGGTGCGCTTTCCTTTTGTACCGGCGGTCAACAGCACTGAACCCATAGAAGCTGCCATGCCAATACAAATTGTTGAAATATCGGGGCTGACATATTGCATCGTATCATACATGCCTAAACCTGAATATACACTGCCGCCGGGGCAATTGATATACATCTGAATGTCGCGGTGCCGATCTGTGCTATCCAGGAATAATAATTGCGCAATAACGATATTGGCAACCTCATCATTGATGGGGTATCCTAAAAATATGATTCGGTCCATCATCAATCGGCTGTAAACGTCCATCACAGCTACATTCATCGGGCGTTCTTCAATAATGTTGGGGGTGAGATTTGTTACTTCGTACTTGTTGTAGTCGTTTAAGGTATTACTGGAAATACCTCTATGCTTTATTGCATACTTTTCAAACTCGTTTTGAAATTTCATATAACTATGTTCGGATTTAGATTTAGAATAAAGACTATTTCTTTCAAATCTCTGTCCAAACTTTGAAACTGCCAAAAAACTGACAGACTTGCAGAAAGTTGATGGTTTTTAGGTTAGGGTCTGAGGGTCCTTTATTCGGTGCCTTGGATAAAAACCAAAAAGAAATTTTTAAAGAATAAACCAAGATCAGAACGGCAAACTAAAAACTGAAATCCAAAAACTAATGATGATGGTGCTGATGTTGGTTTTGCATTTCTTCAAACTCTTCGCGGCTGATCTCTTTTTCTGTTGGATGAGTTTGCGTTTCTGCCCAATTCAAGACTTTATCTGTTTGAATGCGATGAACGGCGTCTTCCACAAAACGCTTGTCCTGTGCCATACGATTAATGTAATCTGTAACCCAGGGTTGATTTTCATCAACAACTTGTCCGCCCATATAGCTGAATAATTGTTGTTTTGCAAATGCTTTGATATCATCTGCAGAAACATCAATATGATTATCACGAATAACTTTATCAAGAATCAAAGTCCATTTTAACTGATTGGTGAAAACAGGGAATTCGTTTTCTACTTCTTCCGGTTGTTTTGGTTTTTCTCCGCTTGTTGCCAGCCAGCGTTTCAGAAATTCTTCGGGGAATTCAATTTTTGTGTCATCTAATAAAAGATGATAGATGCTATGTTGTAATTGATTTTTTGTTTGATTGTTCCAGGAGTTTTGAATTTCTTCTTTTATTGCATTGCGAAATTCCTCTTCAGTTTTTATTTCCTTGTCCGGAAATATCGTTTTGAAAAATTCTTCATTTAACTCAGACTTTTCAACAAATCCCAATTTCGTAAGAATTACTTTGAAATATTTTTCAGCAGCCGTTGTATCATCTTTTGCAAATCCAAGATCGGTCAATATCCATTCTCTTTCTTTTTCGTCAAAGGCAGTTGATAATTGCAGGATAACAAAATCATCTTTCTTTTTTCCGATCCAGTTTTTGCGAAATGATTCGCTAAAATATTTTACCAGTAAAGAATTGTCCTTTACGATCCCATTTTCCACGGACTCTCCAGCTGCGTCGCTTTCTGTAAAAGTCACGTTCAGCACATTATCATCACCGGTAACGGTCTCGGGTTCGGTCATTTTCCCATGACGAATTTGTAATCTTTCCAGTTCTGCATCGATCATTTCATCCGTCACCAGAATTTTGTATTTGGTAAGCGCGGCTTTGCTCAAATCTGCAAGTGCGAACTCAGGTTTCAACCCGACCTCAAATGCAAAAGCATAATCGGATGGATTGCTCATGTCAATATTACGGGCGTCATTCTCCGCTAACGGTAATGGCTGCGCGAAAATCTCCAATTTCTCATTGGTAACATAGGTAGTGAGTTCTTTTTCAACGGAGCGCAATACTTCATCCGTAAAAACAGAATTACCATACATTTTTTTTACCAAACTCGCCGGAACCATTCCTTTGCGAAAACCCGGAATATTTGCCTGTTTGCTGTATTGTTTCAACGATTTTTCAAAAGATGGCAGGTAATCACTTTTTTCAACCTTCACTGTAATCTTGTCATTCAGCAAACCGATATTTTCTCTTGTAATTGTAGCCATAATAATAAGTTTATTCGTGCACCACTTGTTTGATCAAATTTTTTTATGGGTTGCAAAGGTAAGATATTTTTTATAAGAAATCGGGATGAAAATGGGAATACCAGGAGCATTATTGAAAAAGATATTGACTACTCTTTGTCGTGCAAAACAAGTAAAGGAATTGTTGTTTCATGAAGCATTTCCCGGGTATAATTCTTTCCAAAGATTCTTTCTAAAAAATTGTGTTTGTGAGCGGTCATTACCAATAGATCGGGTTTATTTTTTTGAGAGAATTGATTGATTCCAAGCATGATGCTTTCTGCATCCATTATGCTGAATTCATGATCGATGTCCTGGAAAAGGGCATCTAATTTTTGTTTGGCGTTTGCTTCTTCTTCCAGTTTTTTCCCGGGAACCTGGATGTGAAGAACGTGCAAATTTGCGCCAAAGACTTTAATGATCTTAAATAAGACAAGAAATAATTCTGGTTTCGCCAAATAAGACAGATCGGTTGCATAGATTACCTTACTTATTTTATTAAAGTTTGCATTATGCGGAATTGTTAGTACAGGTTGTTTTGATTTTTGCAAAGTATTCAAAGTGGTGCTTCCAATAAATTTGTTTGATGCTCCTTCGCCGGAGACCGCCATTATTATCAGATCGGCATTTTTTTCATCAGCAAGAATTTTGATCTCATCGGAGGGTATGCCGATTCGCACTAACCATTCAACTTCCACTCCGAAGCTTGCAAATAATCTGTCAGCATCTTTTTTTATGCGGTCTTCATTTTCTTTTTGCATCTCTTCAACAGATACCATCATAAAGGCGATATCCATTACGGTTGTTGGTATATTATAGGTATGAAATAAAATTATTTTGGCGCCCAAAGCCTTGGCCAACTGTGCAGCATAAACTGTTGCATTTCGAGAAACCGCAGAAAAATCGGTGGCCACTAGAATTGTTTTCATTTGATGAATATTATTGCTAAAAGGTAATGAAAATTACGCTGGGAAAATAAAGAATGGGGATGAGAAATTTTTTGGATTGAAATTACCGGTGAAACTTAAATAATAATGGGAATTCGGACTCAAATCGGGGAACTCCATTAACCAACTACAGTTCATTTAATTGATAAATTCAGTAGGAGCGGTATTGATCTGGTGTAAAAAAAAACAATGAATTTTTTTGTTCATTGTTTTTTTTTAGAATTGATGTCCTTATTTGAAAGGGGCAGCGATCATTTTTTCTTTAGTAGTTTAAGAATCGTTTCCTGGTTTTTGACAATTGCTTTCAAACTTTTTTGATTGGCAAGAATAGCCGATTGATTTTTTATGATCACCTGCTGATTCTTTAAAATGCTCGCCTGATTTGTTTTAATTACACTCTGATTTTTTAGGATAGCGGACTGATTTGTTTTTATTGCTGCCTGGTTCTTAACGATCGTTCCCTGGTTTCCTTTTAATCCTTTTTGATTTCCAAGGATGGAAGCCTGGTTATCTTTGATCGCTTTTTGATTTTCAACAATTGCGCCCTGGTTGTCTTTTATTGTTTTTTGGTTTTCAAGAATGTAATCCTGATTTTTTAAAACCAATTCATCATTTTCTGCCATACAGTTTTATTTTAAAGTGAATAATAAAATTATGATCTATTTCGAAAAAAATATTTATTATAGTCAACATACAAATCAATTTCCCCCTATTATTTTGCAGCCGCAGCTGCATTGCTTTTCCCTGCTCTTGCCAGATAAGTGAATAAAAAAATTCCTGCTGTTAAAACGATGGCACACATAATAAGCTTTGCAGCGCCGGGTTTTATCACCCACATCGCTCCAAAAAACTGAACAAATAAAATAATGTAAAGAAACTGCGCAATTCGTCTTCTTGGTAATTTACTGATAACATAAGCTCCCAGTGGTGCAAAAAAAGCAACCAGCGGAACGCAGGCGATCCACATTTCAAAAGCGGCGGGCTGAAAATCTTTCACTATGAGTGCGTGGAGAAAAAAACCCAGGATGGTTTCAATGGTCATGATGATTACCGATGATGGGGTTGCTACTTTCTCCGACACACCATAATAGATCGTCATGATGCAATAGGTGAAAATATTAATGCCTGTTCCGAATAAGGCCGAAATTATTCCGCCGATAAAACCGAACACGATCAATCTTGTTTTATCTGAAGATTTGAAGTTTGATATTTCATCAAACACTTTGCGTGATGGATGCCGGTTCTCGCGCCATAATGCAATTCCAAAACTCAGCCATAATGAAACAAAGAATAATTTAGCCATGATCGGCGATACCAATGGCACAATTTCATAAGTGCCAAAAACCAACCCGAATATGCCGCCCAGGGTAACGAACTTTATATAGTTCCATTCTACTTTAATTCTTAGTCCTAAGATCAGCAATGTTGCCGATGTCATTCCGATGCTTTGTATGGCAAAAGAAAAATTGCGCGCCACCGCCGGAGGTATGTTCAGGATTAAGGTGAAGATGGGATAAGAAATTGCCGCGCTTCCTTCCGGGCTTGATCCGGCAATGAAAGAACCGAATATCATGGTGAGCGCTGCCGGCCAACGTTTGGCATAAAGCGTAAACAGATCAATATGCCTCACATATAATAGCCAGGAGACAAGTACTATGGTTAAGAATGTAAAATAGAGGACAGGTATTTTGCGCTTTAATTTCAATAATTAATTTTTACACGGTTACTAAAAATAGCTCTTATCTATGAATGTATCTGCCAAATCCCGGATATCTTTTATTCATTCCAATCTTATATCATTATTGTTCCCTTGGCTCATTGAATTTTATCTTGCTGGTGAGTTTGTTTGCAGTTGGGATAATGATCAAGCCGCAAATAAATGCAATGGGAAACATGGTTAGCCAGGTTGCAACAATCTTTATGATACAACCCGAATGCAAACCAAAATTTCTCGTCACTCCAATAAATGCCATGATGAATGTCATCGGACCGAGAATGAGTGCGGTGTTGATGTATCTCCGAAATCTGATGTCCATATTTCTTTAATTGTTTTTTTGAAGATCAGTTTCATTTATAGAAGATCTGACAGGTTATCAATACCTGTCAGATCTTAAAATCAATTTATTGTTGTTCGGAAACAGGTAATGGAAATTCTGTCCAGACCTGATCGCCGCTTCTATCAAGTGGTAATTCGCTGAGCAAATTATACCTGCGCAGATCTAACCATCGATGTCCTTCACAGTAAAGTGAAAATCTTCTCTGGTTAAGCATTTCAGTTGTTAATGCGGGCTGCGAAAAGGTTCCGCTGTAATCTGCAAGATTATGCCCTTCTCTTATTTTATTAATAGCGGTAACTGCATCGGGAAGATCATTATTCTGAATATTTGCTTCAGCGTAGATCAATATCAATTCTTCGTTTCGAATTATCGGAATTGGTGCCGTGCTTGATGTATAAACCCAAACATCGCGGTCGCTGCTGAGCCCGTCAAGTGATGCAACGGCATCGCGCAAACTGGCTTTATTGATCCTGTCATCACCGGCTTCAATATCAGTTTCAAAAGAGGGATGTGCAACACGCACTTCACCTGTTTGATTTTGCGGAATGAAGAATCCATTCAGCTGATCTCCGGAGCCTGTTCCGAATACGTTAAAAACACCATCGTTGAAATTGCCGGTAAGATTAAAAAAAGACTGAGTCAGATCGCTTAAAGCGGCAGTCCAGTTGCCTTGATAGACAGCTACTCTCGCCGCAAGCGCACGATTGAATTTTGTCAACCCTGATGCATCTCCATAACTTCCAAATCCGGCAAGTGTAAAAGAAATAGTTGCGGTGCTTAGATCATTTTTTGCTGAATCCAGCAAAGAAGAAATAGCAGCAAGCGCATCCGTATAATCCACAAAAGGTCCTAAGTGATTTGGATCACTGACGTCAATGCGTATGGAATCGTTATAAGTGAGATTTAGATTCATCAAAAGCTGGTACGCTTTAATGGTTCTGGCAAAACCAAGGTAACCGCTTTTTTGTGATGCATTGATTAACGTTGAATTGGTTGCTGCTTCAATAAGAACATTGCAATTTTTTACTACCGTGTATCTTGATGCCCATGGATTGGTAATATAAAAATTACTGTTGCTCAATGTTGCGCCGCCGCCGCCAAGCAGATCAGTAACATATCTGGGCTCCGAGCCTGAGAAATGATACATTTCCCTGCCGATAATGCCAATATCGTCGAGATATAGCGCCAGGTTATTGCGCATTCCTGATTCAGTTCCGCTGACAAGATTATTCAATTCGCTCGCAGATGCATTTGCGGTAAAACTTTCAACTGTTGCGCTGTTCAAATCGCCGTAATCTTTTTTGCAGGAAGACAAGAGCGAAAACAAACCCAACAAAAATACCGTATATATAAAAATGTTCTTTTTCATAAATTTATTTTTTTCAATTAAAAATCTAATGAAATGTGGAAGTCGGCGCGTTTTGTTGCAGGATAAGGATCAACATCTACACCACTGGAAAATCCTGTTCCAAAATTTGATACTTCCGGGTCATAAGATCTGTATTTTGTGATGGTGATAAAATTGTTGAGTGAAACACCGATTCGAATTCCTTTCACATAATCCACGGGTAATTTGGTAAAAGAATAATACAAACCAATTTCGCGAACACGCAGGTAACTGGCAGTTTGCACAAATTCATGCGCATCTGTTCCTACCTGCATGATTCTGTAAATACCATCAGGGACCCCGAGTTTGTTTGTTACTTTATCGAAATCTGCGCTTGTACCACCAAAATCATTTTCAAGATTGGTTAGATTGATATTTTGTCCGCCTTGTTTCCAATGCAATAAGAATCGTAAACTCAGTTTGTTGAAAAAAGTAATTTCATTATATGAACTTACCTGGAATGTTGGTTCCGCATCACCCAATCTGCTTACACCACCGTTTCCATCAAGACCAAGAATTTGTGTTGCAGATTTTCCCTGTTGTATTTGAAAAGTGCCGAGCACATATCCAAAGGATCCTTGTGGAACTGATGGGATGGTAAGTTTTGTGACTAATGATCTGTTAAACCAAAAATTAATACCCGTGTTCCAAACCACTGATCTGTTTTCTACCACCCGTGCGTTCAATCCCAATTCAACACCCTGGTTGCGCAGGTTGCCGGCATTTGCCCATGCGCTTGTAAAGCCTGAGGATGAGGGCGGATTGCTTTGCATCAGGAAGTCATAAATATCTTTATGATAATAGGTGAATTCAAATCCAAGCCTTCCTTTTAAGATGCTAAAATCGATTCCTGTTTCAAATTCAATTTGTCTTTCGGGTTTAATATCCGGTTGACCTTGTTGTTGATTTACTATCAATCCTGAGTTACCGGAGATATTTGAAATATTGAATGCGGTGAATTTACTTCCGTAAGCAGGAACATTATTTGCCTGTCCATAAGCAGCGCGAATTTTGAGGTTATCAAAGAAGTCTCCTTTCATAAAATCCATTCTGGTCAGATTCCATGAAATGCCTGCTTTCGGATAAACATAATATTTTGCAACATCGCCGTTATTGGAAGATCTGTCAAAACGGACACCTCCTGTTAGGGTAAGTGCATCGTTGATGTTTGCTTCTTCCTGGACAAAAATGCCTCCGTTGAGATATTTTATTCTTGTTTGTGTTCCGTTCAGTGCGCCGCCTTCATTAATATTTGTTTGTCCTGATATTAATTGTGTTGCGACATTCAGGACATTATTATAATCGCCGGTTTCCTGGGTAATTCCCGCCGAGGTAGTGAACGTGAGCTTATCGGAAGGAGAAAAAGTATTTACCAATGAAAAAATATAATTGACATTTAAGTTGCTGGTGAAACCTGCCACTGAGGTGCCTTTATTGATTGCCTGGAATTGCAAAATACTCGGAAAAATAGCGCTTGTTTGCAGGTTGTAAAAATCAAAACCACCTTTTCCGATCAATTTAGTTACGCTGCTTTTGCTTTTTTGGAGTGTGGCTTCGATGTTTAAGCCGGTAATGAAACGGTTCACTGTTTCATTATTTGTCATCAAAGCAATTGTTTGTAAAGGGTTGGATGCTGCAAAGGGATTGTTTGGAAAGACACCCGCGGAATCATGCAATTGTGCAAAGCTCGGTGTTGATGAAAGCGCAATGCCTAATGAAACTCCGGCATTATCGTTGCCCGTTAATCCCCTGTCTGCAGATGAATTGATATAATTGGTGTACACACCAATCTTTATATTTTCATTGATGTGGTGATCGACGTTCAATCTCAAACTTGAATTTTTGTAACCAGTATTTTTTACAATTCCTCCTTCATCTTTTGTTGCTGCAGAAAAATAGAAAGTAGTTCTATTGTTGCCGCCACTAACACTCAGCAAAGTATTCCTGGCAAATCCGGTGTTGCCAAAGACTTCTTTTTCATAATCATAAATTTGACCTTTTGATTGTGCTGCAAGAAATTCTTGGCCGAGTAAAACGCCCGTTGCGCTATCGCTGGATAAACTGGAAGCTCTTGCCTGATTGAATTGACGAACTCCCAAAAGTTTACGCACTTTGATAAAACCAATATCCTGTGAAACTGAGATCTTCGTTCTTCCTTCTTTTCCTCTTTTGGTAGTAATGAGCACGACGCCGCCTGCCGCTTTTGATCCATATATAGCAGCGGCAGAAGCGCCTTTTAAAATTTCCACATTCTCGATATCTTCTGCACGAAGGTCTGCTATGCGACTGGAAGGATTATCCTGGGTTCCGCCGTTGGCATTAGAAGTGGGAGCGCCGTTTGCCAGTGCAGAAGTGACCACATTGAGACCTCCTGATGTCGAAGAATTGTCTACAAAGACTCCATCGACAACATATAGTGGTTGGGTGTTCCCATAAACAGAAGTAACACCGCGTAGTTTTACAGAAATGCCGCCACCTGGAGCGCCGGTATTTGCATTGATATATGCGCCCGGAATTTTTCCTTCCAGCGCAGCATCAAACGTTTGGGCAGGAGCAACGCCATTTAATTCTTTTGAAGATATTGTTGCCACTGCGTTAGCGAGGTTTCTTCTCTTAACAGAAGTAGCTAGTCCGGTTACCACGATCTCATCAAGGTGTGCTACATCTTCTTCCAGCTTTAAATTCAGATAACCATTAAATGTTTCTGCTTTTATGATTTGGGATTTAAAACCGGAATAGCTGATGGTGATGATGGCATTTGCGGGAACCGATAGTCTGAATTCTCCTTCAGCATCAGTCGTAGTTCCTAATGTAGATTGTCGCACAATAATATTGGCGCCGATTACCGGAGCACCTGTTGCGTCTGTAACTTTTCCGACGATCGTTTTATTTTGTGCGTTCGCAAATTGAGAAGCCACTAAAAATAGAAACAATGCAGTTACATAAAATAAACTTTTTTTCATTGCGTAAGTTTTGGTCTTTAAATAATAAGTTGTCTTTCCAAAACAATAATTGTTCTTGAAAAGCAGGATGAGAATCAATTTTTATGAAATCAACAGCGTTCCGGTGGGTTTTCTAATACAGCAGGAAAATGAAAAGCGAGATCTGCCTGATAATAAATTGAGGTATTAAAGGAAATAAAATTGTTATTATGAATTTTAAAGGACTCCAGCAGTTCATAATCGCCTAAGAAATTATAAACATTTTTTTTAGGCTGATTGCTGTGTTGGAGATCATTCACCAATTTAAAAAATTCATTTTTTGCCGTTAAAAGTTTTGTAGTTGTGTGATTGGGAATATAAAATAGTTCGACACTGTCATTATACATGCGCCATTTTACAAAATTATATGACTGTCCATCAATTTCTATTTGTCCATTTGTGCGTTCAAAATGCTTCGAATTGGTATAATAAGGAAGACAAGTAGCAGGAATTTTAATGCTCATCAATTCGGATCCTTCATAGTTGTTATTGTCCAGTTGATTTTCTAATCGTCTGTCGGCCTCATTATGTAAAGAATGGATCATGAGCCGGTATCCAAACCAGTTAAACAATAAGACTGCCAATAACAATATGGACGCAAGTTTTTTCAATCTTTAAATTTTTTCTTTTATGGCGATCGGCTGGTAACCAGAAAAAATATGGTTGCCATAACCTTTTTCTGCAACTTGTTTTGCGCGTGGCGGATAAGTGCTGAGATCGGTTGGTGTGTTGGCAGCCAGGCCGTCAACATAACGATTGAACATACAGAACGCAGCCGCGATCAATACTGCATCATGAATATCTTTATCTGTTGCTCCATGTTTACGTGCATTTTCAACATCATCATCGGTTACATGCTTGCCACCTTGTTGAACTTTGCCAGCAATGTTTAATAATGATTTCAATTTATCAGAAATATCTGCATGCTGATAATCTTTTCTCACCTGGTCCACCAATTCTCTATCACCGTTCAAATAACAGCAGGCAATTTCTCCATGCGAATGATGACAATAAAAGCAATCATTTAAGTAAGAGACATGTGTGGCGATCAATTCGCGTTCTGCGGGAGTTAACCCATCGGTATCACGCAGCAATGCATTGGCCAGTGCGCCCATGGGTTCCGCAGTTTCAGGGCGGAAGGCCATTAATCCGCGAATTCCGGCCAGGTTATTATCTACTTTTATGTGGGGCATGATAGGTTATTTTTTGATTTTAGGAAATTTTGTAAT
>JAJPKJ010000065.1 GCA_021323755.1 Chitinophagales bacterium | reverse complement strand
GCATTCTTTGCATTTTCCCAGGGCGCCGTTATCTGGGTATTTATTTCGGAGATCTTTCCAAATTCGGTTCGCTCCCAGGGCGGCTCTCTGGGAAGTTTCACGCATTGGATAATGGCAGCTATTATTTCCTGGACCTTTCCGATCATTGTTGAAGGCAGCGCCAATGGCGGTTTTTATTCATTTGTTTTTTATAGCGCCATGATGCTACTGCATCTGTTTTTTGTGCTGAAATTCCTTCCGGAAACAAAGGGAAAGTCGCTTGAAAATATTCAGAAAGAATTGGGCATTGAATAATAATTCAATGCTGTCAAAAAAAATTTTTCTGCGTTGCCGTTGCCGATTTATTTTCTATATTTATCATACTGAACGATAGCCTGCCAAAAACTCTTCGCGTTTCAAAAAAAATATTCATGCAAACAACCGAATTGCTCAATACTTATTTTGTCGATTCCGGTACATGGGATGAAATGTACAAGGATACTGCTGTGCGGGAGCAATACAAAGGCGTTGTTGAATTTATGCAACAACTGAACGTTGATGAACTGAATCGAAAAGAAGAACTGGCGAAACGATTGTTCATGAGCCAGGGAATTACTTTTACCGTTTACAGCAGCGGCGAAGGCATTGAAAAGATATTTCCTTTTGATATTATTCCGCGCATCATCACTGCGGCGGAATGGAAATATATTGAAGAAGGGATCAAACAAAGACTCAAGGCGCTGAATCTTTTTTTAAAAGATGTTTACAATGAACAATTCATTCTCAAAGATGGCGTGGTCCCGGTCGAAATGATTTATAGTTGCCCGCATTATCTGCGTGAGATGCATAACTTTCCTGTTCCATATAATATTTATGTACATATTGCCGGAATTGACCTGATCAGAAATAACGACGGCTCATTTTACATTCTTGAAGATAATTTACGTACACCCAGCGGGGTTAGTTATATGCTTGAGAACAGAGAGATAACAAAAAGGATCTTTCCTGATCTGCTACCAAAAAATAATGTCCGTAGCGTAACAGAGTACACCAATATTTTACACAGGAACCTTGTCTCATTATCGCCGCGGCCGATCAATAATCCCACCATTGTATTATTGACCCCGGGGATTTATAATTCTGCCTATTTTGAACACACCACATTGGCAAGATTAATGGGGGTGGAGTTGGTTGAAGGCCGCGATCTCGTGGTCTCCAACCACCGGGTATACATGAAAACCACCTCCGGCCTCCAGCAGGTGGACGTTATTTACAGAAGAGTCGATGATGAATTTTTGGATCCTGTTGTTTTTAATCCGGGAAGCATGCTTGGTGTTGCAGGGATCATGAGTGCCTATAGAAAAGGGAATGTAGCTATCGTAAACTCCATTGGCAATGGCGTTGCAGATGATAAAGCCATTTATACCTACGTTCCATCGATGATAAGGTATTATTTGAATGAAGAACCCATTTTAAAAAATGTTCCAACCTATCACTTAGATAATCTTGAAGAGCGGGAATATGTTTTTGGGAACATGAATAAAATGGTTATCAAAAAAACAAATGAGAGCGGCGGTTATGGAATGCTGATGGGACATACCGCCAGTGAGGAAGAAATATTAAGATAT
This sequence comes from Chitinophagales bacterium, assembly GCA_021323755.1. Lineage (GTDB taxonomy): Bacteria > Bacteroidota > Bacteroidia > Chitinophagales > Chitinophagaceae > Puia. Next base: position 255,679 of record JAJPKJ010000065.1, on the reverse strand, counting down.
AAAGTGGAAATCTTAAAAAATACGCGCGAATATATTGCGCAGCCCATTATTAGTTTATCATCGTCGCCTTGTTATATGAATGGAAAATTGCAACCACGCCGTGTCGATCTGCGGCCTTATGCATTATGCGGACCAGAGGGAATTCAAATTGTGCCGGGTGGATTAACAAGAGTTGCACTGCGCGAAGGTTCGCTGGTGGTGAACTCATCCCAGGGCGGCGGAAGCAAGGATACATGGGTGTTGGCGGGATAAATCAATGACCCCATACCTGAATTGTTCAAGGGTGCTTTGATCTATTGTATGATTGAGCCATTTTCAAATTGAGAAATTAAAAAAAATAATGCTAAGCAGAGTCGCGGATAGTTTATACTGGATGAGTCGCTACATGGAAAGAAGCGACGGCATTTTGCGCATGTTGAAAATTAATTATGCTTCATCGCAGGATGATATAAATGAGTTTTCCTGGAAACCGGTGCTGCATATCTTCACCTACCTGGAAGAAGAACAGGCAAATGCGATCGAGCATCATTCCCGCGCGGTCTTGCAATACATGGTCACCGATAAAGAGAATCCGAATTCGGTTTTAAACATTCTGACAAAGGCAAGGGAAAACGCAAGAAGCGTTCAGGATAATATCACCAAAGAATTATGGCAATGCCTGAACGATTTTTATCATGCCGTTCGTGATGAGCAGCTTGTGCAATGGTTGCATAAAGAAGACCCGGTAACCATTTTGGATACACTCATCAAACATGGGTTATTGTATTACGGAACTGCAGACATTACCATGTCGCGCGGCGAAGGATATGCGTTTTTGAATATTGGCAAGTTTTTAGAAAGAGGGGTTCAATCTGCCGATATTTTAGACGTGAAGTTTAGTGACAGGGATTTCGATTTCACCAAAACGGACACCACCTACTGGAAATATTTGCTCTTATCAATTTCCGGATATGAATTGTATTTAAAAACCTATCGCAGCGGCTTTGAAGCAAAGAATGTGGTTGAGCAAATTGTGCTGGATGAAAATTTTCCCCGCTCGGTAAATTATTCTGTGCAGCGCCTGTACACCTATTTCGAAAGATTAAAAAACCAAAAGAACGCCGAAGGGTTTCAAAAAATAGAATTCCTGATCGGCAAAATAAGAAGCAGGGTGAAATATTCAACCGTGGAAACAATAATGCATCAGGGATTGCATGCATACCTCACCGGTATTCGCGAAGAATTGTATGAGGTTGCCAATGCGCTCGATCAATATTATTTCGCGTATTTATAAATCACAATTTCTTATTTTTGAAAACCAATAGTATTCTAACTCAGTACATATTTTTTAATGCCTCGATTTAAGATTCACCACGTAACAAAATACACCTACGAAGCTCCGGTAAGAGACAGCGCCAATCAAATTGTTTTGTTCCCGATACAGGATGAATTTCAGGAAGTGCTAAAGCAGGAGTTATTAATAACCGGAGATCCTTATGTAGAGATCTATAAGGATTATTATGGCAATGAAGTGGGTTCTTTTATGCATGCGGAGCCGCATCATGAACTGGTGATTGATTCAAAAGTGGAGCTGATCACAAAACCAAAAGCATTGCCCAAAGATGATGAAGATTTTCATGAGCAATGGAATCATTTATACCAGATCGCCAATAAACCCGACTTTATTGATTTTTTGAATCCGGAGTTTTTTAATGCATTGGAAGAAGTGAAAAATATTGCGGACAAAGAACAATTTAAAATACTAACGCCTTTTGTCTCAGCACAAAAACTCACTGATTATGTATTCTCAAATTTCAAATACATAAAAGGAATTACGAGCGTGGAAACCACATTGGAAGAAGTGTGGAAATTGAAAGCGGGTGTTTGCCAGGATTTTGCGCATATTCTCCTGGTAATGCTGCGTCTTATAAATGTCCCTGCCCGATATGTGAGTGGTTATATTTGTCCCAATAAGAATGGCATGCGCGGCGAAGGCGCAACACACGCCTGGGTTGAAGCATATATTCCCGCATACGGCTGGCTTGGGTTGGATCCGACAAATAATTGCATTACCAATGACCGCCATGTCCGGTTGGCAGTAGGAAGAAATTTCAGCGATTGTTCGCCTGTAAAAGGAACGTATAAAGGAACATCAAATCACACACTGGAAGTTGGTGTTTCGGTTTCTTATGAAGATGGTAGAACGATCGAAGAAACAGCAACCATATTAACTCCTCAGCCAACAAGAACCGGGGTGAATGAAAATTCTTACAGGAGATATATGGAGATGATGCAACAACAGCAATAGGGACACTTTGACCAGTATTAGATTTTCTCGCTGAATTTTGCGCCAGCCGGCGGACGATACTGGTCAAAGGGGATCTGCAAGAGTTTTATCGCCCGGTTATTTTCTTCTTCTTTCATATAAATATCGATCCCGTATTTTAAGGAGCCTGTGTCTTTTACGTAAACAAAACTGCCAAAAATCCTATCCCAGAAAGAAAAAATATTCCCGTAGTTGGTATCCGTTAAGGGTTGTACATAATGGTGGTGCACCTTATGCATATCAGGCGAAACAAAAATCAGGGCAATTGCATTATCGATCCATTTTGGCAAAGAAATATTTGCATGATTGAATTGTGCGAATAGCACCGACAATGATTGATATAAAAAAACCAGCCACATCGGTGCACCAACAATCACCACGGCAAATAAGGTGAACACAGCGCGGAAAACACTTTCGCCAGGATGATGACGATTGGCCGTTGTTGTGTCAACCCAGGTGTCCGCATGATGAATGATATGGAATTTCCACATCCATTTTATTTTATGTTCGATCCAATGGATCAACCACGCGCCTACAAAATCCATTATCATCAATCCGATCAATATGAATATCCACAAAGGCAAATTCAATAAATACAACAAACCGAATTTGTGCTGACTCGTATAATCGCTTCCTTTAACAATAAAAGAGGCAAATCCGAAATTGATGATTATGGTAGTAAGCGTGAAGAACAGGTTCAAACCGGCGTGACGATATTTTTTGTAGTGGAAACGCACAAGCGGAATAATTCCTTCAAGGATCCAAAAAAAAATAATTCCGATCGCTAAAATCATTGTGCGTTGCCAGGACTGAATATGCTCAAAAAAATGGATAAGATTTTCCATAATATCCTTGTGGATTACAAAGGAAATTTACTCTTTATTACTGAGACAGGAAAATGATAAAGGAGAAGAAAGTCCTTATTGTTTTTTCAATCCCTTCAGAATCTCTTTTTTGATCTTGGCAACAATTTCAACTTCAGGATCGGCAATTTCTGCAATTACATATTCAACAGAAGTACTGATGACCTGCGATGCTTCCTGCAGGGAGAGATGATAATCTGCTTGCAACCAGTCCAGCAAATTATGCGTCGAAGATTTTAGTGCATCATCTAAACTCTTATCTACTCCCATCGCCATGATATAATTTGAATCCTCTACTCTCGGAAAGTCTGGACGGTGCGCGGGAGACTTTATTATCTTCACCGTAAACACAACATCCATCGAAGTTTCCAGAGCATTACCCGCCAACTCGCCATCACCCTGCGCTGCATGCCCGTCTCCTAAAAATAAAAATGCGCCATCGTGAAAAACAGGTAAATAAATTGTTGATGATTGCTTTACTGCACTAAAATCAAGGTTACCCCCAAAACTGCCCTGGAAAAAACTGAGTATCTCATTTTGATTATTTGAGGGAGCAACGCCAACACATCCTAAAAAAGGATTTAGCGGAACCTTAAATAAATGCAGATGCTCATAAGCAGTATCCGGCGAAGCGAAATTATTTTTAAAGTCCAATTTCCATTTAATGATTTTCGGTTTTTTGAATTGTGCAGTGATTTCTTTTGGCAAACTTCTTGGTACAAAATTTTCTGTTGTAAATGCATCCGCACGATTCAAAGCGATCTTGATAAAAGTAATGGCAACTACATCGCCAGCAACGGCATTTTCAATATAAAAGGGCCCGGTCAACGGATTTCCGCCACGCGCTTTTTTATTCCCGTTTTTATCTGCACCAGAGGCATCAACCGTTTCTGTTTTTATGGTGTCACCTTCCTGAATTCTTAAAACGGGCGCGATATTTACAGAAAATTTATTTGCATAAGCGGCCGGCGTGAAATTTATACTGCGCTGCCCGATTATTGAACAGGATGTTATGAAAAATAAAATGAAGAATAAATATTTCAAGATCTTGCTCTTATTTTTACTCCGTTTCTAAAGCTCTATCAGGAAGCTCTTCAAATTCAAATCCGCAATCATAACAATGATAGGTTTGTTCCGATGCAATAGCATAATTTCCCAACACCCAAAAAAGTATTGCCGAAAGCCAGTTTGCGGGGTTTGATTTTGCAATGTACTCTACATGTTGAGAACCACATTTTGGGCAAGTCAATGTTTGTTTATATTCAGCATCAAATCCGGAAAGAACGGCCTCCGCATCACGCACGTCATTTTCAGCAACCATTAATTTGATCCCTCCGATAGGGTTTGAAAGGACCGGGAAAATGGTGGAAGTATTATCATCCGCCAAATAGCAATAAATTCCTTCAGCTTCCAGTTTGCCCTGCATGATGTTGGCTGAAATGTAATTGTCAAATGAACGAACCTGTACAAAATTCATGATTCAATTTAAATAAAAAAGCCCGCAATTTGCGGGCATATCATTTTATGGAACAAATTTTAATCAGGCATTCAGCATTAATGGCATGACCAGCATCATCAGCTCTTCATTTTCTTCCTGTTCTGTTGGTTTGATAATCCCTGCCTTCGTGGGTGTTGATAATTCCATTTTTATTTCTCCGGAATCTGTTGCGTTTAATATTTCAATCAAAAACCGCGCATTAAAAGCAATGGAAAGATCTTCGCCATTATATTGGCATTTCATTCTTTCCGTTCCTTCAAAAGAAAAATCGACATCCTGCGCAGCCAATTGTAATTCGCTCCCCTGGATATTCAATACAACCTGGTTGGTGCTTTTGTTACTGAAAATACTCACACGCCTTAATGCACTTTGAAAATCTGTGCGACTTACGGTAAGTTTATATGGATTGTCCATAGGAATCACCACTTTATAATCCGGGAACCTGGCGTCGATCAGGCGGCAACTCAGTTGCGTCGTTCCGTGATGAACGAACAAATGATTGATGTTATAGCTGATGGTGATCTCATCTTCATTATCCGGTAAGGCAGTCTTTAATAAATTCAAGGGTTTTTTTGGAACGATCAATGAATCATTTTTCGGACAGCTTACATCCGTTCTTTTATATTTCACCAAACGATGCGCATCTGTCGCCACGAACTGCAAACCTTTTTTATCCATTTCAAAGAACACGCCCGTCATTGCCGGGCGAAGATCATCATTGCTTACCGCAAAAAGCGTTTTATTAATCGCTGTTACCAATACAGAAGAGGTGGTCGTGAATGAAGACGTTTCATCAGCCGTGGGCTCTTTTGGAAAATTATCAGGATTCTCACCCATCACTTTGTATTTGCCATTATCGCTGGTGAGCTCAACGGCAAAATGTTTGTCGATATTAAAAGTAAGCGGCTGGTCCGGAATATTTTTTAATGAGTCAATTAAAATTTTTGCAGGAATACAAACCTTGCCCGTTTCTTTTGCTTCTGCTTCCAGGCTCACTTTCATCACGGTTTCCAGATCGGTTGCGATGATCGTTAATTTATTTTTTTCAACTTCAAATAAAAAATCCTCTAAAATCGGTAATACCGTATTTGCATTAATTACCCCGCTTATTTGTTGTAGTTGTTTTAGTAATGCAGAAGAGGAAACGATAAACTTCATGTAAGTATGTGTTTGGGGCGAAACTACTGATTTTTAGTTAATAGCCAATTACAGTTTTTACCCAAATCCCGTTATTTTACAATTGTGCATTTCCTGTGATTAAGACCTATAATTTTGCAAAGAATGATGATCAAAAAAACACTTACTAAAGAAGAAGCTTTGCAAAAAGCGCGACATTATTGCGATTATCAGAAGCGCTGTCATAGTGAAGTGAAGGAAAAATTATATTCTTTTGGTTTGAAAAAGAACGATGTTGAAGAATTGCTTGCCCAGCTGATCGAAGAGAATTATTTGAATGAAGAAAGTTTTGCTATTGCGTTTGCCCGCGGTAGATTCAGGATGAAGCATTGGGGAAAAGTGAAGATTAAAAATGAATTGAAGTTGAAACGTGTAAGTGGATATTGCATTAATAAGGCGTTGAGCCAGATCAACGAAGAAGATTATCAGCACACCTTTCAAAAAGAGGCGGCAAAAAAGCTGCAATCATTAAAAACCGAAAAAAATGTTTTTGTTAAGAAAAGAAAACTCTGGGATTATCTGCAACAAAAGGGATTTGAAAAGGAACTGATCAATAATATTATCGCCGGCATCTGAATTGAGTTTTCTTCTTCGGTACAATCGATTAACTTTACGCTTCCCCATTATGTCAACGCTCACCATAACCTCCATTCAAAGCAATCTTCACTGGGAAGATAAGTCGGCCAACCTTGCCATGTTTTCTGAAAAAATATACGGCATCAAAGAAAAAACAGAGATCATTATTTTGCCCGAAATGTTCAGCACCGGATTTCATATACAGCCCGAGACTTTTGCCGAAACAATGGATGGGAATACCGTTGCCTGGATGAAAAAAATTGCAGCCGAGAAAAAAGTAATTCTCACCGGGAGCATCATTATAAAAGAAGAGGAAAAATATTTTAACCGGTTGATCTGGATGCTGCCAAACGGGGAATTTGGCTATTATGACAAGCGTCATCGCTTTGCTTTTGCCGGGGAAGATGAAAAATACACTGCAGGCGATAAACGATTGATCGCTTCCGTAAAAGGATGGAAGATAAATTTATTGATCTGTTATGATCTGCGTTTCCCGGTCTGGGCCCGTCAAAACGGAAAAGAACCTGAATACGATGTTTTGATCTATGTTGCCAATTGGCCACAGGCCCGCGGGCTTGCATGGAAAAGTCTATTGCGGGCAAGAGCGATAGAAAATCAGGTTTATGTTGTAGGCGTAAACAGGGTGGGTAATGATGGAAATAATAATCAGTACAACGGAGATTCGATGATCATTGATCCGCTCGGAGAAATCTTATATCAAAAACAAAACGACGAAGATATTTTCACCTTCCCTTTACAAAAAGAAAGACTGGAGGAAGTAAGAACTAAATTTCCGTTTTGGAAAGATGCTGATCATTTTTTAATTGAACCATAGTTATGTCAACGGCATTAGTAGCAAAAGAAATTTTTAACGGGCACGAAATTGTTACGGGCAAATCAATTCTCATAAAAGATGAAAAGGTAGTTGATTTGGTTCCCATTGAGCAAATTCCTGCCAGCTACCGGATTCAGCATATCGATGGTTATTTGTTAGCGCCCGCATTTATTGATCTGCAGATCTATGGAGGCAATGGAAAATTATTTTCTGCCGAACTCAGCACTGAAGCTCTCGAGGCTACCTACGAATATTGTTTACAGGGGGGCTGTACGCAATTTATGATAACGATGGCTACCAATTCCATCGAAAAATTTTTGCAGGGAATTGAACGGGTTAAAGAATATTGGTCGACCGGCGGGAAAGGCCTGCTTGGCCTGCATTTGGAAGGACCCTATATCAATCCCCTGAAGAAAGGCGCGCACATAGAAAAATATATTAAGAAGCCAACAGTTGAAGAAGTGAATATGCTATTCGAAAAAGGCAGAGGCATTATCAAGATGATGACGATTGCTCCGGAACAATGCGATGAAAAAGTGATTGAATTGTTGTTGCAGCAGCATATTATTGTTTCTGCCGGTCATAGCAATGCTACTTATGAGGAAGCGATCGATGGTTTTTACCAGGGCATACCCGCAGCCACACATTTGTTTAATGCCATGTCACCACTTCAAGGCCGGGAACCGGGAATGGTTGGGTCGATCTATGACAATACCGATGTCATGTGCAGCGTGGTATGTGACGGCGTCCACGTCGATTTTGCATCGATTCGCATAAGCAAAAAGATAATGGAAGAAAGATTGTTTTTTATCACCGATGCGGTAACAGAGGTGTTGCACGGGGAATATCAGCATGTATTCAAAGAGGATCGTTACACTTTACCCAACGGCACCTTGTCCGGATCAAGTCTTACCATGATGCAATGTGTAAAGAACGGTGTTGAAAAAGTGGGAATCCCTTTGCCTGAAGCTTTGCGAATGGCATCATTATATCCAGCGCGTTTATTAAAACAGGATGATCAGTTTGGCAGCATAAAACCCGGAGCCAACGCCGATTTTGTGGTGTTGGATGATCAATTGAACTTAAAGCAGCTTATCGTGGAGGGAGAATGATCAAAGCTGCACTGGATCTGTTTTCATTCTCACCATCGTTAATATCGTTGCTAATCCAACCAGTTCATTTGTTTCATCAAAAATTTCTACCAACCATTTTACAATCCCTCGCGGAATATCTGATGCTTCCTTTTTATCCTGCGCAGTTTTTTCCTTACAGGTGAAGCGAATATAAATTTCGGATCCTGCATAAACCGGTTTTGTAAAACGCAATTCATCAATTCCATAATTTAAAAGAACCGGATTTTTTTTGTAGCTGTCAACAAACAAACCGGCAGCAGCACTCATGATAAAATATCCGTGTGCTACCTGTCTTTCAAACATCGTGTCCTTGAAATCCGTTTGTTGAAGATGAGCATAAAAATGATCGCCGCTCAAATCCGCAAAACGATCAATGTCCTCAGCGCTGATTTTTCTTTTTTCTGTAATCAACTGATCCCCGATTTCCAGTTCTTCAAAATATTTCTTAAAAGGATGGGTCGTGCTTGTGTTTCCTTTTGCGTATTGTTGAAATTGGCTGGTAATGGCAGTAATACTTGTCGGGGAACCTTGTACAGCCACCCGCTGCATATAATGTTTCACCCCGCGAATGCCCCCCATTTCTTCGCCGCCGCCTGCGCGCCCCGGCCCGCCATGAACAAGTGTGGGAAGCGGAGAACCATGACCCGTGCTTTCCTTGGCACAGTTCTCATTCAATACTAAAATTCTTCCGTGATGTGTTGCTGCGCCAAGGACGTATTGCCTGGCGAGTTTATCATCAGCAGTAACGATGGTACTGCACAATGAACCTTTTCCTTTTTTAGAAAGCGCGATCGCTTCATCAAAATTCTTATACGGCATAATCGTTGAAACCGGACCGAATGCTTCTACTTCATGCGAAGCTGGCGAAGAAAAAGGGTTTTCATTCAGCAATAATAAGGGACTGATAAACGCACCCTTGCTGGCATCAGCATCGATTGTTTCAACACTATCCAAAGTTCCGTATATAATTTGCGAAGAAGCCAGTAGTTTGTGAATTTGATTTTTCACTTCATCGCGCTGAGATAGTCCGGCAAGTGAGCCCATCCGCACTTTTTCATTCAGTGGATTTCCAATTGTTGTCTGTGATAATGCCTGGCTAATTGCTTTCCACACATCTTCTATCTTATTCTCCGGGACAAAGATTCTTCTTATGGCCGTACATTTTTGTCCGGCTTTAACCGTCATTTCTTTTCTTACTTCTTTTATAAGAATTTCCCATTCAGGCATGCCGGGATCAATATCGTTGCCAAGCACAATACAATTCAGTGAATCAGCCTCCATATTGAATGGCACATTTTCTTCCATGATCTTCTTTTGTGACTTCAGCATTAACCCGGTTGAAGCAGACCCGGTAAATGTGATCACATCCTGTGAAGTAACATGACTTAATAAATCACCGGCACTCCCGCAGATCAGTTGCAGGGCACCATCGGGAAGAATTCTTGATGCTGCAATTTCTCTTACTACCGCTTCTGTTAAAAACGAAGTAATGGTGGCAGGCTTCACAACAGCCGGGACCCCAGCTAATAAATTCACGGCGATTTTTTCGAGCATACCCCAGACCGGAAAATTGAATGCATTGATATGTATGGCAACACCTTCTTTCGGTACGAGAATATGCTGCGCCATAAAAGAGTTTCCTTTGCTCAGATTTATTCCCTCACCATCGGTGCAAAAACTTTCATCAGAAAATTTCCTTCGCAGCGAAGCATAAGAAAATAAATTACCGATCCCGCCTTCAATGTCAATCCAGCTATCTGCTCTTGTAGCCCCGGTTTGATAGCTGATGCTGTAAAATCGATCAAGATGTTTTTGGAGATGAACTGCAAGGGCTTTGAGCATGTTGCCGCGTTCATGAAAAGTCATTTTGCGTAATGCGGGATTGCCTTTTGATCTTGAATATTTTAATATGGCATCAAAATCCAGACCTTTTGTAGAAGCAGCAGAAATCGCATCGCCCGTCACCGCATTATATAATAGTTGTCCATCACCATCGCCCTGGATCCATTTTCCAGAAATATAATTCTCCAGTTTTTTCATACGGCTTCGTTGTTTTGTTAATGGACAAAATTAATTTAAAAGATATGACTGTTGTAATGAAATATATTTCATGAACACGTAGCTTTGTGTTTCTGATAATAACGTAACTGGAACTATTAATCACCATATCGCATAAATGCACAGCCTTCATTATGCTAGTTGCCATTGCAGGTTCCACATTTAGCAAAGCCATTGCTTTATTGGATTTCAGGCTGAATGAAAAATACATCGCAGCAACATTATGCGAGAATAGAAATAAACCATCTTGCTGCTGCCACGGAAAATGTTTTTTGAAAAAACAATTACAAAAAGATGAGGACGGTTCAAAAAACAATTTTCCTTTTTCAAAAGATAAGTTTGATGTCTCCTTATTTTTTGAAAATACTGATTGCGATCATCCCCATGCCGGGAATATTTTCAAAATGTTTAACTCCGGCTATCTGGAAAAAAAATACACTGCTCCATTATCGCCCGTCTTTCATCCGCCCGGCATTGTCTGAGCATTTTAATATTTGTTTCCGTTTTTTCTAAGAGATCAATTATGAATTGTCAAAAAATTTGACAATCATTTATTATTCTTTTTTGACCAGCTATCTCCAACTCTACATTTAATTTTTATGAAAAAGATTATTTTCATTTTCATGATTTCTATTTCATTCTGCGGCGCACGGGCATGCGATATTTGCGGCTGCGGTGGTGGAAATTTCTATATGGGCTTGCTGCCCAATTTTAAAGATAAGTTTATCGGCCTTCGTTATCATTACGTTCAATTTCATACACAACTGGCAAATGACCTTACCCAATTCAGCCACAATTATTATAACACCATTGAATTATGGGGCGGATGGAATATCGGTTCTAGATGGCAGGTGCTCGCATTTGTTCCATATTATTATAATAAGCAGGCAGATGACGACGGCACTTCCTTTAAAAATGGATTGGGCGATATCACGCTACTGATGAATTATCAGTTATGGCATACACGAGCGATGAACAATCATAATAAGAATGTTGAACAAACATTATGGATAGGCGGCGGGATAAAACTGCCAACAGGAACATTCAAAGTAAATCCCAATGATTCGACCACAACGCTTGCGGATATTAATGCACAAATAGGTACGGGGAGCACCGATTTTCTATTGAATGCTTTATACACAGTGCGTATTGGTTTTTTTGGAGTGAGCACTTCTGCTAATTATAAGATCGGAACGACGAACACTTCTGATTATAAATTCGGAAATAAATTCACTACCAATAGCATTGCCTATTACCGTTTCAGAACAAACGGGATCGCCATTTCTCCCAATGCCGGAATGATGTATGAACATACCGATGTAAATCTTTTGAATAAAAGCACGGTACAATACACGGGAAGTTATGCGGTCAGTGCAGTTGCTGGCGTTGAAATTGGTTTTAATAAGATCGCCATGGGCATTAGCACGCAGGCTCCTTTTGTACAGAATTTTGCCGCGGGGCAGACCAAGATGCAGTTTCGTGGGATGGCGCATATAACTTTTGCGCTGTGACTTTTTTGCCACAGATTTATCCTGATCAATCTGTAAATCTGTGGCTTTTATAAAGAAATATTTTATGATGAAATTCAAAAAGAACATTTATTCAACAAGAATCATATTGGGCATATTTATTTTCAGCGCCTGCAACCACGCGCCAAAAGTGGAAGCAAAATATATTTCACCTGCTTTCAAAAAAGATTCTTCACGATTTAAATTCAAAATTTCCGATGTTGACAACAAGCTTGACCCATCCTGCATGATGCCGCTAACTGCAGGAATTGGCGATACTGCGCATTATAAAAATTATGTACTTGGCTTTTGTTCTGCGGAATGCAAAAAGGAATTTTTTTTAAGCCCGGAAGCGAATCTGAAACTGGCTCAATTGAAAAAGAAATAGCATTGACCATGAGCATTATGCCACGCTGTCACAAAAAATAATTGGTAAGCATTTTGAATAATTTATTTCTATGGAAAATATCTATTCACTAATAGGCTTTCATGCTCAACAAGATTGGGAATTGTTAGATGGGTATTCCAAGACCATTACCGGCGTTGTAGCCAATATTGCAGAAGCGGTGGTTCATATACAGGTACAAAAACAGGTCACAGATAAAAGAACGGCTCAAAAAAGAATTATGCCCGGCTCTGGTTCGGGTTTTATTATTTCTTCTGATGGATTTATAGTTACCAATAATCATGTAATAGAAAATGCGGATGAGATAAAAGTCTCACTCTCAGATGGGAGAACAATTCGCGCTGAACTAAAAGGGACGGATCCGTCAACCGATATCGCTGTTTTAAAGATCTATGAGAACGGCCTGAAAGCTTTGTCGTTCGGCAATTCCGATAATTTGCAAGCCGGACAGATCGCCATCGCCATCGGCAATCCCCTTGGATTGCAGCATACGGTCACCACCGGTGTGGTAAGCGCATTGGGAAGAACTTTGCGGGCAAATAATGGAAGAATGATCGATGACGTGATCCAAACGGATGCTTCCCTGAATCCGGGAAATTCCGGCGGACCCTTGGTAAACTCGCTGGGTCAGGTTATTGGAGTCAATACAGCGACCATTGCTTCAGCCCAGGGATTATGTTTTGCTGTTTCATCCAATATCGCAAAATATATAGCGGGGAAACTGATCATGCACGGCAAGGTCAGACGCGCTTATCTTGGCATCGGCGGCCAGGTTATCAATCTCACAGAAAGGATGATCGCAGCAAATAAACTGGAAAAGAAAACAGGTGTTTACGTCTTTGAAGTTGTTGCTGACCAGCCGGTTTATAATAATGAAATAAAAAACGGCGACATTATTGTTGAATTCAATGATTGTTCGATCGGAACAGTGGATGACTTGCATAAACAATTGACCGAAGAAACGATGAGACAGAAAGTAAAAATGATGGTGTTAAGAAACGGAAGAAAAGTGTTGATAGAAGTTATTCCAGGCGAAATGAAATGATCACGCTACTTTTTTTGCATCAATTTCCTTGCAAAGCAAACCGAATATCTCATCAATGTCTCCTTCGCCTTTTACGTATTTGACCTTGCCGAATTTCTTATAATGATCAGCGACAGCAGCAGTCTTTTTTTCATATTCTGTGATCCTGGCTGCAATGATGTCTTCATTGACATCATCGCTTCTGTCTGATGTTCGACCGCGATTCAATAATCTTTTTATCAATTCTTCCTGGCTGACCTGCAGGGCAAGGACAACTGCGATCTCAGTTCCTTTTTGAGCAAGCAATTTATCCAATGCTTCGGCTTGTGCGGTCGTACGTGGAAATCCATCGAACAAAAATCCATTTACATGCGGGTTATTCTCCAAAGCGATATCGATCATTTCAATAACAATTTCATCAGGCACCAGCTTTCCCTCAGCCATCAGATTTTTAACAGCCATGCCCAGCGGTGTTTGTCCGGCAATTTCATTACGTAATAGATCTCCCGTACTTAAATGCTTAAGCCCGTATTTTGCAATTAATCTTTCCGACTGAGTTCCCTTGCCGCTGCCGGGCGGACCGAATAAAATTAAATTGAACATTTGCGTTTGGTTACTATCTGTAAGTTAACAAACCTATATAAAAATGCCGAATATGCAAACAACATCTTGTTTTTTTAGAAAAAGCGAAACGAACAATGGGTTTGAGCTGTTAAATTCTATTTTCAACCATCATCCTAAAGCTTATAGCTATGTTAAGTCCTGCATTTGTCATTATGCGGACAAACCAGCCAAACCCTTGCTGCGTATTTTTGTTATGTAATAACCAATAATGATCGATGTAAGCAGGTTTTTCGCGGTAATTTTATTAGCAGTTATTTTTCAATGCTGCACGTATTCTCAAAATTCAGATAATCAGAAAACAGATAATATGGATACAGTTAAAAAATCAAAGAGCCCGATGTATTCCCACACAGATACATCGCAGGTAAATGTAAGTGATGATGAATGGAAGAAACTATTGCCAAAGGATGTTTATAATATTGCCAGGCTGAAAGGAACGGAGAGACCGGGATCAAGTGAATTTGAACATTCAAAAGAGATCGGCACTTATTATTGTGCAGTCTGTGGTAATGCACTTTTTAAAAGCGATACCAAATTTGAAAGCGGTTGCGGATGGCCGAGTTTTTACGAACCGGTCAGCAAAACAAGCATTATTTATGAAGACGACAATTCCTATGGCATGAAAAGAACCGAAGTAATGTGCGGAAGGTGCAAATCGCATTTGGGACATGTGTTTAAAGATGGGCCACCACCAACCGGATTGCGCTATTGCATTAATGGTGTTGTGCTCGATTTTGAAAAGGCAAAAGACGCAGAAAAAAAATATAAGGAAGACAAACATTAATGAATAAAAAAAGAGGATAAACAATCATCTTATCCTCTTCTTGCTTTTACCATTTTAATTTTTACATTTTTTCAGCATGTGTTTTTAACAGCACCACTCCATGCGAAGGAATTGCTATTGAGAAAGATTTTTTAAAAACACCGAGATCCTTTTGCCGCCAGAGATCGCGCAATCTTAATTGCGATGATAATTTCAAATCAGAGAAATTAATTGTTGTTTTCTGCGCTTTATCATTCAAATTGAAAATGCCAATCGCTTTATTTCCATCTTCCAAAGGTTTTACCCAAACCTGGATATTATCTTTCTCAAAAATTTTTCTTGCCGATTTTCCCAGCCCATCCTGGTCGATCGCCAGTACTTCATCATTGGTCAACAGATTCAGGGTAAAATCATCCAGCTGGCTCATATCACAACCAATCAATAACGGCGAGGACAACAAACACCACAAACTAATATGAGTGTATTGTTCATCAGGTGTTAATCTTGAATTATGCAGACTCGGTCCCCAGCCCACCTTACCAACCACCAACATGTCGGGATCATTAAAATGCCCGGGTTGTGCGTAAGGCGCGGGTTTATCCTGGCTGAATCCAATGCCGGACAAGCTCCCCCAGGAATCATTGATATCGCCGGTGGTGCGCCAACTGTTGCCCCCGATTTCTGCCCCCCATTTCCAGACATCACCCATCCCATATTGACAAAAACTGAACATGATATCGCGGTTCACTTTATTTAATGCTTCGCGCATGAGTGTATAGGGCTTTTTGTACTCGTCCAGTGACGGATTTTTCGGGGCGATATTTCCGTAAGAACACCAATCGTATTTTACATAATCAATTCCCCAATCGCCGTAGGTCTTTGCATCCTGTTCTTCATGCTGGTAACTTCCCAGATAACCGCCGCAAGTGCGTGGCCCGGGCGAAGAATAGATTCCCAACTTCAAACCCAATCCATGAACATAATTGCTTAATGATTTCATGTCCGGGAATTTTTTGTTCGCAACAATTTCTCCGCTTGCTGCGCGATTAGCATCTTCCCATCCATCGTCGATATTTATGTAGGTCCATCCGTGACCAGCCAATTTTTCAAACATCTGTTTGGCAGATGCTTTTACCTTTTCGTCGCTCACGCTCAGACCCCAGCAGTTCCAGCTATTCCA
This sequence comes from Chitinophagales bacterium, assembly GCA_021323755.1. GTDB lineage: Bacteria > Bacteroidota > Bacteroidia > Chitinophagales > Chitinophagaceae > Puia. The sequence continues at coordinate 239,730 of JAJPKJ010000065.1, read as the reverse complement.
GCCCAGAGCAGGTGTCAACCCGATTGTATTGCCACAGGCAATGGTGAAACTTTTTGTCGCAGAACCCAATTTATTTTTCACCACCAACCTTACTTTATAATCTCCTTTTGATGTTAAGGAGCCGGTAATGATCCCTGTTTGCTTATCGATCTTTAATCCGTTTGGTAGATTGATGACATCATACACCAATGGCCTGGCGCCGGTTGCCGGGATCGCATACTGTAAAGGAGCATTTGGCCTTACACCAAAAATATTGGGGCCATTTATTTTTACCGTCGCTGCCGTTTTTGGCGTCAATACAAAGGGAATGCTTTCTGATACCGCGATTTCCTTTCCACTTCTGTTTTCTGTAAAGGAGTAAGTGGCGACATAAGATCTGTTATCAGGTAAGGTTGCTTTGTAAGTATATTCAAAAGGTCTGTCTTTGGCAAAGTCTGTCCCGATGGTTTGTTTGAAAATGACCGAATCGGAGACGGGGTCAGTAATTGTAATGCGGAGCTTTCCATTGAAATCATATTTATCACTGGTTGATTGCAAGAGAATTTTTTTAGCCATTTTTTTATTTTCTCCAAATTCAAAATTATTATCGCTGGTATTGATGTTCACATAATCGGTTACATCCATGATGCTGATTCCATACTTGCCATCATACATGCCCCCATCTCCGCCGCCATCCCAGACCCGCACGGCTATCACATTTTCCTTATCCCACAAAATGCGGGTATCATTGAGCAGTAATGTATAAGCGCGTTGCGCATCATATTGCCCCGATTTGATACTACCTGGTCTTCCTCCATTTCTGCCGATCAAATTTCCATTGAGATAAAACTCATCCCCATCATCAATTTTTCCAAGATCGAATCTTATTCTTTCTTTTAAAAAAGCTTTGTCTTTGATTGATGACGGAATAATAACATGCAAGCGATACCAGGAAAATCCATCATAGTTTTCATATCCCTGACTCTCCCAGGACTGTCCAATCTTAATTGGCGCCCAATCGTTATCATTGAAATTGGAGGACGCAAAAACCGCAGAGTCGCCCGTCTTGAATTTCCATCCATTATTGATGCTTATATCCTGAGAAAAAAGAGATAAGGAGATAATAAGAAAAAAAGTGGCAAACAATATTTTCATAATTCTGCGTTTGAAGAAGAAGCCAATTTACGAAAGAGTAAATGAATTTTTTATTTTTGTTATAGCAATAGCCAACTTAGCTCAGCTGGTAGAGCATTTCATTCGTAATGAAAGGGTCGTCAGTTCGAATCTGATAGTTGGCTCTTCTTTTTTTTGTAAGGGGAATAATCGGTCAACCTGCGTTTTTCTCAACCGGCTTTCTTCATCCAATCTTTATCAATTCTATTTAAAAACTCAATGCGGATACCATATTCAGCCGGCAGAGACATTAAATTTCATTAGATGGCTGATCTTTTGGAAGCAGGATCGATAGCGGATGAATTTCAATATTATTCAAAACTTTTGTTGCTTTTCCACCAGCGATAACCGATATACCCGGCGATCATCATGGGCATAAATGCCAGATAGATGATTCCTGCGTTCAACGCTTTAGCGGGTTTTTCTCCAAGTTGCTGTGCAGTGCGCGTGCAGATGGAACACTGTGCATGAGCGGGGTATGCGATAAGCGAGAAATGATAAGTGATCAGTAATATCAGTGCGCACTTTTTCATTCAGAATGATTTCAAAGGCAAAGCTATTTGTTCTTTTTTGTTTATGCAAAAAAGTAATCCCGAAAACGAGCTTTTATCATTTTCGGGATTTTGCCTTGATCAAACGGTAAAACTTTTCCTATACTTCTTCAGCCGTCATTTTTTTCTGCATGCGTTTTCTGTCGTCTTCATTTAAGACAACCTTGCGCATGCGAATATTTTTCGGAGTTACTTCAATGCATTCATCTTGCTGAATATATTCCATACATTCTTCCAGGGTCATTAATGTCTTTGGAGCAATGCGCGAAGCATCGTCACTGCCGCTGGCGCGATGGTTGGTCAATTTTTTGGGCTCAGTTGCATTAACGATCAGATCGCCTGGCTTAATGTGTTCGGCAATGATCTGTCCGGTATAAACTTCTTCACCCGGATCGACAAAAAATCTTCCGCGATCCTGTAATTTATCTATGGAATAACCAGTTGTACGTTCCTGATTTTTAGAAAGCAACACTCCATTACTTCTGCCCGGAATTGGTCCTTTCCATGGTTTGTATTCTGAAAAGCGGTGAGCCATCACAGCTTCGCCGGCAGTGTTCGTTAACATGGAAGAACGCAGACCGATCAGGCCACGTGAAGGAATGTCAAATTCAAGATGCTGCATTTCTCCTTTGCTTTCCATTACGTGCATTTCTCCTTTACGCTGTGTGACCATGTCAATCACCTTACCACTGAATTCGGCAGGGACATCTACAACCAGCACTTCATAAGGCTCATTTTTCTTGCCGTCTATTTCCTTTACCAATACGGTAGGCTGCCCGACAGTCAATTCAAAACCTTCGCGACGCATGGTTTCTATCAAAATGCCCAGATGTAAGATACCGCGACCATAAACCAAAAAGCTGTCTGCGCTGTCCGTATCCTCAACTCTTAATGCAAGATTTTTTTCCGTTTCTTTCATCAATCTGTCTCTCAACTGGCGTGAGGTAACAAATTTTCCATCGCGACCAAAAAAGGGTGAATTATTAATGCTGAACAACATGCTCATCGTTGGTTCATCAACACTAATGACCGGTAATGCTTCCTGTGTTTCTGCATCAGAGATCGTATCGCCGATGTTGAAATCTTCCAAACCGACTACGGCACAGATATCACCGGCAAGAACTTCTTCTACTCTTTTTTTGCCCATCCCCATAAAAGTATAGAGCTCTTTTATTCTTAATTTCTTTACGCCATCAACCTGCATCAATGCTATTGACTGATTTTCTTTTACTGAACCTCTTGCCACTTTCCCAACGGCAATTCTTCCTAAAAAAGAAGAGTAGTCCAAAGAGGTAATCTGCATTTGCGTCGGACCTTCAGCAACTTTTGGAGCGGGAACGTATTGCAGAATCCCATCTAATAACGGAGTGATGTCTGCACATTGTTCATTCTTACTGTTGAACCATCCTTGTTTCCCCGAACCATAAAAAGTCGGAAAATTCAATTGTTCTTCAGTGGCATCAAGATTGAAAAATAATTCAAAGACCGCATCATGCACTTCGTCGGGACGACAATTTGGTTTATCAACCTTATTGATAACAACGATGGGTTTAAGATTTAAATGCAATGCTTTTTGCAACACAAAGCGAGTTTGGGGCATCGGCCCCTCAAAAGCATCTACCAAGAGCAAAACACCATCAGCCATTTTTAAAACGCGTTCTACCTCTCCCCCGAAGTCGGAGTGACCAGGAGTATCGATAACATTTATTTTAACGCCTTTATATTCAACTGCTGCGTTCTTGCTGAATATGGTTATGCCTCTTTCTTTTTCAAGATCATTGATATCCATGATCAGCTCACCGGTTTCCTGATTATCGCGAAACACTTTGGTAGCATGTAATATTTTGTCCACCAAAGTTGTCTTACCGTGGTCAACGTGAGCGATGATAGCTATATTGCGAATTTCCATAATTGAATTATTGATCATTTTAGTAGTTAATACGCTGAATCACAAGTGCAAGACAATCATTGACTATTAACCTTAAAAATTCAGGCGCGAAATTACGAAAAAACCACCGAAGAGCAAGGAGAATTGAAAGTTAAAACGCGATTTAATAAAATATTATTGTTACCCGCTTTTTAGCGCAGATCGGGCATTATTGCCCCGCCTGAGATGCATCGGAACCGCCGTATTCACGCTGATCACACTCTTACGTAGATCTTTCTTTTATCCAGGATATATCCGATGAGCCAGCAGAACAACATGAAGGTTACTGCGCCCAGTAATGAGCCAAAGTATGCACCGAAATGAATAAAGATGTTTTGGTACACCCAACTGTGCAAAGAGGTATTGCCGGCAGGAATGAGTTCCATTACTTCCGCCCCCAGTTCTGAAAGCAAATAAATGAACAAAGGATTTTTTCCCACCACCGTGAAGAAGCCGGTCCACCTTGTTTTGCCGAGAAAATCAACCAGGTAAATGATGGCAGAGATGATCACACAATCCAAACCAACAGTATAAACAACAAATGAGCTTGTCCATAATTTTTTATTGATCGGAAAGCTGAGATCCCAGAAATAGGCGATCACCAACAACGCAAATCCCGCGAGCAATAATTTTGCTAATCCCTCAAACGTCTTTCCTTTGTTCTGCAAGAATTTCCCGACGACAAAACCCGCAACAACATTGCCAACAGCAGGCAAGGTGCTCAGCCATCCTTCCGGATCAAAGGCAATTCCTTCACCATGATACATGTGATCTTCGCCCATCAGCCACTTATCTAATTTATAACCGGCATTACCCGTCATACTCAAGGGATCTGCAGAATCACCAAACCAAAACATCACCAGCCAGTAAAGCAATAAAATGATTATTGAAATGATGATCGTTGTTCGTGGTTTAAAATAATAGATCAACAGGGAAGCGATCATATATGCCAGGGCGATTCGTTGCAACACACCCAAAATTCTTGTATGTGAAATGGGTGATAATACAAGATGATGACTGCTATCATATTCAAAAAAAGGAAACCAATACAACAAATAACCGCACAAGAAAATGATCAGGGTGCGTTTGAAAATTTTTCCAAGAACCTGTCCCTGTGAAAGGGAAGCCCATTTTGCCATTACAAAACTCATGGCGTTCCCTACCGCAAATAAAAAAGAGGGGAACACGAGATCTGTAGGTGTAAATCCATTCCAGTGCGCATGGTTAAGTGGTGAATAGGCAACTGGCCCACCGGGCGTGTTAACGATGATCATGAAACAGATCGTCATTCCACGAAAAACATCCAATGCAAGGAAACGCTGACCGGGAGTTGAAGATGGCATGTGCAATTAGTTTTGTTTAGAATAAATCAGTTCCGAAATATCGGAAAGTTTGCGCAATCATCCAAAGTATAAAGAATAGAATCTTTTTGATAAACGACTGATGGTTGCCTGGCAGCCATGAGGATATCCTGCGATATATTCTGGGTCATTTCCGAGAAAGGCGGCAGCTGACTTGTTTTTAATATGCTCAAAACCTTCGGATAATCCTGACCACTATCGTGATCAAAACACTCAACAAGAGCATGGTGGTGAGAGGAAAATAAAACCGGAAATTTTCTTTTTCAATTCTTATATCCCCCGGCAAGCGGCCGATCCAATGCAGTTTATCGTGAAAAAAATAAATGAGGATACCGATGAGCATTACGCCCGCACCAATGGCAATGATATATTTTCCCGTTTCGCTGTTCATCTCAATGAGGAGGAGTCAATATCCAAAAAAATATTTACCTGCACAATTCAAGATTGCCGATTCACTAATGTTTTATAAATTCAACCACACAAATCTACATCATGTTCAAAAAATGGTTGATTGCAATAATTATCATTCTGGTAATAACGTATTTTTTGGGGCCTGCGCCATCAACGCCAAAGTATTTGCAGGAAATGCCGGCAGTTCCTGCATCTGCCAGTGATCTGGAAAATTTTATTAAAACAAATGAGGCCCAGCATAAATTAAAGCAAAATAATGAAGCAAGGATAATCTGGGCAAATGATTCTCTTAAACAAAAAACAGATTATGCCATTGTCTATCTGCACGGATTTAGCGCTTCGCAGGAAGAAGGCGATCCGGTCCACAGAAATATTGCGAAAGAATTTGGATGCAATTTGTTTTTGTCAAGACTGGCTGAACACGGAATTGATACAGTGGATGCGATGATCAATCTTACCGCAGACGAATATTGGGAAACAGCGAAACAGGCGCTGGCTATCGGAAAACAAATAGGGAAGAAAATAATCTTGATGACGACATCCACCGGAGGGACCCTTGCACTGAAACTCGCAGCCGATTATCCGAATGATGTTGCCGCGATCGTATTAATGTCGCCAAATATTGCCATTAATGACCCCAATGCATGGTTGCTTAATAATCATTGGGGATTGCAAATTGCACGGATGGTGCTGAAATCAGATTATGTTGATTCGAAAGACTCGGGACTGCTGTACAAGCAATATTGGTATGCACATTATCGCCTCGAAGCTGCTGTTGCTTTGGAAGAATTGCTGGAAACGACCATGAATAAAAAAACTTTTGAAAAAGTAAGGCAGCCTGTCCAGCTTTTATATTTTTATAAAGACGAGATCCATCAGGATAGTGTGGTGAAAGTTTCTGCCATGCTTACCATGTACGACCAGTTGGGAACTGCGGATAGTTTAAAAAGGAAGGAGGCGATTCCAGGTGCGGGGACCCACGTCATCGGTTCATATATTCGTTCACACGCATTCGATGAGGTGCAAAAACAAATTGAAATTTTTTTTAAGGAGGTGTTGCATTTAGAACCTGTTTCGGTTGCCGAACATTGATCAACTTTTAAAGGCCCAGTTCTGTCCCTTATCTTCTTTCTTCGTAATTTTCCAATTGATAATGCTTGTTTATGAATCGTACAAAAATTGCGGGTATTGGAATGTATGTTCCAGAAAATGTTGTCACCAATGATGATCTGACAAAGATCATGGACACCAGTGATGCATGGATCCAGGAAAGAACCGGCATTCGCGAACGCCGATATGCAAAACGATTCGAAGACACCACCACCACGATGGGCGTTGAAGCGGCCAAGATCGCCATGGAGAACGCAGGGGTGAAAACAGCAGATATCGATTTTATTATTTTCGCAACATTAAGCCCCGATTATTATTTTCCCGGATGTGGCGTTTTGTTGCAACGCATGATGGGGATGAAAGAGATCGGCGCATTGGATATTCGGAATCAATGCAGCGGTTTTATCTACGCGCTGAGCGTGGCCGATCAATTCATTAAGACAGGCATGTACAAGAATATTTTGCTCGTTGCTGCCGAAACGCATTCCTATGGTCTTGATTTCACCACCCGCGGAAGAAATGTAAGCGTGATCTTCGGTGATGGCGCAGGCGCTGTTGTTCTGCAACCCACGACAAAAGATGACCAGGGGATCTTAAGCACGCACCTGCACAGCGACGGCGATTCCGCTGAACTACTGAGTATGCCCAATCCGGGATTTCATGCGGGAAGATTTTGGAAAGAAAAAAAACCAGCCACCCCGTCCCAGTTGTATGGCGGCCTTTTTATTACTCCTGATCTGATTAAAGAAGAAGACATTTATCCGTATATGGATGGTCAGGCCGTTTTTAAAAAAGCAGTGATAAAATTTCCGGAAGTGATCAACGAAGCGTTGAACGCAAACCATTTAAAAGCTTCCGATATCAGGTTATTGATTCCGCACCAGGCAAATTTGCGTATTTCCCAATTTGTGCAGCAGCAAATGCATTTGCGGGAAGACCAGGTATATAATAATATCCAAAAATACGGAAACACAACGGCAGCCTCTGTTCCAATTGCATTATACGAAGCATGGAAAGACCGAAAAGTAAAAGAGGGAGACCTGATTTGTCTTGCTGCCTTTGGAAGCGGTTTTACCTGGGCGAGTGCATTGTTGAAATGGTAAGTTTTCAGCTCATCTTCAAAATTTCAAATTGACTAATTTTCAAATTTCCTCCAGAAGAATAATCTATCTTATCAATCCTGTTTCGGGCATCAAAAAAAAATCCTCCCTGCTCGAATTGATCATCAGGAAAAACAAAGAAAAGAAGATGGACTATGATATCGTTTATACAAACCCAGAAGGCGACTATGAATTTTTAAAAGAAAAGATCCGGACAGAAAAAATAACCGATATTATTGTTTGTGGAGGCGACGGAACAGTTAACGGTGTTGCAGCTTCGCTGATAAAAACAAAAGTGAATATCGGCATTATTCCATCGGGTTCCGGTAATGGGTTGGCACTCGCGGCAAAAATCCCAACGCAACCCTCAAAAGCGCTTGAAGTCATTTTTAATGGGAACGGATCATTTATTGATGGTTTTTATATCAATGACAGATTTTCCTGTATGCTTTGCGGAATCGGCTTTGATGCTTTGGTTGCTCATGAATTCGCTAAACAAAAAAGAAGAGGACTGCAAACCTATATCAAAGTTTCGCTGATCAATTTTTTTAAAGCAAAACCATATTCATTCCATATAGAACACGATAAAAGATCGTTTTCTGTAAATGCTTTTTTTATAAGTATTGCCAACAGCAATCAGTTCGGTAATAATTTTACAATTGCTCCAAAAGCCAGGCTGGATGATGGTTTGCTCGATATTGTGATCGTTAAAAAAATGAATAAATTCATGCTCCCCTTTTCTGTGCTGCTGCAGGTAACAGGGGGTAATGGTATTGAAAATATGAGCGAACACCTGCAAAAAAGAAATGTGATCTATTTTCAAACGGCTGCGCTGAAGATTAATAATCCGGATAATGCCATGCTCCATATTGATGGCGAGCCAAAAGAAACAGATAAAAAATTCGAAATAAAAATAGTGAGGAATGCAATGAAATTAATTCAGCCGTAATTTTTTTCGGCTTATTTCGACAATTCTTTAAACCGCTGAAAACTGTATTGATTATCGTTATTGAATAAGGCATTGGCAATATCAATTTTTTCCTGCTTGGTCAAATGAAAATTTAAGGTTGCTCCCTGATTTTCATTCTTAGGGACATATTGAAAGCTGAGTTTATAAAAATTTTTGCTCATGATGTTCTGTGATAAACTCAATAAATCATTTTGATTATATTCCTGCATTTTATACCAGTTGTGTTGCAGCAACAATAATGGCTTTGTAATGATTTCCGTGATATCGTTCGATTCATAAGGACTTTCCCAGCCACCGGATTTGCGATCGCTGATCTGAATGATGATCACCGCGCTCGTGTTTTCTTTCAGCCAGTCTTTGAACGTATTTAGAAAACGAACCGCTGTTTGCTCTCCAAAATTATCTCTGAAGCCGGCATCCATCACATCAATAACAGGGGTGGTTGGCAGCCACACATTCGGCAATACATATGGAAATGTTGCGTTCATCCGTAAGGCGGTAAGCAAGCGAAGATTCATTGGATTTTGTTTTGAAAAAAATGCACCAAAATCAATTGCATCAGGATCCATTTCAGGAAATCTTGTGCTGTCGTATTCAGGACGCATCAGAAAACTGATGGGTTGTGTGCTAATGACCATCGAGCGGCTATCTCGGGTAATCACCGAATTAAAAAACATGAGCGGAACCTTCGCTGTTTTTTCGTCAGCGGCAATATCTTTTAATTGTTTATCAAGCAATCCATGTGTATTCGCTGCTAATTTTTGTTCGAATGCGTAACCACGATCTTTGATGTATTCATATTGCCCTACGCTGAACTTTTGTGCAGGCGAAGCAAGATCACGTGCAACAAAAGAGGAAAACAGGGGATTGAGCAGGTCGCGCGCGATATCATTGGTATAACGCTGGCTTTGTAAATTGATGCCAGGATCGCTATTTGCTTTTAATCTGGTGAGTTCTCTGAAATAAGCAGCACCAATCATGCCGCCCGATGCCCCGGTAATCAGAAAGGTCTTTTTCATCAGCTGGTGATCACTGATGCTATCAAGATATTGCAAGACATTCATGGTGAATGTTGCGCTTCTGTTTCCACCGCCACTGGTATTGATAATATACAATACGGGCTTTTCTTCCTTTTGCTTTCTTTTCCAATTCTCTAAAATCCCCAACATGTTCTTTTTGTCTCTTTCCACTTTTTCAGGTGTACATATCCGTAATAAACCTTCACGGTCATAATCAGGACGGTCATTTCGATTTGTATAATTCAATCCGTATGCTTTATTGCTTGGATCAATTACATTGTATTGATACAATAGATTCAACACTAAAAAAAGAGCCAGCACAAAAGGAATGCTCCAGCTTTGCAGAAAATAGGAAAACGCGCCGGATAAGGAAATGAGGATGGTGAAGAAAATCAAAATGCTTGCGGCTGCCGGCAATTGAAATAAAGGGTTATCCATAAAAAACCCAACAATGATCAAAAAAATAAAAGCAACGAAAATGGAAAGTATGGCAGAGAAATGATGACGACCGAAAATGTTCTCAATAAAATCCCTGCTATAATGTGAAACATCCCTGGCTTTTTTAACGGAAAAAGGGGAATTCAAATACCATTGTACTTTAATAAGCCTACTTTCATTTAGTTTCGGTTTGTCAAAGCCAAATTGTGATGTAAATAATTTTGCATTACTCATTACCGGAGTAATTTGGCGGATTATCGTTTTGTCCGCCCTAAAAAAATATAATAATGATACGGTTATTATTATGGTTAGGCCAATCAAAAAGCCGAGCGTTAAAAAAAAGAATTCAATCCCGGTGAGCAATTCTTTTTTTACATCAAACTGTACAGCACGGACAAAATAAAAAATCAAAAAGATCAGCGGGAGAATAGAATTATTGATGCAATATTTTAAAAAAGGTTTTGTGGTCGTTGCTAAAAAACGAAAATGCCGGCTAAATAGAATAAAGGTGGTGATATTCCAGCTCATAATAAAAATGCCCGTTGCTGCACCCACAACGGCCGTGCTGATGCTGTTGACTTTGCCCAGGTATTCGGGAGCAAGAAATAATGCATAAGCCCCGAATGATTGCATGAAGCCTCCATTAATGGTGCTGAATAAAATGTACCAGAAAAATAATAATACCTGGAATTTTTTTATGTGCAGAACTACCAGTTGTATGGGAAACGAAAAATATATTGCTTTTAAATATTGCATCATACGGTTCCAGAAATACTATACGAAAATAACAATTTAGAATTTGTGAACGAATCGCTATGCGCACTGTTCCGCCAACTGTACTGAAGATTAAACGCCTGCAGGCTCAAAAAAGTAAGTGATGGAGTAAATAATTTTCGCGTGTAGGTTCTAATTTCTGACCAAATAACGCATATAGATCATCGTCAGTAAGAACAATAGGGCAACAAGTTGGTGCAATTGTGCCATCCATTCAAAAAACCCCCAATGGTTTGCAAGGATCAATGGACTGTTTATCACTGTCAATATTCCCAAAATAAGCTGGGTGGAAATCAACATTAATGGAAACCATTTACTCCGGGTAAAATAATTTGAATCAGAAGAATTCTTAGTTGCTTTTATGGTCCAGCCGATTGTCAACAGGAAAAGAAGATATGCCAACAAACGATGAATAAAATGAATGGTGATCTTATTTTCGATAAAATTTATTAACAGGGGCGATTCCCTGAATAATGAAACTGGAAGCCAGTCCCCGTTGATCGTTGGCCAGGTGGAGGCAGCGGCAGCAGCTTTGTGACCAGCCATCAATGCCCCGAATATCAATTGGAAAAACAAAACAATGAGAATGGTCACCGTCCACTTTTGAAGCGATGCTCTTTTTATGATTGCTGATCCGGGAATGAATAACTGCAGGGCAAACCAAAAAGCATAACAGATCAGCCCCAAGGCAAAAATAAAATGCAGGGCAAGTTTTGTCGGCTGAACATAAATGGCGTCGCCCGTTAATCCGCTTTTGACCATTATCCAACCAACAGCGCCTTGTAGAGCGCCTAGTAAAAATAAGATCAGTAATGGTTTGATCATGGATTGTTTTAATTCTTTCTTCCATAACAGATAGACAAAGCCAATGATGAAGACAACGCCAACCAGTCGCGCCCAAAACCGATGAAACCATTCCCAGAAGAAAATGAATTTAAAATCATGCAGCGTGAAATCGGAATGAAGTAAAATGAATTGTGGCGTGTGTTTGTATTTATCAAATTCGGTTAACCATTGCTCTTGACTTAAGGGGGGAAGAGCGCCGGTGACCACATTCCATTCGGTAATGGATAACCCCGAACCCGTGAGCCTTGTGATGCCGCCTAAAAGGATTTGTACCAATAACATGACAACCCCAATCAAAACCCAGTTCGCAACCGGCTTGGAAGGATTTGATAATGATCTGTTCATTGCGGCGCAAAGTTAATGCAGCAGGAGAAGAATTTGGAAACAAGCAGTAAATATTGATATCAGGAAGATTTCTTCTTAGCCAGATTTTCTTTTGCCTTTTGTATTGGTCCGAAAGGACCATATTTATGCTGTTGCTCTGAAAAATTATCGGCAAAAGGTCCGAAAGGATGATCCACAGGTTTTAAAGAAATATTTGGCCAGTCCTGCTTGAAATTTCTTTGTGGGCGCGGCTGAGCGTTTACATACGCTGCGACATCCCAGGCCTCTTCGTCCGTAAGTTGTGTGCTTTTGTAGGTTGAACCAAAGGGCATATTATCTTTTACATAACCTGCAAATCTGGATAAGCGATATAAGCCGGCACCGGTGTTATAACTATTTTCCCCCCAGAGCGGAGGATACAAATATGAAAATGAATCCGGCTTCAATATTCCTTCTCCATTTGCTCCATGGCACTTGGTGCATTTTTGTGCATAAACATTTTTTCCGTTTGCTGTATCGGCTGCTCTATCTAAAAATGCCAGCTGTTTTATGCCGGCGCCTTTTGGTTTCTTATTTCTTGCAACATCTTTTCCCATCCATTTGATGTAAGCAAGAATTGCCTGCATTTCTCTGCTGTTGCTATCCAATTCAACACCATTAAGACTTCGCTGAAAGCAATCGTTAACGCGCTGGTAAATGTTTTCGTTGGCGCCCCTTCGCTCCCGAAATTTAGGATAGGTTGAAAAAACGCCGCCATAATTATTTCCCCATGGTTTTGTGCCTGCGTCCAAATGGCAGTTCTGGCAGTTCATTCCGTTTGATAGATGAGCGACTTTTCCATTTGGCCCCAAAAAATAAGACGTGTTTGCGATGAGCATTCTTCCATATCTTATTAATTCACCTTCTGCAGAATGAGGGATTTGATTTGTATCGGGAGCCATCCAAATACTGTCGGTGATCGCAAGGGTAAGCCCTTGATTTTTTTTATTGTTTGGTTTGAAATGAGGAATGATTATTTCTGCAAGCGCCAGAATAATTGCCAGTATCACAATGGTGATGAGAAAAGTTTTACGCGACATGTAGCATGCGATTTCTTGTTCGCAAAATTTTATTCCCCCAAACAAAAACAGGCAGGATAAAAACGTATATACCTGCCTGTTATATTCTTAATAATATCTATCCTGCAAAGCAATATGCACATTGATGTTCCTGTGCGCGTCCGACAGCCCACACGCCGGAAGGCACCACCTGTACACCGGGAAGTAATCCATCGATCCATTCTTTTTTTACATCTTCTGCATTTGTCTTTGTTTCCATAGCCACAATGCCTGAATAAACAGTCAATGCTGCATCGCAAATACAAAACATGACACCACTTGCCTGCAGATCTTTGTAACCAATGGGAACAGGACCAAAGACAGGCATTACGAAATCCCCCGGCTTTGTATCCCAAAACGGATTACGCGTCGTGATCGCCGTTCCGGCATCAGCAGCCTGATAGGCCGGACCTAAATTGGGCACTTTAAACATTTCTGAGAATTTGTATTTTGCCCAGAGTTTATCCTGCATTCCATAACAAATGGCATTATGCCGTAAAATAACAACGGCATTGCAATCTTTTTCAGGACTGCCGGTTGCTGCATTGGTCATTAGGAAGATCTTTGGCCAGGCGAAAGGGAAAATTCCGTTTGGTTCAGTACAATCAAATACAATACGATGCTTGCCTTTTATTTTTGCAAACCAGGCATCGGCATCATCTGCCTGTTGTTTAAAGTTTTTTTCAGCGCTTGCACTGAAAGGGGCGAATAATGCACCGAGACTTAAAGCTGCAGCACTTCCGGCCACAGTCCCGATAAACTCACGACGTTGCGTAGTTTGCGGAAAATCTTTGTAATCCATAAAAGGTGTTTTAGTTAGAAATGAATTGTAAATACCAAAAAATTTAAAATGAGGGAAGCCAGTAATGATTATCAATTTCAGAAAGTGCGGAATAAAGGTAATGACCTCATTGCATGAAGAAATACGAAACCCAAAACCCAAAACACATTTGTGCCTGCCAAAATAGCTTAACAACGAAAAGTTAGGGAAATTCGATTAATAAAATTGATTAATGAGGTAATTTTTCTCTTATTAATCCATAAACCCAGGTTCCTGCAATAGCACTTAATAAAGTGATGACCACCACAGAAAAACCTGCGCCGATTTGTGCAAATAAAGGCCCCGGGCATGCCCCGGTAATAGCCCAGCCCAATCCAAATAAAATACCACCAAAAATCTGCCCTTTGTTGAATTTTCTTTTATGAAAAATAATGGGTTCTCCATAAACCGTTTTTATGTTTAATTTCTTTATTGACCAGACAGAAATTATTCCAACAATAACAGCTGATCCGATGATACCATACAGGTGAAAGCTTTGTAACCTGAACATTTCCTGGATGCGAAACCAGGAAATGACTTCTGCTTTTACCAAAACAATTCCAAAAAATATTCCGGCAAAAAGATACTTGATGTTATGGTAGGGTGAATGTCTTAACCCGGATTCATTGATGCACATGGTATCCAAAGAGCGAACCTCGAAGTCGGAATTGGTTTCTATTTCAACATATTTTTTTGTTGCCGTGGTCATAAACTATAATTGTAAGATAAAGGGTAAAATGAGATTCGACATGATCAATCCACCAATCATAAAACAAACGGTGGCAATTAAAGAAGGCCATTGCAGGGTTGATAAACCCATGATCGCGTGCCCGGACGTACATCCGCCGGCGTAGCGTGTTCCGAAACCCACCAAGAAACCACCTCCAACGGTTAGAACCAATCCTTTCACGGTAAACAATGTTTGCCAGCTAAATAGATCGGTAGGCATCAATGATGAATAATTTTGAACCCCGTAATGTTTAAGATCCTTCACCAGATCTGCATTCAAATGGAGGGGCTGCGGATCTTTTAAAAATGTAATGGACAAAAATCCGCCGGCTAAAATTCCGGCTACAAAAAAAAGATTCCATGTTTCTTTTTTCCAATCATATTTAAAAAATGAAATATTTGCGGGAAAACAGGCCGCACAAATATGACGCAGCGAGGAAGAAACACCCAATCGTTTATTACCCGCTATCAATAATAGGGGAACCATGATTCCAATTAAGGGACCGGCTACATACCAGGGCCAGGGTTGTTTTACATACTCTATTAAATTCATAGACTTTGTTGAAAATTGAAATTAAAGAAATTTGATAGTAAGAAGTGAATAAATCTTTGCTCAATAAACCAAGGGTTAATTTATTTTTGCAAAAAACGAGATTGCTAAAATCGAGACGTCAACATATTCTGGTGGAAGCCGGCTGCGATGAAGCGGGCCGTGGATGCTTTGCCGGCCCCGTCTTTGCAGCTGCAGTTATATTGCCAAAAGATTTTTTTCATCCATTATTAAATGATTCAAAACAAGTTCCTGCAGATACACGAAATGAAC
Source organism: Chitinophagales bacterium (assembly GCA_021323755.1). Classification (GTDB taxonomy): domain Bacteria; phylum Bacteroidota; class Bacteroidia; order Chitinophagales; family Chitinophagaceae; genus Puia. The sequence goes on along the minus strand of JAJPKJ010000065.1, from coordinate 224,278 downwards.
TCCGGATTTTTATTGAAGCAAATGCCATTGAATATGCCGTTGCATTTGTAAGTGAGGAGGAAATTGACCATATCAATATTTTGCGCGCTTCCTTTAAAGCGATGCATCTTGCCCTTGATAAATTAAAAAACAGACCCGAACTATTATTGATTGACGGGAATCATTTTACGGCTTATAAAAGAACACCTCATCAATGTATTATCAAAGGCGATGGGATCTATGCTTCCATTGCCGCGGCCAGTATTTTGGCAAAAACATACCGCGACGAATTTATGTGCCGTTTGCATGAAGAATTTCCGCATTATCATTGGCAAAAAAATAAAGGCTATGGTACGCCGGAACACCGCAAGGCAATAGAAGAGTTTGGCCTATGTAAATATCATCGAAAAAGTTTTGATATTCTTCCTGCACAAATGAAGATCTTCTAATTGATTAATCACACAAAAGGTCCTCAGTCCTCAAAATGAACCGATGGATTTAAGACGAAGAATAAGAAATCAATAAATCCAAATTTATTTATAGTAATAATACGATTTTATCGGGACCCGAAGTTGATAAAAGCGCTTAGAACCACGCCGACACAAGGTTTCGCTTGATATTGACTTTTTAATATTTACTCCCAGAAATATATTTTTCAAAATCTTATTAAAAAATATTGCATTTTAACGAAACACTCTTTATTTTTACCCTGCTTATATCTCAAAACCACAACAGGATAGTAACATTTTAAGAGTCCAAATTCCTTTCTCAACCTTCCAATTTCCAGGAAAAGTTAATAACATTAGCTGTTTAGCAGTTAACTAATTTCTATCCGCATTACCCTTTTAAATTTAAAGTACATCTGTGCAGCTTTGTCTGTCAGGTTTTGTTGAACGACCACTTAAAATAAGTTTTTTGAGTTGGTGGGATTTTATACAAAGAACTGACATTGGTTATTCTGAAACGGTAGAGGTTGATGCAAAAAATTATTAAACCTTTTTTACGCGAAACCAGAAATCTCTCTCCTCCTTCACCAATAACCTCGTTGATAAGGCCTTTGTATACTGATTTTTAAAAGCCCACTGATAAAAAGTAATTTTTAACTGAGGTATGTATATGCCATAAGCGGCGTGAATGAAAGGATGCAAATAAAGAATGGATTAAAACGATTCGATGCCAAAAATATTCAATTTTTTCTTTTTGTGGTTTCAGAGGTAAGCACAGGCCGGCGATTTCCATCGCTGGCTATTTTTTTTAACTGACTTCAAAAAATTGTTTCCGTGAAAAAACCAAAATAAAAAACCCCGCGCATGCGGGGTTTTGTTTTAATACTTTTATTTTCTGTTCATTAAAGAATGGTCCAGGTTTCATTTCCGCGAAGCAACTTATCCAAGTCTCCTTTTCCCTTGCCGGCAATAATATCTTCAATTTGAAGATTGAGGGTTTCTTCGTAACAGGGTCTCTCCGTTTCATAAAAAACACCAAAGGGTCTTGGCATATGATCATCCTTTTTTGGATCATCGAACATGCGAACAAGAATTTGTGCCTTATAAAAATCCCTTTCATCATGGATCCATAAGCTTTCCTTGTCGGCATCATTTTGAATATCGACCACCACCGGTTTATAGCCATCAAGTTTAATTCCTTTGTTTTGCGCTGCGCCAAAAACAAGCGGTTTGCCCTGCTCTAAAAATAATGTTTCAATAGGCTTGGTAGATTTTTCAGTGAAGATTTCAAAAGCCCCATCATTAAAAATGTTACAGTTCTGATATATTTCCAGAAATGATGCACCCTTATGCTGATTCGCTCTTATTAACAAATGCTGCAAATGCTTTGGGTCACGGTCCATTGTTCTTGCAATGAAAGTGGCATCTGCACCCATCGCCAATGCCAACGGATTGAATGGATGGTCTATGCTTCCAAATGGGGTTGATTTGGTCACCTTATTTTCTTCGGAAGTCGGCGAATATTGTCCTTTTGTCAAACCATAGATCTGGTTATTGAACAACATCACATTTACATCAAAATTTCTCCGCAATAAATGAATGGTATGATTGCCGCCAATGCTCAGCCCGTCACCATCGCCGGTAACGATCCAAACGCTTAATTCAGGACGGGTTGCTTTTAAGCCCGAAGCAATTGCCGTTGCCCTCCCATGAATAGAATGCATTCCGTATGTGTTCATATAATAGGGAAACCGGCTGCTGCAACCTATGCCCGAAATGATCACAATATTTTCCCGTGGAATGCCAAGACCCGGCATTATTTTTTGCACCTGTGCGAGTATCGAATAATCACCACAACCGGGACACCATCTTACTTCCTGGTCGGTAGAAAAATCTTTTGCTGTTAAAGCGGGCAATGTTGTATTGGCCGTACTCATCTTTATACAATTTGATTTACAAAGTTCATCATTAATTTTGATTCATCTTCTTAATTATTCTGTAAAGCTTCCCAGTATTCAGCGGCTCTGCGCGTATGAGGGATAACGATAGTTCCACCCACTATATTGGCTACAGCAAAAATTTCGTACATCTGCTCAGTGGTGATTTTCAACTCCTGGCATTTGCCCAAATGATATTTTATGCAATCATCACAACGCAAAACCATAGAGGCGACAAGCCCAAGCATTTCCTTGGTCTTTTTGTCCAGGGCGCCTTCCTCATAGGTATTGGTGTCTAAATTCCAAAGGCGTTTCATGACCAAATTATTTTTGGAAAGAATCACCTCGTTCATTTTTTCGCGGTAATCGTTGAATTCTGTAACTAACTTATTCATATGTTTTAAAATTAAGTTTGCCAAAATTAAGAAAGCTCACTGTCTTTGATTAAGTAATCATTTCTTAGCATTCAGTAATTTTAATGGTTGAAGTATGATTTATTTAAAGCATTTTGCAAAACCTTTATTATAATCATCATGAAAAATATCAAAAAGCTCTTTATAGGAATTACGGTGATCTTTTTATTTATTGCTCATCCATCTTTTGCGCAAAAAGAAAATGATATAAATAGAAAGTTCGCAGAGACCTGGATCAGTAATCTTAATAGTCACGATACTGTTGCGATTGCAAACATGTATGCGGACGATGCTTATATTGAGTCACCCAATTGGGAGGAAGTAAAAAGAGGGCCTTCTGCAATTCGAGAAATCTATAAACGTTATTTCATTTCTTCGCCCGATCTGAAATTTACCATCATTAATATTATTACAAATGATACGGCGATTGTAATAGAATATTATTCTTCCGGGACAATGCAAAATCTAGAAGGCAATGCGCCGGAATACATGCGCGGCAAAAAATATACACTTAAAAATTGTGCTCGGATGAATATGAAGAACGGGAAGATAACGGAGCAACGATATTATTTCGACCAGGTTTCTTTTTTAAAACAGGTTGGTTTCTTTGATCAGAAATAAATTTTAGTAAACTTTAAAAACATACACTTGAAATTATCACATTTAGCCGAAACCCTTATTGGTTCTGAAATTGTGAGGCTTGGAGGAGAAATAAGGGAAAAGATCAGCAACGGAGAAAAAATTTACAATTTTACTGTGGGTGATTTTGATCCGAAGATCTTTCCAATTCCAAAGCAACTGGAAGATGAGATAGTAGAAGCATACCGCCAGCATTTTACCAACTATCCTGCAGCAGAAGGCAATCCCGATCTGCGAAAATCAATTTCTTTATTTCTTCGGGAAAGAGAAAAATTGGATTATGAGCCAAATGAGATCCTGGTTTCATGCGGTGGTCGCCCATTGATCTATGCGCTTTTCAGAAGTATTGTTGATAAAGGCGATAAAGTGATCTACGCAGTTCCTTCCTGGAACAATAACCATTACACCCATCTGAATAGCGGGGAGCATGTGGTTATAGAAACCACTGCCGAAAATAATTTTATGCCTTCGGCAGATGATATCAAGCCACATATAAAAGGCGCTACATTACTTTGTATTTGTTCACCGCAGAACCCTACAGGAACAACAATCACCAAAAAGGACCTGGAAGAAATTGGTGAAATGGTTTTGCAAGAAAATGCATCGAGATCCGAAAGTGAAAAAAAATTATTCCTGATGTATGATCAAATGTATTGGCATCTTACTTATGGCGATATTGAACATTATAATCCGGTATCATTAAATCCGTCAATGCGGCTGTATACAATTTTTGTCGATGCGATAAGCAAGGTTTTTGCGGCAACGGGTGTACGCGTGGGTTGGGCCTTCGGGCCGGTTGAAGTGATCAATAAAATGAAATCAATACTCGGGCATATCGGAGCCTGGGCACCAATGGCCGAGCAAAAAGCGACAGCCAGATTCCTGGTCCAAAAAGAGGCCATAGATGATTATCTTGATCATTTCAAATCTGCAATCGAGGAAAGGTTGCAAAAAATATATGATGGGCTTATTGAATTAAAAAAACAAGGATTTCCGGTAGATGCCATTGCACCCCAGGCAACTATTTATCTAACCATAAAAATCGATCTGGCAGGGAAGACCACAGCCGATGGAAATTTATTAACAGATCAAAAAGACGTCACCAGTTATGTGCTTAATGAAGCCAAGCTGGCTGTTGTCCCTTTTTCAGCATTCGGCGCCAATAAAAATTCTCCCTGGTATCGCCTGAGCGTGGGAACCTGTCGTCTGCAAGATATTCCCGAGATGTTTGAAAAATTAAGGAATGCAATGCAACACCTGCATTAAAACAAAATGGTCGCTCATTTGAGCGACCATTTATTTTGAAAATATTTTCTTAGTTCTTATTACAAATAAACTGGAAGGGCCTTAAATTCTTTTGTTGCAAGATCTTCTGAATGCCTTTTGCTTTGGTTACAATCTTGTATTTGTTTATATCAAATACTTCATGAGCAACACAAAAATTTTTCACCGTCTCGTAGTGAAATAATAAGTTATTCAACTGCTCAAGTTCCTCTTCCATGAGCCGGTCATTCACGTACTCATCTTTTACAAGAACAAGTAGATCTCTGTCTGAAGCTTTCATTAATTAGATTTTAGTATCCAACCATACCTTTATTTACACCACAGCCACAACGTTTGCTGCTTCCTCCTATTCCTCTTCCACTACTGCAGCTTACAATCGTTGTAGTTAGAAATATTAGCCACAAAATCAGCACCAAATTTCGCTTTCGCATAGAACTATATATTACTAAATTAAACTACTTTGTAAGTAAAATAGTATTTGAGTTTACAAATATTATGAAAATGTTGAAAACTGCCAACGAAAAGCCGGTAATTCTTGTCGCGCCCTTAAATTGGGGGCTTGGACATGCAAGTCGTTGTATTCCAATAATTAATCTTTTATTGCTTAATGATTGCGAGGTGATTATTGCCTGTGGAAAAAATCAAAAACGGATGTTAGAGGCGGAGTTCGGGTCTCTAAGATTTGTTGAATTGCCTGGCTATGATTTGAAATACGGCAAAAAAAGATGGCTTACCCTGGCAAAAATTATTTTTCAAATTCCGAAAATATTGATTCAAATCAAGTCTGAAAATCGCTGGCTGGAGCGATTTTTAAGCGTTGAAAGGGTAGATGCCCTCATATCCGACAATCGGTATGGGCTTTATTCGACCGGGATTTTATCGGTTTTTATGACCCATCAATTAAAAATCAAGACAGCTTTTGGGGCAAGAATTGAAAAGATAATTCAAAGAATAAATTACAAATATATCAACCGGTTCAATCAATGCTGGGTGCCGGATTTTAACGATGGTCCTTCCCTGGCAGGGGAATTATCACATCCTGATAAACTAACGGTAACACCTATCCAATATATTGGATGCTTATCAAGATTCAAAAAAATGCATGAAGAAGTGATCCCTGGTCGCGTATTGCTATTATTATCTGGTCCCGAACCGCAACGAACATTCCTGGAAGAATTATTATTGCAGCAGCTAAAATTTTGGCAGGGTGATATAATAATGGTAAGGGGAATGCCTGCCGAAAAAAATGATTTAGCCGTTTCTTCAAATATTAAGGCCTATAATCACCTGGAATCTTCGGCATTGAATAAACTTATTTGTCAATCTGAATTTATTATCTGCAGATCAGGATATAGTTCTGTCATGGATATTATCAAGCTTGGAAAAAAAAGTATCTTGATCCCTACCCCGGGACAATCCGAGCAAGAATATCTTGCTGATTATTTGTATCAGAAGAGATTGGCGGTAAGAGTCCAACAAAAGGAATTTGTATTGCAAAAGGCCCTGGAAATAGCAAAAAAGTTTCCTTATATGACTTATGAAAACATCGATGACACCATGATCCGGGAAGCAGTCGAAAAATTCATTGATGCTGTTAAAAGTTAACTCAGGCAGATTTGGGATAATCAAAAAACCAAAATTCTTTTTTTGCGCCTGGGAAATCACTCCATTTTTTTATCAGCGCATTGAAAGCAAAAATGCCACAGGTAGGCATATTATCCAACCGAACGGTGGTCAGGGAGTTTACAAATTCAGTAATGCCCGGATTGTGTGAAAAAACCGCTGCACAGTTGAATCGATCATCAAAACCAGCGATAATGTTGTAAAAAGTTTGAGCGGGGGCATGATATAACTCACTCACAAAAACAACCTCATCTTCATTCTTGCCAAATTCTTTTATGAATAATTCCGCGGTTTTTTTTGCGCGTTTTGCAGGACTGGAAACGAAAAGCTCCGGGTTAACCTTATTTTGAATTAATCTTTTTGCCATCGCAGGAGCATCTTTTTTTCCTCTTTCATTTAATGGGCGATCGAAGTCGCTGAGTGTTGCCGTATCCCAACTGCTTTTGGCGTGCCTGATTATGAGAATTGTCTTCATTGATAAATTGATACTGACGATATTCTTTATTGGAAGCAAAATTAATACCCGCGAATATTTTTGCCTTCCATAAAGTTAATGAAAGCTTTATTTACAACCCGGTTTCCACCCGGCGTAGGGTAGTTACCGGTAAAATACCAATCGCCCGTATTGGTAGGGCATGCTTCGTGTAAGGATTCGATGGTTTGATATATTACCTGAACAGGAATATTTGTTTCCGGAGGAGTTATTAATTGCGCAATCTTATCGGAGATCTGTTGCGTTGAAAATGGTTTATATACATGCTTTACAATATTTTCTGTATGCAACTGCCCTGTTCTTTGCAGCTCTTTGCATCTATCATACAGTTCTTGCAAACAATTTTCCTTGCCGGTTTCTCTGGTGAGCTCTATCGCTGCGCGAAAGGCGATGAAATCGCCAAGCTTACTCATATCGATCCCATAACAATCCGGGTAACGAATTTGCGGGGCGGAAGAAATTACGATAATCTTTTGCGGACTTAATCGGGCAAGCATGCGCACAATACTTTCTTTCAAAGTAGTTCCCCGCACGATTGAATCATCAATTACCACCAGGGTATCTTTCCCTTTTTGCACGGTGCCATAAGTAACGTCGTAAACGTGTTGAACCATCTCATTCCTGCTCACATCTTCTGTGATGAATGTGCGCATCTTGACATCTTTGATGGTGACCTTTTCGATCCTGATCTTGCGATTGATCATTTCGCCAAGTTTTTCCGCCGTTATATCACTGCCCCAGGAAAGTATTCGCTGAATCTGGATCTTCTTCAGGTAATCATCCATTCCTTTCCATAAACCAAAAAATGCAACTTCTGCGGTATTGGGAATGAATGAGAAGATCGTATTTTTTAGATCGTGGTTGATGGCGTTTAACACCTGTTCGCTAAGATTATATCCAAGAGCAATTCTTTCACGATAGATCTTTTCATCACTGCCGCGGGAAAAATAAATGCGTTCAAAACTGCAGGCTCTTCTTTCTTTGGGCGGCAGAAGTTCCTGGACACTCACGTCGCCCGATGATTTTACAATCAATCCTTTGCCTGGCATTAATTCAAGCACTTCGTTTTCGCCCACATTAAAAACAGTTCTTATCGCCGAACGCTCTGAAGCAGCAACAACGACTTCATCGTTTAAATAATAATATGCCGGACGAATGCCATGAGCATCTCTAAAAACAAAAGCATCCCCGTTGCCAACTAAACCGCCAACAGTAAAACCTCCGTCGAAAAGGGGAAGCGCTTTGCGCAACATTCCTACCACATCCAGATCTTCAGGCGAATTTTCATCTGCCTGCACAAGAAAATGATGAATCACTTCCATCATTGCCGCCAGATCACTTTGTTTTTGAAATTCCCCAGGTTCAATATTCACCAAGGCAAATAATTCATCAGCATTAACAAGGTTAAAATTCCCTGCCAGGGCAAGGTTGCGCGAAGGTATTGTGTGCCGTTTGATGAAAGGATGGCAAAATTCTACATTATTTTTTCCCTGTGTTCCGTAACGTAAATGACCAAGCAATAATTCGCCAAGATAGGATATATGTCCTTTCATTAAGCCAGGATGTTTTGTAACATCAGGCTGATATTTTTCAAGCTCTTTTACTTCACTAAAAATCTTTGAAAAAATATTTGCGATCGGCTGATTATCATTACTGCGAAGACGATTGAGAAAAGGATGCCCGGGTTCAACATGCAGTTTTACTGCAGCGACCCCCGCACCATCTTGTCCGCGGTTGTGCTGCTTTTCCATTAACAGGTACAGTTTATTTAACCCATAAAGAACTGTCCCATATTTTTGCAGGTAATAAGAGAACGGTTTGCGAAGCCTGATGAATGCCAATCCGCATTCATGTTTTATTTCATCGCTCATGAAAAAAATAAAGCGCAAAGGTAAAGCTTATTTCGACAAGAAAATATTTAATGTCAAGAAACAGTAAATGATCAGGAACTGCGAATGAAGTTTAAATGTATGTTGCCGCTGTATTTACAAAGTTTACAAGGGAAGCCGAGTTTTTAAGTTTGAGCTTTTTTAATATATTATGCCGATGAACTTCCACAGTTTTAAGTGAAATATCCAAATTGGCCGCAATTTCTTTAGAAGACAATCCCTGCTTGATAAAATTAATTATCTGCATCTCTCTTTCTGTAAGCGCGTTGATATTTGGGGTATTCGCTTTTTCATCCAAAATTTGTTCTGAAATGATATTTCTGATCTCTGCACAAATGTATTTATTGCCGTTTGAGACTGCCAGTATCGCTTCGACCATTTCATCCTTCGAAGAATTCTTTGTTACATAACCCAATGCGCCAAGCTGAAACATTTTTTTTGCATAGGCAGGCTGCGAATACATAGATATGCCGATGATCTTTGAAGCAGGGGATAGTTTACGTATTTTTTGCGTCGCTTCCAAGCCTGAAAATGGAGGCATATTGATATCCATCAGCACGATATTTGGGTGCAGATTTTTTGCGAGTTCTACTGCTTCTGCAGCATCCCCGCTTTCCCCAATTACTTGAAAACGTAAATCATTATTGAGTATATAACCCCATATTTCACGAATGAGTTTATGGTCGTCTGCGATTAGGATAGTAATCTTGCTCATGGTTATTGGTTTTAGGGTTTATGGTTTTTGTGAGCCATCATATTTTGAAAACGAAATATCATCTGATTGGTACCCGATGCAAAAAATAATTTGTTTGCGGAAGCAAAATCTTTTTTAGTGAACGAAAATGTCGCAATTGTTTTTTGAGAAAACGCTTTCAGTATTTGAAGAGAGACAAAAAGAATTCCTGTTGTACAATTATGTAGCAAATACACAATGCTAATCTGGTGTCTAGCATAATTCCGGGATTTCTTTAAACTGCTGATCATGCAAATTATACTTAAAGGTCATCCCTAATATCTTATAGCAATAACATTAAATTACTACTAATTATTTTCCTGAGGAATTATTTTACTTATTTGTAAGTGTTAATGCTTATTAATTGCTGGCGGCAGTCGCATTTGTTTGCCATTTGGCAAGATTGCTGCAATGTTTAAATTGCTGATCAATCATGATATAGAAGGTGGGGATTTTTGCGCGGAACCATTTTTCCAAAATACCTTGCTTTTTGATTTCTAATGTGCGTTGAGCGATACGATCATAATCATCTCTCATATTTTCTCTATGCGGTTCGGATTTAGAAATAAGATATATAATATGAACTCCTTTTTTACCTCTGTCATCTGTAAAAACGGTTGGCGAAGAATAGCTGCCAACTTTTAAGGTGTCTAACATTTTTACGATTTCTTTATCCAGTTCATCGATCTTTAAATAAGTGGAACCATCTCTCGCCATTTTTCGGCCGGCAGTGAATTTTGCGTAATCGTCATCGCTGTATTTTGCAACGGCTTCACCAAAACTAATCTGGCCGGCAATTAATTGAGAACGTATTGAATCGAGTTTTGAAATGGTTTCGTTGTTTTCAGCATCAGTGATCTGCGGAATACGAAGAATCTCGCGAACAACCGCATCATCTCCGGCACGACTTACCATCTGTATGATATGATAACCAAATTTGGATTTTACGACCGAAGAAACCTGCCCTTCCTTGAGTCTGAATGCAGCAGCTAAAAAATTAGGATCTATTTGTTTATCTGTGCGATTGACTTCAAGTTTGCCACCATTGATTTTTGTGGCCGGATCTTCAGAGTAAAGCGAAGCTAATGTTTCAAATTTTCTTGTACCGGCTTCTATCTGCCTTTTGTAATCATTCAATTCGTCAATGGCTAATTTTTCGATATCATGGCTTGCTTTTGGATAAAGAATGATTTCCCCGATTTGCAATTCTGATTCGTAGAAATGCAAACTGTCCTTGGGGATCTTATCATAATACTCTTTCACTTCTGCAGGGGTAACTTTAATATCCTGTACTATCTTGTTTTGCATGCCGTTTGCTAACCTTTCTTCACGAAATGGCTGACGCATTTCTTCCTTTAGCTGATAAATGGTTCTTCCGGCAATTTGTTCCAGCGCATCTTTACCTCCATATTGACCAATGAAAAATCTTATTTTTTGATCTATTTCCGCATCCACATCCTCGTCTGTCACGGGAATGGAATCTTTTTCCGCCTGCAGCACAAGGGCCTTTCTGATAAGCATTTGATCAAGAACGGCGCAGTCTTCCGGAGCCTGACCACCTTGTCTTATAACATCGGCGATCATATTGGTAATGTCTGAATTTAAAATAATCTTATCGCCAACAATTCCTACAATTTTATCTGCAACAACCTTTTGCTGTGCATAGGTAAAACCAGAGATAAAAAAACAAATTAATATAGGGAGTAATTTTTTCATAAACATGATCATGCCGACATCAAAAATAATTTCATATTCTTTTATAATGCTGTTGTGACGCGGTTTTAACAAAAGCTTAAATACAGTAGGCGCTATCTTATGGGAAGCAGGATGGCAAGATTTTCATTTCATCTCCTGCTCATTATCATAAAGTACGTTTAACCTCTTCTTCTTCATATGCCTCAACGATATCCCCGACCTTAACGTCATTATAATTTTTGATTGTCAATCCGCACTCCATTCCCGACACAACTTCTTTTGCATCGTCTTTAAATCTCTTTAATGAAGCCAATTCTGCAGATGCGCCTTCGCCCGTTGGATAAATTACAATGCCATCGCGAATCAAACGAACTTTTGCATTGCGATTTATTTTTCCATCCAACACAAAGCAACCCGCAACTGTGGCCTTATCGAATTTAAACACATTGCGCACTTCCACATTGGCAATGATCTTTTCCTGGATCTTGGGTTCCAGCATTCCTTCCATTGCACTCTTGATTTCTTCAATGGCGTTATAAATGATCGAATAGAGTTTGATTTCCACGCCTTCGTTCTCTGCAAGTCTTGATGCCTGCACAGAAGGACGAACATTAAAACCTACGATCACCGCATCCGATGCGGTTGCGAGCAACACATCACTTTCTGTTATCGCACCGACAGCCTGGTGAACAACGCGTATAGCGATCTCCTCAGTAGAGAGTTTTTGTAATGAATCACTCAATGCTTCCACGGAACCATCAACATCACCTTTAATGATCAGATTCAGTTCTTTGAAATTACCCAATGCCAGGCGACGACCAATTTCATCCAGTGTAATATGTTTCTTGGTTCTGATCCCTTGTTCGCGCAAAATTTGTGAGCGTTTATTGGCAACTTCTTTTGCTTCGCTCTCATCTTCATATACCTTGAATTTTTCACCAGCTTGCGGAGCGCCATTCAATCCTAAGAATAAAACCGGCGTTGACGGAGGGGCATTTTCAACTTTTTTATTACGCTCGTTGAACATCGCTTTCACTCTTCCGAAATGTTGGCCGGAAACGACGATGTCACCGTTTTCCAATGTTCCGTTTTGGACCAGTACTGTGGCAACATAACCTCTTCCTTTATCGAGCGTGGCTTCAATGATCGTTCCGGTAGCTTCTTTATTGGGATTGGCTTTTAGGTCGAGAATTTCCGCCTCCAATAAGATCTTCTCCAGCAACTGATCAACATTCAATCCTTTTTTTGCAGAAATTTCCTGCGACTGATATTTGCCACCCCAGCTTTCTACCAATAAATTCATTGAGGCTAACTGCTCATATATTTTTTGTGGGTTTGCGCCATCTTTGTCGATCTTATTGATAGCAAAAATCATGGGCACGCCTGCCGCCTGTGCGTGGCTGATGGCTTCTCTTGTTTGAGGCATCACCGCATCATCAGCAGCAATCACAATTACCGCAATATCGGTAACCTGGGCACCACGGGCACGCATAGCCGTAAAGGCTTCGTGACCCGGGGTATCAAGAAAAGCAATTTTTTTATCATTAGGTAGCGTCACTTCATAGGCCCCGATATGTTGAGTGATACCACCCGCTTCACCCGCAACAACATTAGCGCTGCGAATATAATCGAGTAATGAAGTTTTCCCGTGATCCACATGACCCATGATGGTCACAATCGGTGAACGCGGTACAAGATCATCCGGATCGTCATCAACTTCTTCATCTTCCATTTCTGCAGCGTCATCAATTCCGATAAACTCAACAGTATATCCAAATTCGCCGGCAACCAGCTCAATAAGGTCTGCTTCGAGCCGTTGATTGATGGAAACCATCATCCCCAGGCTCATACATTTACTGATAACATCTGCATAATTTACGTCCATCAGGTTAGCCAATTCACTAACGCTAATAAATTCGGTAACCTGTAATTTCGTGCTTGTCGTTTCTTCGGCGCCCGCTTGTTCGGACATCTCTTCACGACGGGCACGACGATATTTTGCTTTAAGGCTTTTTCCGCGACCCGCTGCTCCCGCAAGTTTAGCCTGCGTCTGCCTTATTTTTTCCTGGATTTCTTTTTGATCGATTTCTTTTGCTTCATGAACGCGCTTTACTTCCGGGCGTCTGTTTCGGTTATCGCCGCCGCCCCCGCGTTGTTGGTCATCCCTTCTTGGAAAACGATTATCTCCCGGTTTTTTATCGCGCTGAAAATTGTCGCGCGGCTGCTGCTGTGGCTGCCTTCCGGTATCTTTCCTTTCAATCGGGATCCTCTTGCGTTTTCTCTTTTCATCCGAAGGTTTAGGACGAGTGTCGCTATCAACAGGCAAGTCGATCTTTCCTAAAATCTTGGGGCCTTCAATTTTTTCTGCCTTTATATTTTCAACTAATTTTTCTTCCTCCTGAGCTGTTTCTCCTTCTGCGATCACTTCTTTTTCTGCCACAGCAGAGGGCTCTTCAACGCTTTGAACAGGTTCCGGTTTTTCTTCAACCTCCGGTTTGGGTTTTTCTTCTGTTTTCTTTTTGGCTGTCTTCTTAGGACGAGTCGAAGAATCTATCTCTTCTAAATTTATTTTGTCGATGATTTTCGGTCCCTCAATTTCGGGCGTTTCCATTTTCATGACCACCGGTTCTTCCTTCTTTGGCTCCGCTACGACAACTGGTTTTGGCGGTTCCGGAGTCTTTGGCGGCTCTTCTTTTATTATCTTTTTTGTATCTTTTTTAAATAGGATTGTTTCTTCTTCTTTTTTCTTTTTTACTTCAGTGCTTCCTTTTGGCAGATCAATCTGGTTACTTTTTATTTTCGCCACCTTGTCTCCCTGGAATTCCTGTTGGAGAGCAAAGTACATTTCTTCCGTTAACCTTGACGTTGGTTTCAGATCATCTTTATTAAATCCTTTGCCAACCAAAAAATCAACGAGTGTGTCTTTACCGATGTTGAATTCTTTGGCCGCAGCCATTAATCGCATTGTTGTTGTCTCTGCCATAATTATTTTTAATACCCAATTTGAAAATGCCTCAATTCGGCAATTGAGTCATTGAGCAATTTTCGAATTGTCTGATTTTATTTTTATTCTTTATCGAATTCTTCTTTTAATACCCGTCTTACTTCATCAATAGTTTCTCTTTCCAGATCGGTTCTTCTTTCCAATTCATCGGCTGTGAGATTGAGCACGCTGCGCGCAGTATCGCAACCGATTCTTTTCAACTCATCAATGATCCATGTTTCAATTTCATCGCTGAATTCATCGAGGTCAATATCAAATTCTTCGACTTCTCCTTCATTATCGCGGAACACATCAATGGTATGCCCGGTCAATTCCTGAGCCAATTTAATATTTACTCCTTTACGGCCAATGGCTAATGAAACCTGGTCGGGTTTTAAATAGACATTAGCATGTAGCTTTTCGCTGTCTATCTCCATGCTGGTAATTTTAGCCGGAGTAAGTGAACGCTGAATCAAAAGTTGAATGTTCGAGGTCCAATTGATCACATCTATATTTTCATTTTTTAATTCACGAACGATACCGTGAATACGGCTTCCCTTCATCCCCACGCATGCCCCGACGGGATCAATTCTGTCATCGTAGGATTCAACAGCCACTTTTGCCCTTTCACCGGGTTCACGAACAATTTTTTTGATGACGATCAAGCCGTCAAAAATTTCCGGTACTTCTATTTCCAGCAATTTGGCAAGAAATGAAGGACTGGTGCGCGATAAGATGATTACCGGCGAATTATTTTTCAGGTCAACTTTTTTCACCACGGAACGGATGGATTCTCCCTTTTTGAAATAATCCTGTGGAATTTGTTCAGACTTTGGCAATATCAATTCGCTGCCCTCTTCGTCCAGCAATAAAATTTCTTTTTTCCAGACCTGGTAAACTTCTGCATTGATGATCTCACCAATGCGCTCACTATATTTTTTTACCAGCACGTTTTTTTTCAAATCGCCGATGCGACTTGCCAATGTTTGTTTTGCTGCCAAAATTGCGCGACGACCGAAATCGAGAATTTCAACTTCTTCATATAATTCTTCACCTACTTCATAATCAGGTTCAATTTTTACTGCATCGCTGTAAGCCACTTCTGCCAAAGGATCCATCACTTGTCCGTCATCCACGATCATACGGTGACGTACTATTTCAAGGTCGCCTTTTTCTGCGTTTACGATCACATCAAAATTTTCATCACTGCCATATTTCTTACGCAACAGTGTCTTAAAAACATCTTCTACCACTTTCATCATTGTAGGTCTGTCTATGTTTTCGGCTTCTTTAAAATCCTGAAAAGCTTCTATCAGGTTAATACTGGGCATAACTGTAATTTTTGAATCTTTAAAAAACTATTTGAATTTTTGTTGTTTTTATGTCGTTAAATAAAAAACTGTGGTTGACGATCTCCTTATGCTTATTCTTTCCTTTGATTTCTTCAATGATAATTCCATCTTCGGTCACCGATAATAGCTTGCCTTCTTTTTTAATTCCGTCATTTAAAATCAATTCAACCTGCCGCCCGATGTTTTTTTGGTATTGGCGAAATGATTTTAACGGCTCATCCAGACCGGGTGATGAAACCTCCAAAGAGAAATCATCAGATGGAAACAGACCGGATCCCTCTATCTTTTTGTACAAAGCCCTGTTAAACTGAACGCATTTTTCAATAGATATCCCCTTATCACCATCCAAAAACAATTTGATATTATTGAGGGGCTTTACTTTTATTTCTACCAAAAAATAATCAGGCTCTGCGGCAAGCACACTATTGATCATTGCTTCTATTGCCCGGGTTTGTGTTTCATTAACCATAGAAAAATGAAGAAGGGAACGATTTCGTTCCCTTCTGTTGTTTCTTTTACCTACGCAAAGGTAAGGTAAATAATATATAGCAACAAAATGATTAAAATATGTTTCGGCGAAATTTTTGATAAGTATATTTAGTAAAGAAATCAATTCAAAATAAACGCAATATTATGAGTCAATCCGAAAACCTGGGTTCTTTTTTTCAGGAAAATAAATCGGTGCTTAAAGAATACATTGAAACGCGTTTGGAAATATTCAGGCTGCAGGCAATTAAGATTTCATCAAAATCGGCCGGCTACCTGGTCTGGATCATCGTTTCGTTGTTCCTTCTTTTTTTAATTACCCTTTTTTTGGGTATGACCCTCGGTTATTGGCTTTCCTCATTAATGGATAGCTATGTAAAAGGTTTTGGATTGACGGCGCTGCTGATGATCGTCGTTTTTATTGTTTTTGCGATTTTTAGAAAGAAACTTTTTGTAAACCCGATCGTTCAGGCGATCATCAGCAATTCAATGGAAGAAACTATTGAAAATGAGATTGATGATTAATAAGATCAGGAACGCCTAATTCTTTGCCCAATAAAATCACGTTATGGCTAAAAAAATTCACGATTTGCGGTCGCTCGATAAAGAGATCATCCGCTTACGCGGAGAAGCAAGAAATTTAGAAAAAAAGATCGATGATAATTTTTCTTACCTGCAGGAACATTCTTCCTCGTTGATGATAAATACTTTATTATCAGGGATCATAAAGAAAGAAACCGTTTCCGGGACGGTCTTTAGTTTTCTTTTGCAAAATGAACGGCTTCAAAAAACCTTGGGAAGACTTGCTGAGGTTTTGATTGATAAAGCCACGGGGGGCGTGGATATCATCATTGACAAGATCGCTCCCAAAAAAGACTAACGCTTTGTTATTTTACATGAACATTTATTAAGCACATTTGTTTAATTGTACATTCGTTAAAGTATGGGAGAAATATTTTTAATAGCCATTGCATTCTACGTTCTTTATAAACTGGTTTTTGAATTGGTTGTGCCCGTATATAAAACCACCACACATGTTAAAAATCAATTCAAAAACATGCGTGATAATATGCAGCAACAGGCTAATGATTATCAGGAGCAACAAACGCCGAAGCCCGAGTCAAAAAAGGAAAACGGTGAAACTCTTGGCGAGTATATCGATTTTGAAGAAGTAAAAGAAAAGTGATGGATCAATCAGAATTCAATATCCAGCATGGTTTTTCCCGGTTCTAAAAAATATCCCCTCAAGCCCGCTGCATTGGCCCCCTCAATATTTATCAAGGCATCATCGACAAATAAAGTTTCTGCGGGAATTAGATTATTTTCTTTAATGATGAATTCGAAGGATTCGACATCCGGCTTTCGCATTCCCAGGATTTGAGAATAATAAGCCTTTTCAAAATGATCGTCGAGCTCATTATTATTGAAGGTTTGCCGGTATCTTTTTTTTAGTTCTACAACATGCAAAGCATTTGTATTGCTGAATAAAAAAAGACGATACCGTTTTTTAAGATCATTTAATAATTGAATTCTTTCGGGCGGAAAATCGAGCAGCATGATATTCCACGCTGCAAGAATCTCTTCATCGCTCACCAATAATCCGGAAATATTTTTTAACTCTTCAATGAATCTTTCATCGCTGATCTTTCCAATTTCATAATCTCTTACAAAGGAAGCGGCATGTCCATGCCCGAAAATTTCATGAAAATTTTTTACGCCCAATTTTATAAAAGCATGTTCGGTAAGTTTATTGTCAATGTTGAGGATCACGCCTCCCAGGTCAAAAATGATATTTTTAATTTTCTGCATTTAATAAAGATAAGAAAGGGGGAGCCCGGAGCGGCGAGCTTTGGGCAAGCACACCCGGGCTCAGGGCTCACCGCTTACATTCTATTTTGTTAAAGTAAATCCTGCTTCTTTCACATCCCTTGAATTGCCGCCAACAAACACTTTGAAATCCCCGGGTTCGTAAATCAAATTCAGATCACTATTATAAAATTTTAAATCATCAATGGATAAAGTAAAACTCACCTCCTTGCTTTCACCCTTTTTTAGCCAAACTTTTTGAAATGCTTTTAATTCTTTCACCGGTTGAGTGATCGTTGCCACCATATCACGAATATATAATTGGACCGTTTCTTCGCCATCAAAATTTCCGGTATTGGTCACCGTTAGTCTCACCTGTAATTTGTCATTGGGAGAAATTTCTTTTTTGCTCAAAGAAATATCGCTATAAGAGAACCGGGTATAACTTAATCCATAACCAAAAGGATAAAGCGGGTCATTGCTTACATCAAGATAATCTGACCTGAATTTTTGAAATTCATTTCCGTCAAGGGGTCGTCCTGTATTTTTATGATTGTAATAGATCGGGATTTGACCAACATTGCGCGGAAAACTGGTGGTCAATTTTCCGGAAGGATCATAATTTCCAAACAACACATCAGCAATGGCATTGCCAGCTTCGGTTCCGCCAAACCACACATCGAGTATTGCAGGGGCATGATCATTTTCCCATGTCAGGGTCATGGGTCTTCCGTTGAATAATACAATAACAACGGGCTTACCTGTTTTTATTAATGCCTTGAGTAAATTCAGCTGGCTCTCCTGCAAACCGATATTGCTCATGCTGGATGATTCTCCGGTCATGTCTGCCGCTTCCCCCAACACCGCTACAACAACATCTGCTTTTGAAGCGATGGTTGTTGCCTCAGTGAGCATTTCATCTGCCGAACGATTGTCGAAGTCTATTTCTGTTCCAAAGACATTTACGTGTTTTGCAAATTCCCTGTCGTCGCTCAGATTTGCGCCTTTGGCATAAACAATATTTGCGGCTCCTGCCCCATTTTTAATCCCTTCCAAAACCGAAATGCTTTTTGCCGGATCACCGCTAACGCTCCATGTTCCCAGCATATTTCTCTTACTGTCCGCGAGCGGACCGATCACTGCAATCGTTCCTGACTTTTTTAATGGCAATAATTGATTGTCATTTTTCAACAGCACAAAAGAATGCGCTGCCGTTTCTCTTGCAGCTTTGCGATGTTCCGCAGACAAGATTTCTTTATTCGCTCTTACCATGTCCATACGACGATATGGATTATCAAACAATCCTAATTTATATTTTGCTTCAAGAACTCTTCTGCATGCATCATTGATTCCCTGTTCCGTAACTTTCCCTTCCTGCAAAGATTTTTTTAAAGTGGTAAGAAATCCTTCACCAACCATATCCATATCAATGCCTGCGTTCAACGCCAATGCAGAAACGGTTTGCAGATCGCCTTCGCCATGCGCGCTCATTTCATTTACAGCCGTATAATCGGTTACCACCAAACCTTTAAAGCCCCATTGTTTTCTTAACAGATCAGTCATCAGCCATTTATTACCTGTAGCCGGAATTCCGTCTATTTCGTTGAAAGAACTCATCACCGTTCCAACACCCGCATCAACCGCGGCTTTATAGGGAGGCAAATAATATTGATACATTTTGATCCGGCTCATGTCTGTCGTATTGTAATCGCGCCCGGCATCCTCAGCACCATAGAGTGCAAAATGCTTTACACAAGCCATTATAACATCTGTTTTTGTCAGGTCATTATTGGCGCCCTGGTAACCCTTTACCATTGCCCTTGCGATCTGTGAACCAAGAAAAGGGTCCTCGCCGGCGCCTTCTGCAATTCGCCCCCAGCGCGGATCACGCGCAATATCAACCATCGGGGAGAATCCCCAGTCCAAACCATCGGCACTTGCTTCCGTTGCCGCAATGCGAGCGCTGCGTTCGATCAAGGCAGTATCCCAACTACAGGATAAACCAAGCGGGATTGGAAAAATAGTACGGTGACCATGAATCACATCCAGTCCAAAAAGAAGAGGAATTTTTAATCTTGAATTATTGACCGCGATCTCCTGAGCCTTGTGCACTTTATCCGGACCGGTGATCCCAAACAGCCCACCTACTTGTCCGTTGCGGATCTTATTATCAACATCGCTGCTTACCACAGAGCCCGTTACTGCGCCACCTGGCGTTACCAGATTCAATTGACCAATTTTTTCGTCAATGGTCATTTTACCCATGAGTTCAGAAACGAAAGCATTCATCTTTGCATCCTGTGCATATAATTGCAAGGTCACCATTACAGACGCAATGATGATAAAGGAGATTTTTTTCATTTGGCTTTATTTTTAGTTTTGATTTTCTGATTACATGTTCGCATTCCTGTTGATTATCCGCATTATTTCTCCAGATAAGGTTCAATTGCCTTTTTCCATATCGCATATCCGCTTGCGTTCATATGCAAACTGTCGGATAAAAATATGGATGGGATAGGTTTTCCATTATCGCCAAGCATCAAATGATACACATCAATGAATGCTGTATTTTTTTGTGATGCTAAGAACGTTTTAATGTTTTTATTGGCCACTTCTTCTTTTTGCAAAAACCTCGCCCTTGACGGACTTGGCTTAACGGAAACAAAAGCAATGCCTGCATCTGGCAAACCATTTCTTATGATCCAGAATAATTTCTTAAATCTTTCGACCACCGTATCTTCCGTGACCGTATTGCTCGATGCAAAATCGTTATCGCCACAATAAATCACCACTTGCTTTGGATGATAGGCAATGATGATGTCGTTTGCATAACGAATGACATCGGGTAAAGATGAGCCGCCAAATCCACGATTGATGATCTTGTATTTTGGAAAGTAATCCTGCACATCCTTCCATTTGGTAAAGGAGGAACTGCCGACAAATAAAATGGCCTCTTTCGGCGGCGGATAAATGCTGTCCTGCCTTTTAAAATCCTGGATATCGTTGTAAAATGGAGCATGTTGCTGCGCATTTGCAAGATTCAGGCAGACAACAAAAAAAAGAGCAACAGATATTTTAAAAAAAAAGCTTCTCATGTTTTGCTTTTGAAAGAATTATTCAACCATTATTGGATGTGTTTTCGGTGAAACTCCGTTTTCATTGATCGCTTCAATAGAAAAATAGTATCGTTTTTGATTATCCATTGCTTTGAACCAATAAGTATTCTCGTTATATACCATAATGCAATTATATAATTTATCCGGAGCAATGCCATAATAAATATTGTAAGCGTATGCATTACTAACCGGTTGCCATTTTATCAATGCACTGCGTTTATCTTTTTCCGTTCTCAACACGATGAATTGTTTTACTGAATCCGGTTTTGGCCCATTGCCGTTGCCGAATACGCGAAATCCGCTGATGGCAAATCTTCCGGTTGGCATATGAATATTTTCAAGCTTGATGAACCTTGCCTGAATGGGCTTTTGCAATTCCACATAATCGTGCGGCATATCGGTTTTATTATTGCTTTTGTCAACAAGCAGATCCCATTTATTTCCATCTACTGAAGAATATAGAATGTATTGATGAAATTGGTTGTTGAATTTGCCAAGGCGGTCGCTGTCTACATCCTGGTCGGCATAATTGATTTGAATCGCCTTAACAGTTGAAATATTTCCCAGATCCGTTTGGATCCATTCTCCTTTTTTTCCGGTGGCAGCGCTCCAATAGGTTTTTATATTTTCATCGACTGCATTATTTGCAGGATAACTGTCATGGGTAGACGAAACCAAAACCGGTTTGTTGTAATTCAACAAATACCAATTGGAAAATCCGCTTCCGTATTCATTCTTAGACGTGGATGGCAGATAATGGGGATAATCGCCAAATGCAGTATTGCACCACATTACATCATCTTTATCAAAACCTGCAGGCCATATGCCGATCCTTCTTTCAAAAGTATTTTTCACGGCGATTACCATCGTGCTGATATGCCAGTAATTTTTCCATTTGTCCTGGAAAGTTGATCCGTGCCCCGCGCCTCGTGCAAAACCACCAAGCTTAAATGATAAAGGGTCTGATTGGGGAGTAAAATCATTTCCCAGCGGATGGTTGCCGACGATCACGCCATCTGCATACCCGCTCATCTCCGTTCCGGGCGCACCATATTGATAATAATATTTCCCGTTGTATTTTGTCATCCAGCTTCCTTCTATGAACGGATCAAGAAAAGTATTGTCCATGTTTTCGCCAAAACGCTGCCAGCCATAACGCCAGTCCTCGAGCATATAAATTTCCTGCCGCGTTCCTACGGGTTTAAAAGTTTTTCGATCCAATTCAATGCCATAGGTCGGGAAACGATTGCTGCTTCCGTTATACATGTACAATTTTCCATCATCATCTGTAAAAAATGCCGGGTCCCACCCTCCAATTTCAAAAGAATCAACAAGTGGCTTCCATTCGTTTGCTTTTGGATTTGTACTCATCCACAACGTAAAATTCTTGGTGTAAGTTGAACCGAAAACGATCATGGTGTCCCCGATTATTCCCACTGCCGGCGCACAGAGTTCATCGTAACCCTTATTCCATGGACGAAGAAATTTCTTTGCAATGAATTTCCAGTTCAGCATATCACTGCTCCACCAATAACCCCATTGATTGGTGGAGAATAAATAATAATCCCCTTTGTATAACACAATCACCGGGTCAGCAGTAGCGCGATGCCTTCCCCATTCAGAAAAATCCGGGATTGGCGTATATCCATAATCTATGTTGACGGGATTGCAATATGTTTTTTGTTGGGCTTTTGTTTTTATTGATGACAAACAGCAGCATAATGACACCGCGGCAAATAAAAGGATCTTGTCCAAGAGGGGGCGATGCTTAACCGGGGTTACTAAAGCTGGTATCATTATGATTTATTAAAAGGAGGAAAAAACAATCCTCCATTTTGGTTTTGCCTATATCGGTTTTCCCTTTACTTCAAGGCTTCGTCTTTTTCCTTTTCCAAAAAATTGGATGTTTCTGCCAGTCCACTTGTCTCCCATTCGAGCAAGGCCTCGTCCGGAACTGCTTTTATCGGAATGATACTGGAGTTTGACGGTTCGTTATAGGGCACATTGGAACTTCGATTATAGCAAGAGATGATTGACCATCGGGATGTTTCAGATAGATTGGCTTCGGAACGATGCAATAGATTGCTATGAAAAAATAAGGCATCGCCAGCATTCAATTCTACATAAATCAACTCCTGGGTCTTTAACGCGAGGTCAACATAATGCTGGGAAGCGCCCACTTGTTCACCGGCAAATCCATGCTCGATCCTTCCCATTTTATGCGTTCCTTTTATTACCTGCAGACAGCCATTTTGTTTATTTGCCTTGGTGATGGCGATCATTACCGACATCATTTGTTCAGGAAACAGAAATTCGTTCTTGTACCAGTAACCATAATCCTGGTGCCATTCCCATGCCCCTCCAACTCTTGGTTCTTTTTGCATGAGCTTGCTGTGGAAATGGCAAACAGCACCATTTCCCTCTAATAACTTATTCACCGAATCAATGACACGATTGCTTTTTGTAAGTAATCCATACGCATCATTGCCAGGCGTGTACCACAAAGCCAGTTTTGTTTTTTTGCCAGTCTGATCGTTAAGATCAAAAGAATGTTTTCGCATCACATCATCTTCAATAGCGATATTGTATAATTTTTTTACTTCTTCATCATTTAAAAAATTGCTTACGATCAAATATCCGTCACGATGATAATCTGCAATTTGTTGTGGTGTTAATTGAAAGGTTGACATGATATTTATTTTGTTTTATGATGATAGCTTTTTTTTTGGATGACGATCTTATTACTCAGCCAGGGACTTTTAAATCCTAATTTTTTTAAACCGGTCTGCACTTCGGAGCAGGTCATGAATAATTTCCAAAACATCCCGCTGCGATAATTTTCTATCATCACCACTTCGGGTCCCTGGTCAATGGCCAAATACCGCGGCAGATACCAGTTTGCTGTTTGGCTGAAGGCATCGCAAAAACCATATTTACCCCAAAGTTTATCGCCCATATTATGGTACCAGTTCTTCATTGCAGCCATTGATTGTTGAGGCGTATAGGGGAAGGAAGAAATTGCGGCGGTTGGCGAGATCACACCCAGATCGTTTTGCATGTCGGGCGCATGTGCAGCATAACCATCTACCGAATAACTTGCTGTCAGTCCCCAGTTATCCTTGCCATATCCTATAAAATGTTTGGGATTATTGACACACCACTTGTAATTTATTATTGCTTGGGTGCTGTCTTCTTTCCAGTAGTTAGCATACTGATCTTTTAATCCATGGGGATCTAAACCGAGATAAGAATAATGTGCCCAGAACAACGGACCGCCATGTGGTGGGTCACCTTGCATGTGTAAATGGAGTGTATCATTATTATAAATACTGGTCTTATCAATCGATCCGTTTTGGGCCCACCCCTGGGTATAAACTTCTTTTGGAATATCGCTTGTTGGCGATGCGGCAGCCATGACATACAATATCAAACATTCATTATAACCATGAACAGGGAAGTTTTTTATCCATGCATAATCGGGGCTCCAATGCCAGAACAACACATTTTGACCACCATGGCGATACCAGTTAAAATCCACTTCACGCCACATTTTATCAATGCGTGCAGCCAATTTTTTTTCTTCCTCATTGCCGGGTTTAAAATATTCGCGGACACATAATAGACCCTGAAGCAAATAGCAGGTTTCTACGAGATCGCCGCCATCATCTTCTCTGCCGAATGGTTTTACATGCCCGGTTTCATCATTGATCCAGTGTGACCATGCGCCGTGAAAGCGATCGGCTTTTTCTAAAAAGGAAATGATCTTTTCAAAGCGGCTTAATCCTTGTTGTCGTGTAATATATCCTCGTTTTATTCCGGCTAATATGGCCATACACCCAAAACCGCTTCCCCCCGTCGCTATTATGTTGCGATCGTTATCAGGATAAACATTATCAAGATGAATTCTTTCGGGAGCCATACCGCTATTGGGTTCAGCACCATCCCAAAAATAATTGAAGCTTTGTTTTTCAGTTAAATCGAGTAATGCCTTATCGCTGATTTTTTGTTTGGTGAATTTTACGTTGGCATTTTGCGCAGCAAGAAAAAAGGAAGAATTAATAATGATTAATACAAAAAGAAGCATTTTTTTTTGATGCAAGCGTATCATTAGCAAATGAAAATTTACGGCTTACAATTTATGTAAACTTTTGTATTAAAAATGTTCAAATCGCCGATATTATGGATTACAGATTCGGGCTGGTAAACCCAAGTTTGGTCATACCTGTTTTTATCTCCGGGCAACTCATAAACAAATTCCACAACAAGCCGCTGCGATAATTTTCTATCATCACCATTTCCGGTCCCTGATCAATGGCCAAACAATCCGAATCAAACCAGATATTGGTTAAGTTGAACGCATCAATAAAACCATATTGTCCCCAAATCTTATCCCCCAGTTTGTAGTAAAAAAATCTCAGCGCGTTCATTGATTCGGTTGGTGTGTAAGGCAAAGAAGAGATTGAGGCAGTAGGGGCGATCACCCCCAAATCATTGGTCGGAGAACTGGCATCATACCCGTTCGGAATATCGCTTGCGGTAAGTCCCCAACAGAGATTGCTATAGCCATAATAATTATGCGGATTATTTACACAGTATAAATAATTGATGCGTGCATGTGCAGTATCCTGGGTCCAGTAATTTGCATATGCATCAGAAAGATTATTGGGGTTGATTCCAAGAAAAGAATAATGGGCGAAGAATAGGGGCCCACCATAATCGGGTCCGAGTGGCAATTGAATTCCCAGAAAAGATTTTCCGTTTTTCATTCCGCCATTATGCGACCAGCCATTATCATAAACAATTTTTGGGATCGCATTTGAATCGATCGGGGAAGAGGCTGCAAGCACATAAGTGATCAATGCCTCACACCAGCCACCTACCTGTACATTAATTACAAAACCCTGATCAGGACTCCAGTTCCAATACAAAACATTCTGCCCGCTTTTGCGGTACCAGTTCCATTGCACACTATCATATAAACTATTGATCGTGCTTCGCAGATTGATCTCATTGGCGTCCGTGGTACTATTAAAAAATTGTCGTGCGCAAAGTAAGCCTTGCATCATGTATGATGTTTCCACAATATCGCCGCCATTATCCTGCGGGCTGAATGGGACCGTTGCCCCTGTTGAACCGTTGATCCAGTGCGGAAATGCACCATGATAGCGACTAACTTTGGTGCTTAAGAAATTTACGATTGTGTCTATTCTGGAGAGCGCCTGTGACCTGGTGATAAAATTCCTTTGTACGGCTGCAAGCATGGACATAATGCCAAATCCGCTACCGCCGGTAGTAACAACATCACCTGATGAAGTCCTTTCTCTGGACAGACCAGAGACGGGGTGTCCAAAAGTCCAGAAATAATTGAATGTTTGTCGCTCCACTAAAGTGAGGAGCGCCGAATCGGAGATCTGCGGAAACTTATCCGATGAATCAAGGCCGGTATAAAAAATGACTGAACTACTATTTTTTAGCGTGATTTGCGATTTTGATTTGAGGTTGACGGTAAGGATTACTGAATAATTTGTCAGCGCTTTTAATGGACTGATGGGGTTTATGATCAGTACGGAGTCATTGTTTGCAAATGAAAAATTACTGGGTACCATCGTTCCACTACCATAAAAAATAACATTGGTCGTGGATACAGAAGAGCTATCCAAGGGAGCAGAAAAACTGAATCGGATAACCGGGGTGGAATCGACAAAATAAACGGGTGTATTCGTATACACCGTGTTATTAATGGTGGCATTGGTCAAAGTGAAGGAACCGGCAGCCGGACCAGTATGAGCATCCTGTTTCTTACATGCACAAATCAGGATCAATGCGGATAAAAGGAAATTTGTCGTTTTCACTATGATCAAAAATTTTGGTTAGATAAAATGCGATTCATTTTTTGGATCCAAGAGAACTGATTATAAATATCGATGAAACGAGTATAGAACACCGAACCCATTTATACTAACCAAAATATGGACGGAGAAAAAAGAGATACTTATCATGGATAAATTACCTTTTTTCTCCGTCCGGTTTTTAAAAATGGTTTATTTGTCGCCTTGTTCGGAATTGAAAAATAATACTATATTATTTTCCAGCCTTTCCGTAAGTATACAAATTTGCAACGTCTTGTTGACTGAGTGCAATATTGAAAACCCTCAATTCATCCAATTGTCCCAGGAAACATCCGTTTCCACCAAGGGTTGTCGGGCTTACTCCATAAAGTCCAAGCGGCCATGTACCAATCAGGATTGTTTTTGGAGGATCTGAAGCAAAGCTGAGGTTGCCTTGTTTTGGACCAGTTATGTCTGATTGTTGATACAAAATATTCGGATTTTGCCAGCCCCATGCTGATTGATTCTGCACAGAGATACCATTGAAATAAATGGTATAGGTAGACGTGCTGCCATCATAAGTAGTTACCACATGCTGCCAGTTTCCGATAGCGGTAGCTGATGTATCAAATGCCGCCATGGTAAAACCCTGCCATCCCGGAGACCCAAGATTTGTAAAGCCATGATGCAATTGCAAAGAATCACCTGATACAGGTGCATAACTTTCCATTTCATAGATCAACTCATTTTGTGTGTTAGTTCCTTCTAAGAAGAAAATACCACCCGGATTTCCACTTGGTTGCTGGGCACTAACCTTGAACCAGAATGATAAAGAATAGCTTTGTAATCCGCTAAAATTTGTAATTCCAGTTGAATTAAGGGGAAGGGTATCATAAGCATTGGCAGCTCCTTGATACGCTTGTCCTCTGATACCAGTTGTGTACGAAACAGCTGAACTAGAGACAGCGGCGGTTCCACTTATCTTCTCGTTGGAATTACCATCGAAAGGGAAATAAGCGACCAGGTGAGCGGCTTCTACAGAGTCTGAGACTTTATTACTTGGAGTGCCTCCGCCTCCACCTCCACTCGAACTTTTGCTGCAGGACTGAATTGCCAGGGTAGCGATCAATCCAATGGTAATGATGGCTACAGATTTTAATTTAATGTTTGTTCTTTGCATAAACTTTATTTGAAATTTAAAAAAATATTCCTAGAAACTTCAGCAAAATGCGCTTTGCTTCCATTTATTGGGAATGTGTACTTAAAATTTTGTTAATAACCCGGATTCTGCGATAGCCTACCTCCGCTGAGCTCTATCTGGGCAGCTGGTATCGGCAACAATTCATTTTTCCCCGCTATAAAACTCTTACCACTTGCCTGCATTACTGCTGCGGCCCTGCCTTGACGCACTAGGTCAAAGAAACGATCATGTTCCATCGCCAACTCTACCCTGCGTTCAGTCCACACCGCATTTTGATCAACCGTCGAAAGCGGCGGTAAACCAGCCCTTGCCCGGACCATATTCAGCGGAGTGACTGCATCGCCACCGTTTTGCGTGGCAGCTTCCGCATTCATCAACAACACCTCCGCATAGCGCAGAATATGGACATTTTTGATCTCTCTGTCGCGATTATTATAAAATGTTTCCTCCTTTTCGCTGTGATATGCTTTATAATTATAAGTTGCGCTTTGAGTACCAACAGGAATTATATAACCATCCCAAAGCGTATCTGCATTTCCATTTGGAGATTGAAGATTACAGAATATAATCGTTGCATTTTTTCGCAGATCTCCGGGTTCATAGGCATTGACAAGGCTGGCGGTCGGGGTACAAAATCCCCATCCATGATCCCCCGTGGGGTCTGGAAAACTGGGATTATCCCAATTGCCACCATTATTGCGCGGTCCCTGCATTTCTGCATAAAGCGGAATACCTGCATCCTGGCCTCCCAATGAACCTGTTTCGATCTCAAAAATAGATTCACTATTATTATCTCCAACCTGTCTCCAAAGTGTAGAATAATCCGGAGCCAGGCTATACAAACCTGAACTGATAACTGACTGAGTCAGATTAGCTACCTGCTGCCAATTGTTCAAATACATATACACTTTGGCCAATAAGGT
The DNA here is from genome assembly GCA_021323755.1 of Chitinophagales bacterium. Lineage (GTDB taxonomy): Bacteria > Bacteroidota > Bacteroidia > Chitinophagales > Chitinophagaceae > Puia. The sequence goes on along the minus strand of JAJPKJ010000065.1, from coordinate 195,452 downwards.
TTGAGCCGCACCCTGCGTAATTCTACCAACATCTGTTTGCCCTTTTGGGGGTAGATTGCTTATCGCAAAGGTCAGGTCGGGAATAATTACTTTCGAATAGACATCACTCGCTGATGCTCTTGTTACCAGTGTTGTGTCCTGAACGGCTGCCCTAGGGTTCGTTGGAACATATAATACTATAGGTACTCCTCCAAAAAATCGTACCAAATTAAAATAATAATAAGCCCTGAGGAATTTCATCTCTGCCGTTCTTGTTGTTACGATAGAAGTTGATAGATTGGTTGCCGTAGCCAGTGCCCCGATGGCATTATTTGTTCTGGCAATGGCCGCATAATGACCATTCCACAAAGCGGCAGCAAATGAATTGCTTGCCGTAGTCGTAAAATTATCCAGGTCAGCGATTCCCGGCTGATCTGCTACATAGCTTCCTTTATCTGCATCATCAGACATGATATTTGTGGCAGCTACAAAACTCACACCGTGAGTATCATAATTCCAGCCACCGCCCGGATCGATATAGATCAGACTGCTATAAGCTGCTGTAACATAGTCCAGTGCAGCATTAGGGTCATTGGATGGCTGAGGCGAGGTCGTGGGTACATTCAAATAATTCTTCGAGCAGGAAACAGCCAGCAAAATATTGAAGAATACCACACAATAAAAGATTTTTAGTTTCATACGCATGCTGTTTAACTTTTAAAAACCAAGGTTTATTCCCGCAATTATCGTTCTTGGCGTTGGATAAGCGTTCAGATCAACGCCAGCACTTGTGGCGCTTGTATTACTGGGCACTCCCGTATTTGAAGCATAAGGGGAGACCAGCGATTGTATCTCAGGGGAAAACCCGGTATATTTTGTTATGGTAACCAAATTTTGAACCGAGACGTATATCCTCAGAGATTGTATCACTTTTGTATGTGAAAGTGCGGTGGCGGGTACATTAAAGCCCAGATTCAGGTTGTTGATCCTGAAAAACGAACCCGATTCGATAAAATAGGAAGATGCCGAGGTTGATCCGGGAGTGCTGAAGAAACTGGCCGCGGGCGTCGTATTGGTAAGGTTGCTCGATGTCCAGTAAGCATTTGCCACACTGCTTTCAATATTATCCAAACCTGTATTTCTTGCTGCTTTCTTTGCATTATAAATCTTTCCTCCATAAGTACCGTATCCACCGATAGTGAGATCAAAATTTCCATAAGTCAGACCCAGGTTCAAGCCATAATAGAATTTAGGCTGGTAAGATCCCTGGTAAGCGGAGTCAACGATCCCTGATTTATTGGTGTGATAGATCGGGTTGCCCGCGAAGCCGCCACTTTGCACGACCCCGGTCATTTGCTGCACATAAAAACTGCCTATTGGATGACCGATATCTGTTTTGGTGACATAGGGTTGGCTGCTGCTCACAGATCCATCAATATAGGCCTGACCACCATTGAGACCTGTCACATTGTTTTTGTTGAACGTGATATTTCCGCCAATGGTATAACCCAGTTTTGATGAAATTTTATCACGCCAGTTGAGCGCCATTTCGATACCCTTATTCTGTACCGAAGCCGCATTGGTCAATACATATTGTGCATTGCCGGAGGAATTAAAACTTCCAAGTGTGCCCGGCACAGCAACATAGATAAGTGAGTTATTGGTCACTTTCTGATAATAGGAGAATTCACCCGATAGTCTTGAATGCAGTAAGGCAAATTCCACAGCAACATCGCTTTCGTCAACTACTTCCCATTTCAGATTTTTGTCTTTGATGGCGCTTGGAATACTGCCCACATTGGCAACTCCGTTGAAAAAATAAGGCAAGCCAGTCAACAGGATCGTTGAATAAGCAGCGCTTCCGGCTTCCGTAATATCATTACCCACCTTTCCCCAACTGCCCCGGATCTTCAGCATATCGAATATCTTTTGATTTTGCATGAATCCTTCCTGGCTAATTATCCAGCCTACACCCACAGAAGGGAAATAACCCCATCTGTTGTTTTGTGGAAAATTAGAACTGCCATCAGCTCTGAAATTCACGGTCAGGAGGTATCTTTCTAAATAGCTGTAATTGAGTCTGCCGAAATAGGAGATGCGATGCAAAGGCGTTCCCGGAAATGAGTTTCCGCTGACGCTCGGCGCATATGACTGGTTGATATTATCCAGATTCCAAAGGTTCGATTCAGGGGGCACCCCCTTTCCTGAAGCGTTAAACCAGGTACTGCTATATTTTTCAAGCGAAAAACCGCCAAGCAATGAAAAATTATGATCATTAATTCTTTTGCTTAATGTTGCTGTATTATCCCAGAACCAATGTAAAGAGTTTGCACTGTTAAGGGTAAGACCGCTGATCAGGTTGCTTTGATTTCCACCGGGCTTAATGAAGGTGGAAGAATCTGCAGCGAATGCATAATTGTAAATTGTATTTTCACTGTTATCCCAATCTGCTCCGATACTGGATTTAAGGGTAAGCATGCTGATGGGCTTAAATTCCAGAGACGCATTTCCATTTAGTCGATTATCTACTGTTTTACTGTACAGACTGTTGATGTCCAGTAAAGGATTTCCTACGTTCTGGTATAAGGAGGTATTTCCATATTTCCCGTTAACCTCTCCTGGTACAATGGGAGCTGCCCGGTAGGCATCATTATAGGCGGTCCCTAAATTTACATTACGATTGATTCCATTGGTGTAGGATCCCAATATTGAAAATTTTAAATTATTGGCCAGCTTGAACTCGGTATTTGATCTTAATGTGAATCTTTTGTAATAATTGTCAATGATGATCCCCTGATTGTCGCTATAACTTGCATTGAACAGGTATTTTACCTTTTCGGATGAACCCGAGATCGAGAGTCCATGATTTTGCTGAACAGCGGTTCTAAGAATGAGGGAATACCAGTCTGTGGAATATCCGGTGGGAGTTATCGTGTTGAGACCATAGGAAGCATCGGAAATATATTTTGCGTATTGGGTGGAGTTCGCCATTTTGACCAAATGCTCGGCTGATTGTATGCCCACGTTTCCATTATAAGTGATCTGCATTTTAGAACTTCCTTGTTTTGTGGTAATGATGATGACGCCATTGGCTCCTCTTGATCCATAAATGGCTGCCGAAGAAGCATCCTTGAGGATATCAACGCTCAGGATGTCCGCGTTGTTGATATTTGTTATATCACTGGTGATTATTCCATCCACAACATACAAAGGTTCTGCTCCTCCTAAAATAGATCCCGTTCCCCGAATCCTGACTGAAGGCTGGGAACCAGGCTGCCCGCTACTGATGATCTGTACCCCGGCAACCTTACCCTGGATGGCCTGCGTGGCTGTCAATACCGGCTGTTTTACTAATTCAGCACCACTTACTGTGGCCGTCGCTCCGGTTACATCCCTTCTGCGCTGCGTGCCGTATCCCACCACGACAACCTGATCCAACGGCTTATTTGATTGAGATAGTTTGATATTGATCACGGACTGGCTATTTATAGCTATTTCCTGACTTTGGTAACCGATGTAGGAAATAACCAATGTTCCATTTTCAGGAACTGTCAATTCGAATTCTCCATTATTATTCGAGGTCGTCCCACGGGACGTTCCTTTTATTGTTACAGAAACACCGGATAATGCCTCGCCATTATCACCCGTGATTTTTCCTGTAATACGTATATCCTGCAACGTTAGTGTAGCAGATAGGATCACGATCAAATTATTCTCCAGCATTTTGTAAGTAAGATCACTGCCTGATAAAATTTTGGTCAGGGCCTCGCCTATATCTGCATTATCCAGTTCGATACTTATCTTTTGTTGTAGATTTTTTAATTGATTATTATACAAAAAGCGATAATTGGTTTGCTTTTCAATGCTGTTCAAAGCCTGGTTGATTTGAATATTATTCAACTTCAACGAAACTTTGTTTTGCCCGTTAACATTTGCTGATGCTTGAAGCACGCCTGCAATGATTAATAAAAGAATAAGTTTCATGGTTATAAGGGCTTTTTCAATGGCTATGGGTTTTCTTATTCCCAAAATCGTTAGTTTTTTTTTCATAATTTTTAGTCTTACATGTTGTCGATCAAAATTGCTGTTCCGTTAAAATGTAGGCTCAGGTCCATTTTGATATTTTCCGGCATTAAAATTTATTTCACGAACTATTGCTCCTCATATGCTGCTAGTTTGATATAGTGATATCATTATCTTTTATCGTATAATTAAATTTTGATGAAAGTTTTAACGCATCCAATGCCTGCTGGATCGTTTCATTTTCAAAACTTCCGGTAAACCGAAAATCTTCTTTTACCTGATCGTTAAACCGAATGGAAACATTATACCAGCGTTCCATTTGCAAAGCCAGATCTTTAAATGATTCATTATTAAAAACAAGTTTGTTCTGAACCCATGCTGTTTCTATTATGGTGCTGTCTTTTTTGGTATAATTCAAATGGCTGATAGAAATGATCGGATCGTTGTTTTGTTTTAGCGCATGCGATTTTGCAAGAGCAGGCGCAATAACATCTTCATCGGTCACCACTAATTTTTCATTGGGTTTCAAAATGACTTTCTCAGCCGGTCTGTCCTTAAATGTCACTTCAATGCTGCCCCTCACAAGACTTGTCTCGGTCGTTATTTCGTTCGGATATGATTTTACATTAAATACGGTTCCCAAGACCTTTATATCGATTTTTTTTGTGTGTATGATAAAAGGTTTTTCTTTATTCTTTATAACATCAAAAAAAGCTTCACCCGTCAAATTCACTTCCCGGAAAACATTACCGAAATCTTTATCGTAGGTTAATTTACTTCCTGCATTCAATTTAACCACAGTCCCATCTGGTAAAACAACATTTGTTTTGGATCCATTGCGCGTAAAAATCTCACTTTCATTTTTTTGCCGCCCTTCGTTTTGCGCTATATATGAATGAGAGGCGTAATATCTTATGAAAAATGTTGAGCTGGTCAACAGCAAAAAGACGACTGACCATACTAAAATATTCCGCGCACTCTTCTTCTTGGGTTCCAAATATGATTCAATGATATTGCGATGCACTTTCAATTTATCCGAATCAAAGTCGACATTGAAATTTTCCATCCGGCTGACATGCCTGTTAAAAGCATTTTCAGGAACCTGACTAATTTTGTGGGGATTGTGTTTCCATAGATCAGTGATGGTTTGCATGGAATAGTGAAGATCTGGATTATTTCGCAGCAGTGATGCCAAAAGATCCAACTCTTCCTGGGTTGCTTCACCGGAAAGTTTTTTCGCGATCAAATTCCAAATTTGTTCTTGATTCATTAAATGTATTGGCGTCTTCAAGAAGGACAATCCAATTCTTTAAATCCCCCAAAAGCAAAAAATAATTTTTTGAAAACAAGATTCTTCAGTAGCCGATTATAGAAGGAATGGTTCTGCTTATGTCGAAACTGATCGCTGCTGCAATTTTACGGAGTGCAATTGCCAACTGGTTTTCTACCGTCTTTTCAGAGATACTTAGAATGGTTGCCACTTCCTTATACCTGAGATTATCTTCTTTTACCAGTTTGAAGATCAATTTACATCTTGTTGGAAGATTGTCAATCGCCTTGCGGATCAGGGCAACCATTTCTGCGGTGATCATCAATTGCTCGGGATTAAAATAGATGCTCCTGAACTCTTCCGTGAACTGATCGATATTGGTGGTAGCCGTTCGCTTTTGCTTTTCTAAGTAATTAAAGGCTGTGTTTCTTACCGCGATGTAGAGGTAGACCTTCAGATTTTTGATTTTTTCCAGTTCTTTTCTTTTTTGCCAGATCTTAATAAAAACATCCGAGACGATCTCTTCTGCCAATTGCTTGTTTTGTATAAATGAAAATGCAAAATGAAAAAGGTTTGAATAAAATGCAGTAAACAATTCTTTATAGGCAAGATGATCCTCTTCGCCGGAGATGCGATTTTGTAAGTCTGTAATTTGATTGGCGGCTATCATCAGCAAACAAGCGTTAATAAAAAAAATGGCAGTTGTAAATATAAAAATTCTGCCGGTATAGAAGTGACAATTTTTGCAAGTTCATAGCTGCATTGATTTTTATGAAGTTTTGCTGATTCATATTTCATTGCTTAGTCTGAATTCTCTATTTTTGCAACGCCAAAAAACGGCAGGACCCTTAGCTCAGCAGGTTAGAGCATCTGACTCATAATCAGAGGGTCGCTGGTTCGAGCCCAGCAGGGTCCACATCGATAGTTGAGAAATTGAATTATTGTTGTTAGATGAAATTAATTTCTTCTACCTGAATTTTTAAAAAATCACCAAATTAGAAATCACCAAATCAGTTATTTCTTTCGGTTCTTTAACCTTTTATTAACCGGAAGCAAAATACATTTGCCAATCAATTGAATTTATGAAGCAGCTTTTCATTACTGCATTAGCGCTTGTTACTGTAACTACTGCTTTTGCTCAAACAGACTCAACTTCCCTGATCCCTAAAAAAAAGGATTGGAGTAAGGTAAACCTTGGTCATCGCGCTAATGATCATTTTATGGTGCAGATCGGCTATGATAATTGGGCTGCTGTTCCCGATACGATCAATATTACCGGTTTTTCAAGAAGTTTTAATTTCTATTTTATGTTCGATATGCCCTTTAAGACCGATCCCCGTTGGAGCGTAGGAGCAGGTTTGGGTTTGGGTTCGAGCAATATATTCTTCCATGATCAATTTGTTGATGTTGCTCAAACCGGCAACTCGGCAACGACATTGGCGTTTACCGATCAAAGTGGGGGGAATCATTTTAAAAAATTCAAACTCGTATCCACCTATCTTGAAGTACCCATTGAATTGCGTTACGCCGTCGATCCCGAGAACACCAATAAGAGCTGGAAATTTGCGGTGGGTGTTAAGCCAGGACTATTATTAAGCGTTTACACAAAGGGGAAAAATCTTGAAAACAACGCCAACCAGGTCATTAATTCATACATCCAAAAAGAGAGTTCAAAAAGATATTTTGATGGCGCTCGTTTGGTTGGTACGGCGAGAATAAGTCATGGGGTTTTTGGGATTTTCGGGCAGATTTCGGCAACCGGGTTTATTAAAAGCGGAGCCGGCCCCGCAGTTTATCCTTTCTCATTCGGCATTTCATTCAGCGGATTGTAAAAGAATTTCCGGATACCTCGCGCATAAACAAAATTATTTTCTGTTTAATATAATATGCTATTTTCCTACGCTCATTATTATCTTTATTATTCTTACAATAAAATAATTTGATACAGAAAATTAATAATAGCCTTAATAAAGAAAACGCTGTTTTGGTTGGTGTCATTCAAAAAATGCAAACAGAATTTGAAGTGAACGAATATTTGGAAGAACTTTCATTTCTTGCAGAAACGGCCGGCGCAAAAACCAGGAAAAAATTCATTCAGAAATTATATCAGCCCGACAGTAAGACTTTTATCGGAAGCGGGAAACTGGAAGAGATAAAAAATTATACAGCCACTCATAATGTTCGCGTGGTGATCTTTGATGATGAATTGTCCGGATCACAAATATCCAATATTGAAAAAATCCTGAACGTAAAAACCATCGATCGCTCCGATCTAATTCTCGATATTTTTGCAAGCCGCGCAAAAACAGCGCAGGCAAAATTGCAAGTCCAACTGGCGCAATACGAATACCTGCTTCCCCGCTTGCGGGGGATGTGGAAACATCTTGAACGCCTCGGTGGTGGGATCGGTACAAGAGGACCTGGTGAAACAGAAATAGAAACAGATCGACGTATTGTGAAAGATAAGATCAGCTTACTGCGCAGGCGTTTGTCTGAAATTGACAAGCAGGCTGCAACTCAACGTAAGGACCGCGGAGAACTTGTTCGTGTATCATTGGTCGGTTATACCAACGCGGGAAAATCAACATTGATGAATGTATTAAGCAAGAGCAAGGTCTTTGCTGAAAATAAATTATTTGCTACCCTGGATACAACAACCAGGAAAGTTGTCTTTGATAACACTCCTTTTTTATTGAGCGATACTGTCGGTTTTATTCGCAAACTGCCGCATCATTTGGTTGAAAGTTTTAAAAGCACACTGGACGAAGTGCGTGAAGCAGATATTCTGGTTCATGTTGTTGATTTATCTCACCCTCAATTTGAAGAACAGGTTGGGGTTGTTAACTCAACACTTCAGGAAATCAAAGCTTTTGATAAACCAACGCTTCTTGTTTTTAATAAAATGGATGTTTATGAAAAGAATACTTTTGATACATGGCTTGATGATAATGTAAAAAAAGAGATGATGCGTGAATTTGAAAGCAAATGGAAAGAAAAAACAAATAATCATTGCGTATTTATTTCGGCAACGCAAAAAAAGAATATTGAAGAACTGCGCAAAATACTTACAGATAAAATACGCCAGATATATAAAATCCGTTATCCTTATAAAACAGAATATATATTTTGATAAACAGAAAAAAATACAATTGGCATAAAGTATTTGACTCAGAAGCTGGGATTAAATTGGGGGAAAACGGCATTGGAACGCTTCAACTAAACGACAAAACCATTTGCATTACAAAATTTGATGGGGAATGGTATGCTTTTACAAATTCCTGTCCGCATGCAGGGGCGCCGCTCTCAGAAGGTTGTTTGGATGCCAAAGGGAATATCATTTGCCCGTTTCACAACTATAAGTTCAATATTAAAAATGGCAGGATGGCAAATGCCGATGGGTATATTCTAAAAACATATCCTGCAGAAGTGAGACCAGACGGCGTTTTCATCGGTATTAAAAAGGAAGGATTGTTGAGTTGGCTATAAAATGCAACTCTTTTTAAAATGAAACGATTTTGAAAAAGGAAAATCCTTATTTTTGCAGCCCTTTAATATATTCCTCCTTAGCTCAGTTGGTTAGAGCATCTGACTGTTAATCAGAGGGTCGCTGGTTCAAGTCCAGCAGGGGGAGCTGGTTATCAAGCAATTACAAACTAAAGTAATTGCTTTTTTTGTTATTTGCATAGAATTTGCACAAAACGCGAAAAACCCGAAATGCAGAGAGCGGTTAAAGAAATAAAAATCATTAAAGCCAATCAAAAATTACACCAAAAATTTTAAAAATAAGATTTATTTATTGGAATTTACGGTTATGCATATCCGTGAGTTTGCCTCGGATTGTTGAATTGCATATCAGTACCAAAAGCAATTCGAATTGCAGAATTATCATAAGTGTAAGCATTTATTCATTACGGAAACAATACGATGCCGTTTCTAGTAATTTAATATAGGAATTCTATAGCAGGCTGTGTAACCCTTATCGATTGATAACAATACTTATAAATTTGTTTTGAATAATAATTGAAAGATTTTGCATTATTTTTAATTTATCTTGCGATTAAAGTTTAAAACCAGAATGAAAATTGCTTATCGCACAAAAAATGGGATTTTTTACGAAGGCAAAATAGGAAAGTTTTTAGAAGGGAAAAAGTTTGAAAAGTATAAAGGGAAAATCAATTTGATTTTTACGTCTCCTCCATTTCCACTTGTAAGAAAAAAAAAATATGGGAATTTGGACGGCGATGAATACTTAGAATGGCTTAAATTAATTTCAAAAAAAATAAGACCATTTTTAACACCAAAGGGTTCTATTGGAATAGAGATTGGCAATAGTTGGGTTAAGGGTTTGCCTGAAATGTCAACTTTGCCATTAAAATCTTTATTGTCATTTGAAGAACATGGCGAATATCATCTGTGTCAACAATTCATTTGGCACAATTCTGCAAAGTTGCCTAGTCCAGCGCAATGGGTGAATGTTGAAAGAACTCGAGTGAAGGATTCCTATACAAATATTTGGTGGATGTCTTCGACAGCAAATCCGAATGAAAATAATAGAAAGGTGCTCACTGAATATAGTAGTTCAATGAAGCGATTGTTGAAAAACAACAAATATAATTCCGGTTCTCACCCATCTGATCACCAAATTGGTAAAGAATCATTTTTTAAAGAAAATAAAGGAGCAATCCCGGCAAATGTTTTGATTTTGTCGAGTACAAAATCCAGTTCTAATTATTCGAAATATTGCAAGCTAAAACAGATTAAACCCCATCCTGCACGAATGCCTGAAGAAATTCCTGAATTCTTTATTAATTTATTAACGAATAAAGGGGATTTAATTTTTGATCCATTTGCAGGAAGTAATACAACTGGTGAAATTACCGAAAAACTAAGCAGAAAGTGGATATCTATTGAACCTGAGACTGATTACATTAACGGATCAAAAGGTAGATTTTTAAAATGGCACAAATCTTAATTACACATTCTACATCGACTCAACTTTATTCTCCTATTGCGAGCATAAAAAAATATTCTGAGCCAGATTTTGAAAACAAACTTTGGCGATACGCGAAATCAATATTTACAAACTATAATGTTTTTAAATTTAAGCACCCACTGACATGCGATGAAATTCCAGGGATAAAATATGAGCCCGATTTATTACTAGTTTCAAAATCATTTAAAAAATGGGTTATAATTGAAGTTGAATTATGCAAGTCCCCTACTCAACACACTTTAGATCAAATAACTTGTTTTAGTAATCCTAAAATAAAACCTAACGAATTAGTTAATTTCTTAATTAGCACCAACCAAATAAATCATGATCAGAAATCTTCTTTTTTAAAATGTTTTTCCAATTATGCCCCGGACTTAATTATTGTTTTAGACGATTATTCGGATTCCGTTTTTAAAAAATTTTACAATCACAAAAAACAATTGAAAATTTGTGTACTCGAAGTTTACAAAAGATTAAACTACGCTTACGAAGGATTTCGATTTGGCGGTGATTATCCCTATGAATTAACAAATTCATCCAAAATTGAATACATAGATGAGCAACATTATAGAATTTTAAAAAAAGATTTTCTGAAGGATTTACCATCAACATTTGAAATTAAGTTTGACATGGAACCTTTTCAGGCTACTTTAATCAAAGTCACATCAAGAACCACATATCTTAAACTAGCAAATCATAATATCCCCTCTGATTTTTATTTGCAGATCGGAAAGAATTTAGACAATGAATATATAATTCAAAAACTCTAATATGGAACTAATTTTAGGTTATGAAATTTTAGAATCTTACAAAAGACTTCCATATAAAACATGGTATGCCTTCGCAGAATTTATCGATAACAGCACCCAATCTTATCGAAATCACCGAGTAGACCTTGATGGAATGTATAAAAAAAAGCAAGATATGCTAACTGTCGAAATATCCTATGCAAATAACACAAGGAATAAATATGGCTTCGTAAGAATCAAAGATAACGCGTACGGAATGGATGAAGAAGATTTACAAAATGCTATGACCTTAGGGAAAAGACCAGCTATTTCAAACGAGCGATCTAAATATGGTCTTGGTCTAAAAACAGCAGCTTTTTGGTTTGGCAATGCTTGGTCAATTGAAACTACGCAAAAGGGATCTCGTAAAATGTTAACTATATCTGTTGACCTTCATAAAATTCTGAAAGACGAAGAAACTTATTATCAAAAACATAAAAAACAGTCACCTGGAAAACCGATTCAGCAATTTAGGCCGAACCTAAAAATTACGAGTAGGCCATGCTCGAGTGAGGAACATGGAACCACATTAACAATTACAGATCTAGTAAGAACTATCAATTCGCAAACAGCAAAAAATAGCGTCGAATATTTGCAATCAATTTATCGCATGGATTTACAAAAAGAGACGTTGTATTTGGAATTTCAAGGAAGTCCGCTAACATGGAGCCAGGAAGATATAGATAAACGTCTTCTTACGGATGTCGAAGGAAAGAAGTTTAAAAGGCAATTAAAATTTAAAGTGAACGGTAAATTAGTTGAAGGCTGGGCGGGCATACTAAAAAGTGGTTCTAAAGCTTCAGGCGGATTTTCACTAATTCAGGCTGATAGAGTCATAGTGGGATATCCAAAAAACTATAGAAATTCATTACTTTTTGGATCAGAAGATGGTGGACGAAACGACCTGACAAATCAAAGGCTTACTGGAGAACTAAATTTAGATGAAAGGTTTGGTGTGAGTCATACAAAGGATCAAATACTTTTTGCAGATGACGAAGAAGATCAATTGGACAAAGAACTCTTCAAAAAGTTAGCAGATTATAAAAAGGAAGCAAACACACCTAATAAAGCCAGAGGAATAAGTGGTGACACTGGACCAACAGAAAGTAATTTCGATTTCGGGTCAGCAATTGAAACAGTCATAACCAATTTAAATACTGATTCATTCAGAGATGTTTTATTAAATAAATCTGTCTTACCGGAAAAGGCAATCATAAAAACAAACGAAGAAACGATAAAGAGATTATTGAAAGCAAAGCATAAAGATTATAAATATATTTTGGAAGGGGTTTCGATTATAGTAATACTAAGCGAAGATAGTTCACCTTGGGACCCATATTTAATTGTTCGACCACTTGGTGGATCAAAGAGAATTAATGTGGTTATTAATGTAAACCATCCTTATTGGATGGAGCTTGCAGATAATAATTCAAGATTCAATTTTCTTCTCAGCTGTATTTATGATGGCGTTTCTGAGTGGAAAGCGGGCTTTAAATTACACAGGTTAGATCCTGATACGATTAAAACAATTAAAGACAGTTTGCTAAGACTCGAGCTAACTACTGTGTAAATTTATTCTTTGCTCTTGTTCTTAACAAACCTCAACACCTCACTCTTCACAAAATAAACTCTTCCTCTTTGCTTGTGCGATGGCAATCCCCTTTTCATCCAGTCATGCAAAGTCACTAGCGAAATTCAGAGAAAATTGGCAATCACTTTCCTGGAAACAAGCGGCTCCATATTTTCTTTTTCAACTAACCTCGTTGACTCCGCATTTTCAAAATATTCGCGGATCGCTTCTTTGATCCAACCTTTGAATTGCGCCTCACTCACAATAATAATATCTCCCATGACTCATTATTTCACAATTCCATCAAGTACACTAGGCTCCCCAAAAAATGATTAAACGACGGTTCATATTTTATATATCCAAAATTGTGCAGATCCTTTATAGTCCGGTGATAAGTCGCAGTCCCGGAAATCTTACACAGTGGCATGATCTCACGACTTAAAACCTGTAGTAGGCATTCGAACTTTTTCCTGCTACAATGCATGACGAGCGCCGCATAGAGACTGATACGATATGCATTTATCCGCACATCATCTTCTGCCACTTGCACAAAATGGCAAATCAATTGCACCGTATCTTCCGGGAATCTATAATTTTTATATGGTACATTTTTTACGTTCAAAGAATTGGCATTTATATCTCGTTGCTGTCTCCTGTCTTCATGAAATCCGCTGTCCCTTCTTTTTATTTTTTTATTTTCTTCCCCCGCCTTCTTCCTCCTCGCCGTTCATTTCCTTTTTCTGCTCCTGTTTCCTCGACACTTTTTTTCAGACTGTCCTATTCCGTTTTTTTCCGAAAGCGTTTGCCCATTCACGCGTTTCATTCCTTCATCATAAAAATTGACCGATTTGAATTGCGGTGCCGCATCAATAAAAACTTTCAGGCCCACGCCGTTTGTTCCAAGAATTATAGATGCTCTTTCTCCCTTTTCCAAAGATCGCATCAGTGTATTCCTCGACTGCTCAAAGTCCATTTCTTTGCTCGGGTATTTCGCAAGTGCATTTTGCAAATTATACCCGTAATTATCGTGAAACTGTTTCATTTTAAAATTCAGTTGCAGCACGCACGATATTCTGCGCCATTTTTATTCGTCAGTTCTTTATAAACACCACGCCCGCTCATGCTTGCACGGGTGTATTCTATCGCAGAAAAATTAAAAAAGAAATGGGCGATCCTACAACTCAGCGTTCCCGCAATTCCTACACGGGAATTTCCTTTTGCAGCATTTGATTTTTTAAATTCACCGGGTTAAAATTTATTTACGTATGTGCTTATCCGTTATATCTATTGGTGCTTAAACAAAAAAGATATTAATACGCACCGCGAAACCTTGCAGCTTCCGCCGCTAAAAAGATCCATCCTCAAAAATATCACTGAGCAAAAGATCCTGAACCGTCATGCGATCAAGCTATCACTCATTGCAAGACCAAAGGAATGGCCGGCGGAAATTCAAATCACCGGTTTTCTAACCATCCCGGAATCGAAAAGAAAAAATAATATAAGTCATCAATTGACCGTCCGTCTGGAAACTTGGTTGAAAAATCGCGAGCGACCGATCTACATTGGTTTTGGCAGCATTCCCATTCCAGATACGGAATTATTATCCAGCATTCTCATTGAACTGATCGCAACAACGAATCACTGTTTCATTTTTTGCCAGATGTGGTCCGAACTTCCAAAACTGCCGCGCCACGAAAATCTTTTTATCATAAGAAACGCAAACCACGAATGGCTCTTCCCCCAATGCAAAACCGCGATCATCCACGGCGGCATCGGCACCATTGCCGCAGCACTAAAAGCCGGCATCCCACCAATCATCATTTCCATCTTCGCCGACCAACCACTCTGGGGTAAATTAATTGCAAACAAGAACTTAGGAATTCATATTGCTTTCAAAAACTTATCGCTAAAACAAATATTGAACGAAATCGAAAAAACACAAACATTTGAAGTGAAACAATCACAATCTTACTAGGCAAAATCATTAATGCCGAATATTGTTTATACGACGCAATAAATGCAATTGAAAATTACATTTAGGCTCGTGCCTCTAAATGAATTCTGATTAAAACGAAGTAAATTTGTTATCTCACTTTGCAATAATTTGAATACGGTCTTTATTCTTGGTTAATATGAAGTTTTTCTTTTTATCTAAGGATTGCAATCTCTTTTTTCCAATAGAAATTCTTCGATATTTGTACGAAACTTTTCGCCTTATAAAATTTTTATTTCCAAACTCAATATCAATGATTTCTTGTTGATCAAACATTGTCTTTATTTCAAAGTCGTATGCATAAGGCCAAGTGATAATTCCGAAATCGCGATTTCTTTTTTTTATTTCCAATGATATTTGCATAAATAAAATTAAAGCTTAAATTAAGCTTTTTTTTAAAATTTAAGTTTGGTACTTTTAGTGTAAATTTATAGAATGCTGGCGAAACTTACGTACAAACTAATTAGTGAAATAGGAGTCAAGGAGAAGTATGTTCGTAAAGATCATTATAATACTATCAAAGTTTGGTGGGCACGAAGACCAATTTCTACAATGCGTTCTCTGTTGATCCGTGAAATATTATTTAGAAATAGTGAAAATGATAATTTGGTGGACACGCAACTATTTTCCGAACTTAATCCATCACAACGAACTTTTAACGAGTTTAAAAAAAAATACAATACAGGTGATTTAAGTGTTTTGGATGCATTCAGCGGAGGTGGCTCTATTCCATTTGAAAGTGCAAGGCTCGGTTTTAAAACTTTTTCATCTGAGCTGAATCCTGTTGCATCTTTATTACAAGAAACAATTTTCAATTCCGTATCGATAGAAAATTACGATGATAAATTACGCAAAGCAGGTCACAAAATTATTGAGAGAGCAGAAAGAAGAATCGGAAAATATTTTTCGATTAATGGAATAAATCCATATGTCATTTTTTGGTCGAAAGTTGCAAAATGTAAATCTTGTGGTTTTGATTTGGATTTAAGAAGATTTGAATATTTAAGCAAACGCAAAAATAAACCTTTAAGAATCGCCGAAAAAAATGGAAAATTAAAAATAGAAAATAGCTTCGGTAAAGAAGAAAGACTGCAAAAGGAATTTGTATGCAATAAATGTCAAACGATCAATTCATTCAAAGACATTAAGGAGTATTGCAAGAAGGACAAGTTTAAGTATTCGCCATTTGCGATATGCTATAATTCAGGTGGGAAAAAATACAAAATTGTCTCAGATAAAGAAAAAACATTATTCAATGGTTATTTAACTGAAATTAATAAGGATATTCAAAGGCTTTCTTCCCTTCTGCCAAACGACGAAGTAAAACTCAAAAGCGGGGTGATAAATCCTACTCTATATGATTTAAAAAAGCCCCAAGATTTTTTTAGTGAAAGGCAATTGTTGGTTTTACTGACAGTCATTGACGAAATCACAAAGGAATATCCTTACCTAGTCAATTTGTATGGAGAACCGACGGCAAAACAAATTATCTTAGGTCTTACTTCACTAATTGAATTTCTTGTAGACTGGAATAGTGTTGCTACAATGTGGATTTCCCAAAATGAACAAACAGGTAGAAGTTTAGCAGGACCGGGTGTGGGGATGAAATGGGATTTTATTGAAGTGAATCCTTTCTCCCTTAACGGTTCAAATTTGAAGTCAAAAATTGAAAGAGTATGCGCGACATTCAAAGCAATTAAGTTTCAAAATCAAATTAATATTCTTAAGGGTTCATCTACAAATTTAAAATTAAAAGATAACTCCATAGATATTGTTCTAACTGATCCTCCTTATTACGATTCTATAGATTATACAGGGTTGAGCGAGTTCTTCAGGCCTTGGTTTGAAATTATTTTACAGAAAACATTTTCAAAGAATAGCAACTTGAAAAATCAAGATGAATTTGAAGCGATTGTAGAGCTATCTAAAAAATCTTCCAAAAATCACAAACATTATCAATCTATAATGACGGGTGTCTTAAGTGAAATAAATCGTGTCCTGACACCCAATGGTAGCGCGTTAATGCTTTATTCGCACAAGACTTTTGAAGGTTGGAAAGTAATTGCGGATGCTTTTTGGAACTCTAAACTTTTTGTTTCCAATTGCATTCCTGTGGAAATGGAAAGAATTGCACGACCGAGAGCGATGTCCTATGATGCTTTGAATGGTGTAATTACTTTTAGACTGCTTAAAATTAAGAATGGGATAAAAACAATTTCAGATGATATTCTGGATTTAAGAAATATGCTGTCAAGTGGCGAATTGTTAGATAGTCAGATCGTGATTTACCTAGCGGCACTTGCCGTTAAGCAAGTATCCCTCACAGGCAAATCATATGAACTTGCTTATGATGAGATAATGAAGACATATGAAAAGATAAGATTAGAAAATTGGATTAACGGCAGAATGGATATGATTACCAAATCATACTTAGAAGCTAATCTGAAGGGGACTTTAAAAGGATTGGAAAACTCGTATATGCAGATTCTAAAAGAGAATGATTTAATACTTGATTCACGTTTGAGAACTATGGAGGAAATAAATCTCAATGAAAAAACAAAAAATACCATACTCGAAAGCGCAGTCCTAATCTACAATGATTTTAAATTCAACAGTAAAACAAAAGTTACCTTTAGAATGGAACATAAAGAAAGTTTATTGGCATTTTATTCAATTCTTAGTGGATTTGAACTTAATACCGTTTCGAAAAGAAGTTGCACAAATGAGACTAAAGTTGCCCGTCTAGTATTATCAAAAGTTCAATAGGTCCTAAATTTCTTTATATTCTCAAGTTGTTTAAGTATTTGTCCACATTCATTTTCCAAGCGCGATTCTATTAAATATTCTTTTAACTTACTAACTTCTATAGCTTCAATCTCCATATTAATTCTTTTCTTGGATTCTTCTAAATGTATTGATATTCTGTCAATCGTGTGAATTACTTTTTCCTTTACATTCTCTGCAAAAAGTTTTAAATACTCGAAGAAATCGTCCCAATCTTTTATAAACATATTTTTTAGAATCGTTTCAAAATAAGAATGTTGATTCTTTGAGGCAGCTGGAAATAATTTTGGATAATCATTTATCAGATTAATTAATATTTGATAATCATAACCCCGAAGTAGAAAGTATGCAAGATGCTCATAAAAAATTATTACAATGGGCTTATTCTTATCTGTTGAATATAGATAAGCGTCACTCGAACCTTTCCATCTATGTAGTGACGGGAAAGTTATAAGCCCTCCAATAGATTTGAATTTACCATAATCTACATGCGGTTCACTTAAATGCCACCATTCTTGCCACTTTTCATAGTCCGCTTTTTTGATCGTGTCTTTTACATTCGGTGCAGCTTGACTTCGTCCTAGTCGATAACTTTTTGCATCACACACTATCACAATATCTTTTATTTGGATTGTAACATCTTCTTTACTTGCTTTTTGCTTTTGTATATATGAATCTTTAAAACCAATTCTTTTTGCCCATTCGCAAACCAAGACCTCAATAAGTTTCGAGTAAAGAGTTTCCTGCGAAGAGTCATGTTCATAAAATTCTGGAATATACCCTGTATGTGAAAGTAAAAAAGCAAAATCTTCAATTGCGAATTTGCTAATTACAATTCCAAAAGCGTCTGCAATTTTTTCTGTTTCGGGCGGCTTTGACCAGTCTTTTACATTATCCGCAATAAAATTTTCAATAAAATCATAATAGTAAATCCTCGTTTCCGTAGTAAAATCTTTGCCATAAAAATGTATTAAACCTTCTTTCATTTAATAAGAGTCAAAAAAGCTATTAAAATATGTGCAAATATAGGCTTGTAATTAAGAAAAAGCTATGCTAATGGTTTTCTTATACAACAAATTTAATTTGAGTAATTCAAATTTTCCAATTAACGGAAATCATATTTCGATACTTGTAAGAAGCAACTAATCTTTGCATTATTTATTTAACAAAATATGTTTTATCATGTATGTAAGAAAATTACAACTTTTAAATATCCGGAGCTTTCCAAAAACTTCATTAGAGTTTTCAAAAGGCATAAATATTATTATCGGTACGAACAATTCTGGGAAAAGCACCATCCTTCGCGCACTGCAAAAATTACAAAATGGTCTTACTGGTATTAGTAAAGAAGATGTTCGCAAAACAGAAAAGACGGGCAAAATTCATATTCAATTGGATAAAATTAATGAAGAAGAACACTCTTTATTTCAGGCAAATGATAATCCTGTGATAACAGTTGGGGAAAAACAGGATATCGTATTTGCGTTATGGAATGATCGAAAAGGCAAGGAATTCGAGCAGTTCCAATTCTCTGGGAATGACTATAAGGTTTCATTATTAGATAATGATATAAAGATTGTTCACAATTCAGGTCAGATTCCATTAGACGACAAAATGAATTTATTCATAGGTTTTCCATCTATGGAAGACGAAGACAATTTTATTTATCCCTTCCTTGCAAAAAGAAAGGTAAGTAATTACAGCAATCAAGGAGGACGGCAATCGGCCTATGGAATTGCAGAACAATTTTATAACCTCTCTTCCCGAATTCAAAACCTTGAAAATAGCACCCACCCATATACCGAACAGTATAGAGCAATATGTAAAGACATTTTGGGCTTTGCTCCTGGAAAAGTGCCGGGCGATCAAAATAGTGGAGATAGACTAGGGATGTTCGTTCGGATAAAGGACACAATTTATATAGAGTCAATGGGGGAAGGAGTTGCAAATATATTAGGGCTGTTGTCGATACTTTTGACTGAAAACAATAAATTGTTTCTTATAGAGGAATTAGAAAATGATATCCATCCTGAAGCTTTGAAAAAATTACTTGAGATAATTATTAGTAAGGCAGGAAATAATCAATTCATAATTACGACACATTCAAATATTGTTTTAAAATATCTCGCTAATCACCCAGAAACAAAAATATTTTTTACGGATCTGGATCTTATTGATGCTCCGAAAGGGAAAAAATACAAAATCCCCTTTTCAACAATTAAAGAGGTTGAGAATAAACCAAAGGAACGGCTTGAGGTCTTGACAAAACTTGGTTATGAGCTATTTGATTTTGATCTATACACATCATATATTTTATTTGAAGAAGCTTCGGCAGAACAAATTGTGAGAGATTTTTTGATCCCAGAATTTGTGCCCGAGCTGATTAATAAAGTAAGGACCATATCAACAGCTGGAACGGGCAATATCTCAAAAATGTTTGACTCTTTTCTTAGCTTATTTAAATACATACATACATCTCCAATGTATAAACACAAAGCGTGGATAATTGCGGATGGTGATTCAACAGGAAAAGAGGTATTAAAAAAAATGTCCGAAAAATTTCCTGATTGGCCTGAAAGACATTTTATAAACCTCTCCGAAAAAAATTTTGAAGAATATTATCCCTTACCATTCAAAAAAGAGTTTGACCAAATTTTAAAAAAATTTGGTGCAGACAGAAATAAGGACCAAAAACAACAGAGCAAAGCAGACCTTATGCTTAGTGTTATGGAATATATTAGAAAAAATCGAAAAGAAGCGATCGATTCATTTGCAATTTCAGCAAAAGAGGTTATTAATATTTTAAAAAATATTAGCAGACTTCTTCAAGAAACGAAGACAAAAAAATCCAGAAAATAATTTGGTTTGATTTTATTCCTTTAAATATTTGAAAATTACAATCTTCATGTCGTTTTGTAAGAATGTAAGCTCCCCCGGAATCAGACCTTGGTCAAAAATTGAATGTGGTTAGGTTGATTTTTGCGACTTGCAATCGGAATAAATAGAACTATAAATTATTGTTAAATAAAAGTTTCTAATTCGAATTGTAGAAAATCATTTCGCTTTGTCAAACAATAATTTTTTTGCTTAAAAATAAGTCCCGATTCAGACGATTAAAATTGATTAACCTCAGAGGCATGCTGTTAATCAGAGGGTCGCTGGTTCAAGTCCAGCAGGGGGAGCGAAAAAGCCTCACATTTCCGTGAGGCTTTTTTATACTCTATAATTTGATATTGCCTGGACCCCAGTCCGAAGAATTGTATTAAAATATCGATTATTGCTAAACAGTGCCCATCGTTTTAGATCGCGAACTATGTTGCGCAAATCGAACCGCCCTATGCCTCCGGAAGGTATTTATTAAGCACCTTTCCATTCTTAAAAGCGATTGAACTTTCTAATTTCAGGATCTTTTTCTCCTTAAAAATTGAAAGCCCATTGCCAATAGCAACCGGGCAAGTGAAAATAAAATATTCATCAATAAGATCCAGGCTTATCAGCGAACTTACAAAATTGACTCCGCCGTAAACAAGGATATCCTTGCCGGGTTCTTCCTTCAGCACCTGTACGGCAGTGACCAGGTCCTCGCTTGCTAATTTCACGTTCCTGCCACTGATAACCGGCTCGGCCCGGCTAAAGACAATCTTGTGCATGGTTACTATCAATTGCCCTAAAGTTTTTTGCGGCCCGTCGGTCTGGTTATCGGCTATATTTTCCCAGTGTTTGATGAATCCTCCTTCCTGGGCTGTCTTGCGTCCCAGCAAAAGTGTGTCACTGCTCTCAGCCAGGTCAATTATTTTCTGAAAGCCGGCCGCATCAGGGCCGGAAATGAACACCCAGTCATTTTCACCATTTGGCCCGGCTGCAAAACCATCAAGGGTCATTTGCACCTGTAATTTTAATTTTCGCATGGTATTTATTTTAAGAAGCGAATAGTTCTTGCAGTTGATTTAGGCCAATCGTAAAGCCACCTTCAAAGCCCATTTCCACCATCATTTTTATGCTTGCCTCTTCATCAAAGCTTAGGTCGACCACCACCTTGGTTTTATTCCCCACAGCTATAAATTTATTATCCCAATGCCCTACTGGAGCTCCTGGCGCAGAGTCGCCATTTTCATCCGAGAATACAGCATCGGCCGCAAAGCGAGTTCCGTCTTCAATAGCAGTAAACCTTACATGGCTCCAGTGTTTCTGTCCATCCGGGCCGACCATGGAATACAACCAGGATCCGCCAACGGAAAAATCCATTGTTTTTGTTATAGCCACCCAGGGTTTCGGTCCCCACCATTTTTGAAGTATATCAGGATCAGTCCAGGCTTTCCATACTTTTTCAATGGGCGCGTTAAATTCGCGCACTACATGGATCTTTTTAGCAGCAAGGTCTTTTTCGAATACAAAATTGTTTGTCATGATTTTTTAGCTTTATAAGTCCTTTAATAGATTGTCTAACTGATCAAAGCGGTCCTCCCAGGTCTTGCGGAAGCGTTCCAGCCAAATATCGATCTCTTTCATTTTTTGGGGGTTAAAGTGATAATATATTTCTCTTCCGGTCCTTTTCTGTATCAATACTTCGCATTCCGTTAGTATCTGAATATGCTTTGAGATTGTCTGTCTTGCACTGTCGAAGTGTTCCGCAATAGCATTGGGGGTCATGGCTCCCAGCACAAGCAAGCTCAATATGGCTCTGCGCGTAGGATCGGCAATAGCCTGGAAAATGTCTCGTCTCATATATATTTGCAGTTGATTGGCTGCAAATATATATGCAGTTGATTAACTGCGCAAATTTATTTTCTTTTTGCTCTTTTAAGCCGAAGATCTCAGATCATTAGCAGATCACTCTTGCTAATGTCCAACAGCCAATAATCTAAAAACTGAAAAGTGGGACTATTCTGGAAAATATTTCGCGACGATCTCGCGAACGGTGCCAGCGGTAAGGGGTTTGTGTTTGAACGCGGCGACTTCAGCAATATTTAATGCGCGGGTCTCGTCATCCGGATTAAGTGAAGTGCTGAGCATGATGATTATGGTAGGTTTCTTTTTTCCATTATTCAATTCTTTGTATTGCTCAAGAAATTCCCATCCATCCATGCGGGGCATATTAATATCTAGAAAGATAAGATCGGGGTAATTTTTATCGTTCACATGATCATCTGAAAGATTTAAGAAATTAAGGGCTTCAGCTCCTCCCTGTGCAACATGTATTTGTTTGGTGCAACCACTTTCTTCCAGGACCAGTTTATACATGAAAGTAGTAGGTTCATCATCGTCGATAAGTAGAACCGAATTTAATTTTTTGTTTGTCATGATGCTGATTCATTAATGGTAAAATGAAAAATGCTTCCTTGTCCCGGGGTAGAATCCACCCAGATTCTTCCATCATGTAATTCTGCAATTTTTTTGCAATGTGCCAGCCCGATTCCCGAGCCTTCATATTCGTTGCGGGTATGCAGACGCTGAAATATCACAAATATTCTTTCGTGATATTTTTCGTCGATACCTATTCCATTATCGCGAATGGAGAATTGCCAGTAATTATTTTTTTTCGCTGCGCAAATGTCTATCACCGGTGCAGTTCCGGGTCTTTTGAATTTTATCGAATTGGCAATGAGATTCTGGAAAAGTAATTTGAGTTCAGTCGGATAAGCATTAATGGTTGGCAGATCTTCCCGCATGATTATGGTTTCGCTGTCCCTGATGCTTTTGTCCATATCAGCCAGCACTTCCTTAATAAGAAGTGAGCAATCTACTGGTCTGAATTCTTTTTGTCTTCCGATGCGCGAATAATCAAGCAGATCTTGTATCAGCGTTTTCATGCGGCCGGATGATTGCAAAATGTAATCAATATATTTATCTGCATTTTCGTCAAGCCTGCCATAATATTGCTTCTTTAATAACTCCACGAAACCTGAAGTCGTCCTTATCGGCTCCTGCAAATCGTGAGAAGCCACATAAGCGAATTGTTCCAGCTCTTTATTCTTACTTTCCAGCTCCATTGTTCTTTGCAGCACTTTCTTTTCCAGATCAGTATTGGTGCGCTTTATTTCATGCTGCAATTGCTCCAGTTCCTGCGACATCTGATTGAATGTGTTAGCAAGGATCCCGATCTCATCCTTAGAGAATATTCTGGCCTTCCGATGAAAGTCGCCTTTCGCAACGGCTTGCGCGGACACAAGAATTTCATCCAGTCCTTTTTGTATCCCGCGACTTACCGTTATTGCCAGTAGTAATCCCGTGCATTCAACGGTCAATGCAACAACAAATAATAGTTTCAGAATGACATTTTCGAGCCAACGCGAACCTTCTCCTAACGCAAAAGAAAATGCATCTTCATAAACGGTGAGTTTTGCATTGAGGGGATCGATCTCATTTAATATCGCGTCAATTCTATCCTGCGATGGTGCTGAGGAAAGGATCTCTTTATGAAGTTTTTCCCCGATAGGAACAAATTCAGTCACCAATTGGTCGGCATTGGTCCAGGCGATGATGGCCTTATGGATATATTCGTTTGAACTGAAGCGACTGAACAATTTTATCATCCCATCAACATCTGCGGGGTCGTTACGGCCTTCGATGAATCCCTGGCGGGCGGCGTTTAAATCCGGTTTTGCTTTATTGAGTTCAACGAGGGTTTTATGATCCCCATTGGGTACGTTCATGAATTCCAGAAATTTTTTGTAATCATCTTCATCACGGCTACGCGCATACGTAAGTAAGTGGTACATCGCATCTTTTTGCGCTTTGGACCAAAGCCCTTCGCCTCCGACATAGGCTCTTACCGAGGACAAAGTGTTGATGGAGAAAAAAAGCACCATGAGTTCAAGCGCAATTAGCAAAGCCATTATGCCAACAGTGAAGTATAATTTTTTGGCAATGGATATATTTCGGATATACCTGAAAATAGAGAAACCTTTCATGGAATATTGAACGATTTTTTTTGCGCTATCTAATCTACGCAATATCTTTTTTGGCTGGTATAAGTAAAAACTATTGGGAAAGCATAATGGATTAACCCTATTAGAAATTCAATATAATCTCAATAGATTTGACGCAGCATTACTAATCCGTTAATTTAAAACTCGTATCCCATGATATCTGATCAAAACCCGTTAAATATTCTCGTTGTTGAGGATAATGATCTGGATTTTATTTTGTTGAATGAATATATCCGCAAAACAGGATTACCTACCAAAAATATAATCCACGTAAACCGCTTAAAGAAAGCATTAACCATTCTTGAAAATGATCATCCCGATCTAATATTTCTCGATCTTGCACTTCCCGACAGCAAAGGCATTGAATCTTTTCAATCCATTAGCGAAGCCGCTCCACATCTTTCTATAATCGTATTATCCGGACTTACCGATAAGCAGCTTGCCCTGCGAACAATTTTACTGGGTGCACAGGATTATTTGGTGAAAGGAAGTTTTGATGAAACACTTCTTGCCAAGTCAATTGAATACAGTATCGAAAGAAAAAAACTGCAGGAAGAAATGATAAAGCGTGAAGTAGAAAGACAAAAACTTATTAATACGATCACGATACAAGCCCAGGAAAAAGAAAGAAAATTGATCGGGCGGGAACTGCATGATAATATCAACCAAATATTAGCCACCGCCAAACTTTATGTGGACGTTGCCATACGTGAAGATGAGGTCGAAAAAGAACTACTCTACAAAAGCCACGAATATATTCTAAAGGCCATCAGGGAAATAAGATCCGTTTCGAAATCGTTGATCCTTGGTTCGATGAAGGATATTTGTTTGAAAGATGCCATCAGCGAATTGGTAAATAGCATGAAGGTTAACACCGCTCTGGTCATGAGTCTTCATATTGACGATGCTGCCACGGAAAATTTGACCGCCGATAAAAAACTTGCTATTTACAGAATCGTACAGGAACAATTAAGTAACATTTTAAAACATTCCGAAGCAACTGAGGCAAATATCTGCATTCAGAACGCAGAGGGAAAATTGGTCATCAGCATCAGCGATAACGGCATTGGCTGCGACACCAGTAAGCCAGTGCCCTCAGACGGCATTGGATTGCATAATATTGCAGGGCGAACAGACATGCAAAACGGCAGGATGGAGATCATTACCAGCCTTGGGAAGGGGTATGCACTAAGAATAGAACTGCCTATCGATTAACTATATTTTTTTCGGTTATACATGAACGTTATTAAATTCACCTCTTTAAAAGGAAGGCAAGCTGCGCTATATTGATCACTCCAGTACCTCATATACTTGTCCAAAACTGCACAAAATATGAAAGTGAAAAAATCTGATTTTTTACACTTACATTAGTAGTTCTTTTCTGTGTATGAGTTCAATTTCGAATAATGCAATACGGCAAATTCTTTTACTGGCAATAATATTACTGCTGGGTACGGTCCTATTCTTTCAACTGGAATCTTTTATTCCCGCATTATTGGGCTCCTACACCATGTTCGTGCTCCTGAAAAAATGGATGTACATTTTGACCGGTAAATACAAATGGAAGAAAACATGGGCAGCCGCATTATTAATGCTGCTTTCCTTTATCATCATTTTACTTCCTGTGGCACTGCTTATTAATATGATGTCTTCGAAAGTGAATTTTGCACTTCAACATACCTCTACCGTATTTAATGCCATTGAGCAATTCATTCACAAATATGAAGTGCAATATAATATTGAAATTATTTCGCAAAAAAATATCGATCAGCTTACCAATTGGGGCACGGCAAC
The DNA here is from genome assembly GCA_021323755.1 of Chitinophagales bacterium. Taxonomy (GTDB): domain Bacteria; phylum Bacteroidota; class Bacteroidia; order Chitinophagales; family Chitinophagaceae; genus Puia. The sequence goes on along the minus strand of JAJPKJ010000065.1, from coordinate 169,329 downwards.
ATTGCCGCATATTTTAGGCGCCACCTTTAATAGCATCACCACCATTGCCATCATGTATTTCATTTTATATTTTATGCTGATAGAAGGAAGAAAAATGGAAGCCTCATTTCATGAATGGATCCCTTTAAAAGATGAAAACGTGTTGTTGTTGCGCCGGGAAACAAACAGCCTCGTATATTCAAATGCGATCGGTATTCCCCTGATCGCCCTGTTGCAGGGAGTGATTGGTTTGATCGGGTACCTCATTCTGGGAGTGAAAGAACCATTGTTTTGGTTTGTTGTCACCTGTATTGCATCCATGATTCCGGTGGTTGGCGCAACATTGGCCTATGTGCCTGTTGGCATCCTGTTTTTTGCAAACGGCATGAACATCAAAGGAATCATCATGCTGGCATATGGCTTTGGCGTGGTAAGCACTGTTGACAGTATCTTTCGCTTTTGGCTGCAAAAAAGGATCGGTGATGTTCATCCCTTGATCACGGCCTTTGGGGTGATCGTTGGCATTAATATGTTTGGATTTATTGGATTGATTTTCGGGCCGATCCTCATTTCTCTTTTTATTCTGCTGATCAGAATCTATGCTAACGAATTCAGTGTAAACAAGAATAAAATCAATAATCCGGAATAACTTAAAATTTTCGTAAAAACACTAAGTACTAACGCTGAAATTTGAAAAAAAAATTACATTCGTGCAATAAAAAAAAAGCCTTTCAACATCTTGCATAAGTCAGTTTTCAATAATATTTTAGCATTGGTTGCGTTTAACAACTCGCGACTGAAAATCAATAAACGATGCGCAAATTTATTAATCCTGTAACCCTCCTTATTGTATCATTGTTTTTGCTTGCAGCGCCTGCTTTACATGCAGGGGCTAATCCCAAAAAGAATTTTGTAAAGACCAATGGCCGGAGTGGAAATATTCGCAACAAGGTGCGTAAAGCATTGATTGCAGAAGAGGCTTCTGAATTATACGACCAGCTGAATTTAAGAGACGCAGGTCTTTCAAAGAGAGCTTTTCAATATGCTTTTTCAGGATATACTTATTTACTCGCGCATCATTTGTTAGTGAATGATAATATTCTTTCTATTTGTGACTTCAGTCAATCATCGCGCAACAAGCGTCTATATGTTTTAGATCTTGGCGAAAAATCAATTCTTATTAATACCTATGTTGCTCATGGAAGAAGAACGGGTGGTGAATTTGCACGCTCTTTTTCTAATCGTCCTGAATCGCACAAGAGTAGTTTGGGATTTTATGTTACTGAACAGGAGTATTATGGCGATAACGGGATTTCTTTAAAAATTCATGGAGTGGAAAGAGGATTTAATGACAGGGCGGATGCGCGCGGAATTGTTATTCATGGCTCAGACTATGTAGGTTCTGATTTTCTGAACTGGAATAAATTTAACGGAAGAAGTTTCGGATGCCCCGCAGTTCCATCAAACGAAATTGAACAATTAATACAGACCATCAAGAACGGATCTTGTTTATTCATTTATCACCCAACAAAAAAATACCTGACAAAATCGAAGATACTTAACAGCTAGCATGGACGTAAACTTCAGATGGTTTGAAGGCGAAAAGGCTCAATGTAGGTTCGTACCCTATGATTGGGCTTTTCTTTTTTTGACGACCCCTCAAAACTGCCATGCTATGAACTGCGCAAGCATGCCCATAAATAATCCGCAATAAATTTCAAAAGGATTGTGATCTGAAATAAGAAATCGGGAAGTGCAGACGATCCCTGCAATTAAAAATGAAGCGCCAATATATAATCCTGAAGCATAATTATCATTCAGAGAAAATAAGAACATGAACATGATCAGCCCGCCTACTGCAACTGCGTGCATACTTATCTTAAAATATATATTACAAAACCAGGCAAAACAAATGGCGATAAAAGAGCCTAGAAAAAAATGAACGACGATCGGCGGATCACTGAGATTATGAAAAACAAGCCACATCCAGAAATAAAAGATCATTACCAAAACGTAGGGTATGATGCGTTCCTTTGCGGTGCGCAATTGCATGGATTGGGTGAATAATCTCAATCTCCATAATAAAAAAACGGAAAAAAGCGGGAGGAACGCCGTTGAAAAAAATACAGAAAATAAACGGAAGGATTTTGTTCGGATATCAAATCCATTATAAACGTAAGGATGAACAAAAAGCAAAAACACCATCACATAACTGGCAATAAATACCGGGTGGAACAGATAAGAAAAAAATATTGCAAAAAAGCGGATAGAAAAAGGCTGATCAGTATTTGAAGTTGAAAGACTTTTTTTCATTTAAAATTTGCCCTGTGTTTCTGTGTGGGAGATTTTCAATTAAATTTCTCTTCGCAATCTTGCAACAGGAATATTTAATTGTTCCCTGTATTTGGCCACAGTTCTGCGTGCAATATTATATCCTTTTTCTTGTAATAACTCGGTAAGTCTTTCATCGCTCAAAGGTTTCTTTTTACTTTCTTCGCCAATCAGGTCACTTAATATTTTCTTCACTTCCCGCGTGGAAACTTCTTCACCGCTTTCTGTACTTAAAGATTCACTAAAAAAGAATTTCAAACGGTATGTTCCGAATTCTGTCTGTACAAATTTACTGTTCGCCACACGACTCACTGTAGAAATATCCAATCCTGTCCTTTCTGCAATATCTTTTAAGATCATCGGCCGAAGCGTCGTCTCATCACCCGTTAAAAAGAACTCGCGCTGATAATCCATAATGGTATGCATGGTATTGAACAAGGTCTGTTGCCTTTGTTTAATAGCGTCAATGAACCATTTGGCAGCGTCAATTTTTTGTTTAATAAAAAGAACAGCTTCCTTCTGTCTTTTATCTTTTTTGCTGCCTTTTTCATACTCTTTCAGCATGTCCTTGTACCCACCGCTGATTCGAAGATCCGGAGCGTTCTTCATATTCAGCGTCAGCTCAAGTTTTCCCGCATTATTAAAAATAAAAAAATCGGGAACCACATAACTCTCCGCCTTGTTTATTTCACCAATATTTCCACCGGGTTTTGGATTTAGTTTGATGATCTGTCCGATTACTTCCTTAAACTGTTCGTCGGTCAGCTCCAGCCCGCGTTGAATTTTATCGTAATGTTTCTTGGTGAATTCATCGAAATAATTGGTTAACACATCAATGGCCAGATCAAGACTTTTGCCCTCCCCTTTTCTTCGACGTAGTTGAAGAAGCAGGCACTCCTGCAAATCCTTAGCGGCAACGCCTGCCGGATCAAACTGCTGAATTTTTTTTATCATACTCGCCACTTCTTCATCACTTGCATCAATATTTTGTCTGAATGCAAGATCATCAACTATCGAAGAAATTTCTCTGCGCAAATAACCATCATCATCAATGCTGCCGACAATTTGTTCGGCGATGCGCTGACTTCTTTCATCCAATACCATCATGCCCAGTTGGTCAAGTAATAATTCGTGGAAAGATGTTTCGACCTTGTATGGAAGTGTTTTTTGTTCCTCTAATTCTGGATAATTATCATCGCGCAGTTTATAATCGGCAACATCGTCATCAAATTCATTCACATATTCGCTGATATCTATGTTATCATATTCATCCTCGCTACCCTCACTTTCAAATTCATCCGCCGTACTGGTTTCAAAATCATCCTTTATATCGTCCGTTCCATTTTCAGCATGATCTTCTTCAGAAACTTCCAGCGCAGGATTTTCTTCCAACTCTTCCTTTATCCGCTCTTCCAAATTAGCAGTAGGAACCTGCAGCAGCTTCATTAACTGAATCTGCTGAGGCGAAAGTTTTTGTAATAATTTTTGCTGTAACGATTGACTTAATGACATATTCAGGGTTTTGCCCGCTAATAATAAAATTAAAAAAATTGGGCGCACTACAAAAATCAGGCCGTAAATTTACATTAAAAGAAAACAAACTGTATGCAACGAAAAAGAAGTTTTATTGTTGCGTTGACGTTCTGGCTTTTTATGATTGCCGCTGGATCGCAGGCCCAATCCATACAACCCGCTTCTTTGGGTAATAAAATTGATTTTTTGAAAGAAAAGTTAGACACCCGCATCACCCAAAAAGGATTTTTTGAATTGATCAGTGATCAAACCAATGGCATACAAAAGCCTTCTGCAGCAAGCTTTTCATTTGAATTCAGAAAAGAAGGCTTTGATGCGCGGGCTTTGCCTTTTTTTTGTAAAAAAGAATGGCAGTTTGAAAAAGCGACGCATGTTCCGCTGAAATTTAGGCTGGGTTCGCTTGATTATTGCAATATGCTGGAAGGAAAAGCAAAGGCGAATCTTGAATAATTAATCTCAATTTTTGGTACTATCGATCCAGGGCATGGGTGGGACCGGGACAGGACTTTTAAAATAGTCATTGCGGAGGCTGTCGCTCCATCCGTTTAAATTATTCATTATTGACCTGCCGCTGAAAAAGATAATGCCTTGGATATTTGAAGTGTTGCGAAGGGCTTCGATCTGGCGTGGTAATAATGTCTTATCTCTCCATACCGCATTACTGCCGCCTTTGTAAAAACCAAGTCCGATATAACAGTAACGGCCATAAGTATGTTTGCCCCACCAGTCCAATAATACTTCATAAGGGACTACACGCTGGCCGAATTCCCAATATAGTTGCGGGGCAACATAATCGATCCATCCATTTTTTAACCACAATAATACATCAGCAAACAAATCATCATAATTTGTTTGTCCGGATTTCGTTGCACTGCCATCGGGATCTTTATCATTATTACGCCACACGCCAAAAGGACTGATCCCAAACCTGCAGGTTTTTTTTTGTTGTTTGATTGTTTTGGAAAGCATGACAATGATAGAATCTACATTGCTCCTCCGCCAATCCTCTTTTGTTAACCCGTTCCCATATTTTTTATAGGAAGCATCGTCGGGAAATTCTCTGCCGGCGATTCTGTATGGATAGAAATAATCATCAAAATGAATGCCGTCTATATTATAACGTTGAACAATATCCGTAATTATGGCAGTTACGTATTGCTGCACTTCCTTATTACCCGGATCAAAATATTTGGTGTCGCCATAATTTAAGAACCATTCCGGATGGATCCTGGTAATATGAGCAGCGGCAATGGTAGATTGGCTGAGTTTGAAGACCGCACGATAGGGATTGCACCAGGCATGGAATTCCATTCCCCGTTTATGCGTCTCATCAATCATAAACTGTAAGGGATCATAATAAGGAAAAGGCTGCTGCCCCTGTTTTCCCGTTAACCATTCGCTCCATGGCTCATATGGAGATGGATAAAATGCATCTGCCGCAGGGCGCACCTGCGCTATCACGGCATTAATGCCAATGCTTTTGAGCGTATCCAGAATTCTGATGAACTCCACACGCTGGCTGTCTGAATTGTAATTGCCTTTCGAGGGCCAATCAATATTATCAACCGTAGCGATCCAGGCGCCGCGAAATTCATATTTGGACTGTGAAAAAGAAAAATGAAAAACGAAGAAAGAAAAAAAAATGAAAAAAAGAAATTTGTTCATGAGCGGTTATTATACGGAGCTACGCATTTTATCCAATAGGTGATTTATCTTTTTTGCATCGGCTTCATCAAGATTTTTCAATACAGAATCCATTTCGTCATTGCGTGCATCCAGATCAAGCAATAATTTTTTTCCTTTCTCGGTAATGATAACGTCCACAAGCCGGCGATCTGTTTCGCAAATATTTTTCTTGACCATTCCCTTTTTCACTAACCTGTCAACAATGCGGCTGGTATCGCTCATTTTATCGAGCATGCGTTGCCGGATTTGTAGCGTGGACAAGGGTTCTCCGGCGCCACGCAAAATTCGAAGAATATTAAATTGTTGCGCGGTGATATCATAATTGTCAAAAAAATACTTCATTCGCTCATTCAGCCAATTGGAAGTATAAATGAGATTGATGGCTGCCTTTTGCTGCTCGTTGCGAAATTTTTTTTGATGAATATCATCTTCAATACTCATAGATATAAAGGTTTTGTCTTGCATAAAAATAAATAATTTATTTATTTGGCATTATCCTCAGCATGCTTGTCAGCTGGAATATCGTCCATAAATGATGCGCTTCGTGCAATAAAAAAAAATCCGCCCATGAATTTATGGTGATTAATCCATAAACAGGATGCCTGCCGGCGCAGTGTAATTCTTCCTCATTCAATTGCCGCAATATTTTAATAATATTTGATCGATCTGTGGAAATATCATTTAATAGATCTGGTAAAGATTTTTTCAGGTATTGATGAAACAGGGGATCATTATCGGCAACATATCTTTCAAACATGGGTGTTTGTTCGTTCAGCATTAAATTAATGCGTTTGATAAAGGTAGGTTGATAGGCAGCGAGGTGAACCACATTATCAAATGCACTCCATTTACCCGGATTAACAGGATGTTTCAGTTCCTCTTCCGTTAAAGCGGCAATCAATTCATTAATGGTATAATGCTGATATTGCAAGCGGGCTAAAATTGATTCTGATAAAGGCATAGAGATAATCTAATAATGGAAAATCATAAAATCCAATTCCTCACTGGCAACTCCTTAATCGCTCCACACTTTTGTTCCTTCACTGCAATTCGAACAAATATCAATATTACTGCGGCTTTGTAAAATGTTTTTGCGAAAATTAACATACTCTTTGTTATGCCATATTTCTTTAAAAGCCTTTCCTTTTAAATCTCCTAATTGATGTTGCGCATCTTTATCAAAACAACATGGCACCACCAATCCATCCCAGGTGATTACGGTAGCATGCCACAATCGCCAGCAATGATTATGCAATGCATTCTTAAAAAAATATTCTCCATTTTCATTTCTTTTATAACGACTGAATTTATCAATCGTAGGGATCAGCTCATTCGGATCATTTTCATAATCGTAAACCTGCGCGGTCTTGAAACGAACATCATCAACACCTATTTCTTTCGCCAGCTGTTTTACATCTTCTATTTGGTGTTCATTTGGCTTAACTACCAAGAACTGGAAAAAAACAAAAGGCGTCTTGCTTTTTAACTGCCTTTTCCATTTCATGATATTTTTTGCGCCCTCCAGTACTTTTTCAAGTTTTCCGCCTACCCGGTATTGTTCATAAACATCCTGTGTCGTTCCATCAATGGAAATGATCAGTCGGTCTAAACCACTCTCCACCGTTTTCCTTGCATTATCATTGTTGAGATAATGTGCGTTCGTGGAGGTGGCAGTATAAATTCCTTTTTTTGATGCATATTGGACCATCTCTAAGAATTCCGGATTTAAATAGGGCTCACCCTGGAAATAAAAAACGAGATACAAGAGATCTTTTGATAATTGATCAATGGTATCTGAAAAGAAATCTTTCTCCAGCATGCCCGTTGGGCGTGTAAATGCCCGCAAACCACTTGGGCATTCAGGACAACGGAGATTGCATGAGGTCGTGGGTTCAACAGAAATTGAAATTGGATATCCCCACTGCACAGGCTTTTTTGTCCATTTACTGATATAATAGCTGCTTAAAACCTTGGTTCCGTTCCAAATGCGGCGCGGAGTAAGTTTTGACATGAGATTAATACTGTCATTAAAATTGAAAGCGGGCATTCTGTAAAATTAGTTTGCAAAACTCATAATGCAATAAAGACAAATAATGATTTATTATGGATGTTCTTATAAAATCTACCTGCTATATTTTACTTTAGCAGATTGTATCTGAACACTTATGGCTCCACGCAAAAAGAAAAACAGGATCTGGAAGGCTTTATTTTATTTAATAGTCGCTGCAATACTGGTAATGTCGGGCTTTACAGCCTATGAATGGTGGCTCGAGAGAAGAGCCCATTTTGTACGTTACCCGGAATTTGGAATTGATATTCCGGTCAACTATTCTATACATGGTATCGATGTTTCAAAATATCAAAGCATTATTGATTGGCAATCGGTAAAGGAAATGAATGTGAATAATGTGCAGATAAGCTTTGTATTTATCAAAGCAACAGAAGGGCTAAATGATGAAGATGATTATTTCAGCCGAAACTGGAAAAAAGCAAAACTGGTGGGATTGACAAGGGGCGCATATCATTTTTTTCTGGCTACAAAAAGCGGAAAAGAGCAGGCGGAGAATTTTATCAATTCAGTAAAATTAGAAACCGGTGACATGCCGCCTGTTCTTGATATTGAACAAACTTATGGAGTGGACGCGGCCGCCCTGCGCAATCGTGTAAAAGAGTGGTTGGAAACCGTTCAGAATTACTATGGCGTCATGCCGATCATTTATACCAATGTTGAATTTTATAAACAGTTTTTGAAAGATGATTTTGACGCTTATCCGTTATGGGTGGCACATTACCTGCAAAAAGAAAGACCGCATATCTACCGGGACTGGATGTTCTGGCAACATGATGAAGGCGGAACTGTGAACGGAATTATTAACAAAGTAGATTTTAATGTTTTTAGCGGCGACTCGACCGATTTCAAAAAAATGTTAATGAATTAGGATACGATCAAGGTTTTGATAACAAGTTCATATCTTTTAAGGATAAATCTTTTTGAATGAGCAGCATGGAGCCCGAAGTAAGAGAATTTTTGAAAAAAATCGTATTATCTGTTTTTGTCGGATTGGGTTGGCTGACACTCAATATGACTTTGGGGATCTATTTCAATCTTCTTTTTATCGAGAACAAATTTGCGATTGGAAATTTGATCTTCTACATTATTTTCATTGCCAGTTTCTTTCTGATGATTTGGTTCTTTTACCGGACCTGGAAAAAGAGATTTCCGCATGGATGATCAGGTTCTCAGCTCGTATGATCGGCAACGATCACCCACTTGCTTTTGATCTTTCTAAACAACAAGGTATAAATTCCGCCGATGTCTCCCGAAGTTCTTTTCAAAAACCATCTTCCGACAACAAAATAATATTCTTGCGAGATCTTCTTCATTCTTAACAAGGTAAAGAACAGTTTCCCCATTTTCGAGGAGTCACTGTAATTCTTTTTATAATTATTAAGCGTGTTGGTATAACCATAGGTTATTCCACCATGACCAATAAACATGAGCGAATCATTGTTCCAGTAGGTTTTCATAAAATCGTCGATATTCCCCCTGTTCCATGCAGACACCTGGTCGGCCAAGACCGCTTTGACGGCCAATTCATCGGCAGATTGCGAGAAGGACCTAAAAAAAACAATCGTTAGCAATAAAAACAGCATTATTTTCTTCATGAAATTTTATTTTTTGCATTAATAAATGGGCTGTTCCCGCTTTAATTGCAGCAATTTAGCCACTTTTTCATGTAAAAAAATTCTGGACTATTTCATAATACAAGTAAAAAGATTATTTTAGGGGTTCGATTATACCCCTCCCTTCCTCAAATTCCCTTCCATCTGAAGAACCACCAGGAAAAATCCTAATTGTAAATACATTATTTTAAAATGAAAAGAATCTTAATTGTTTTTCTTTTTGGTATTAGCTTTTGCTATGCCAATGCTCAGGATGACCAGGGATTTTTACAGGTAGGCATAATGGCTGGAGGATCTGGCTATGCCGGAGATCTCACAGGCAATAATATTTCGCTGAACACGATACACAGCGGTGGCGGCGTTGAAGTAAGATATGTCTTCAGTAATTATTTCGGCTTTCGCGGCACCATAAATTACACCAAAGTCGGTGGTCAGGACAAAAAAAGCGGGGATTCAGCCATACTTGGGCGCAATCTGAGCTTTGAAACAAATATCCTGGAAGTGTCTGCATGTGCCGAGGTAAACTTATTATCGCCTGAACTTTTTAGTGTCTATCCTTATCTTTTTGCTGGGGTCGGTTATTATCATTTCAACCCTTATACATTTGACGATGCAGGTAAGAAGGTCTTTTTACGCCCATTGTCAACAGAAGGTGAGGGATTGCCTCAATACCCGAAGCGCAAGGAATACTCCCTTAACCAATTATGCATACCACTTGGAGCCGGTATTAAATGGAGCATAAGCCCAAAGTTTGATGTGGCTGCGGAAGTAGGGGTCAGAAAACTTTTTACCGATTATCTTGATGATGTGAGCACACGCTATGCTGCATATGATATCCTACTGCAGGATCGTGGTCCGGAGGCCGTTGCGCTTGCCTACCGTGGTGAAGGCAAGTATCCCAATGGCGGATCCATACGCGGAAATTCTACGAAAAAAGATATTTACTACACTTTTGGTTTGAAAGTGCTTTATTCGTTTGGCACCCGTGACTTTAGCGGGAGATATGGGAGTCCGAACAGATTATATTAATGCCTGGCATGAAAAAGATTTATTGCCTTTCTACCTGTGATACCTGCAACGCGATATTGAAAGATATCGATGCAAAGAAAAAAGGGTTTCAACTCCAGGATATCAAAACAGAAAAAATTTCTGCGGCGCAATTGGATGAAATGAAAAAAATGACCGGCAGTTATGAAGCATTATTCAGCCGCCGGGCCATGAAATACAAAGCGCTTGGTTTAAAAGATAAATCATTATCAGAAAAGGATTACCGTAATTTTATTTTGGAAGAATATACTTTTTTAAAAAGACCGGTTGTAATTCTTAATAATAAAATATTTATCGGGAGTGAAAAGAAGACCATTGAAGAATTAAAAAAATCAGTTTAATGGATTAGAAAGAAATGGTGGTCCATCCGGCTTTCTTCCGGGATCTTCTTAAGGCACAATTCTCAGCTTTGCATAATTGAGCATTATCTTTTTCTCTCCATTCAGATCAAACTTAACGGTTGCAACTGGATTGTGCGCACTGCCTTCCATCTTGGTCACTTCGCCAAATCCAAATTTTTGATGCTCCACTTTTTGCCCCGCCTGCAATTGAGAGGTATCACTGGCCACAAAATCTTTTGAGGGGACATGATTAACGACGGTTTGCTGACGATTATTTGTTGGGAGATAAGCGGGTCTGCTCTCCGTTGTTCGTCGTTCGTCGCTGGCTGGCTGCCCAAAGCCCCTGTTCATTCTTTCAAATGCAGTCCCTGCCTGCCAGTTATTATTTGACTGACTTCTTGCGGCGCCGGCGAAACTTCTATCGAGATATTTTTCCGGGATCTCTTCGATAAAACGACTGGGGTCATTTTGCACAATGCTGCCAAAACGATATCGCGTGTTGGCATAGGTTATCCATAATTTCTTTTTTGCGCGGGTGATCACCACATAGAACAACCTTCTTTCTTCTTCCAACTCCTCACGCGTATTAATGGACATGGCATTGGGGAAAAGCATTTCCTCCAAACCAGCAGCAAACACGCACACGAATTCCAAACCTTTTGCCGCATGAATCGTCATCAGTTTTACGGTGTCTGCATTTGGATCTTTTTCATCTGCATCGGTGAGTAGCGTGATTTGCTGAAGATAGGTCGAGAGGTCTGTTTCGCCTTTGATCTTTTTTTCAGTATGATCATTTGTTTCTTCCCGCACGATTCCATCTTCATCAATCAAACCTCTGTTTTGCATGTCATCAACCCACTCCTTAATGCTGTTTAATAGTTCCTGGATGTTCTCATATCGTGCAAGCCCTTCCGTTGTTTTATCGTTGAATAATTCTTTTACGACATTTGTTTGCTTGCCAACATGAACGGCTACTTCGTGCGCATTCTTTGTTTTCAACATGCTTTGAAAACTTTCGATCATCAATACAAAATTTTCAATGGGTTCGATGGATGAACCCTTGAAACCCAGCTCACGCGCATGTTTCAGCACTTCCCACATGGAAATATCCCTATTATTGGCCTGCTTAACAATATTATCAATGCTTGTTTTTCCGATTCCGCGCGCCGGATAATTAATGATTCTCTTTAAAGATTCTTCATCATTTGGATTAACAATCACACGCAGATAGGCTACAAAATCTTTTATTTCTTTTCGTTGGTAAAAACTAATGCCTCCATAAATAGTGTAGGGGATGGCCATGCGCCGCAAACTTTCTTCGAACGCGCGACTTTGTGCATTGGTGCGGTAAAGAATGGCGAAATCTTTATTATTAAAATGATTACGCAGTTTTTGCTCCTGGATACTGTCGGCTACAAATTTTCCTTCATCATTATCCGTTATCGTCCTAACTAATTTTATCTTTTCCCCTTCAGCATTTTCAGTGAATAGGTTTTTTTCTATCTGTGATTTATTGTTTTTTATCACCTCATTGGCAACATGTAAAATATTTTGGGTGCTGCGGTAATTTTGTTCCAGCTTCACCACTTTTACGTCATCATAATCTTTTTTGAACTGCAAAATATTCTGGATGGTTGCGCCACGAAAACTATAAATGCTTTGTGCATCATCGCCAACGACACAAACATTTTCATACATTGCCCCCAGCAATTTTATTATTTCATATTGAGCAGGATTGGTATCCTGGTATTCATCGATCAAAATATATTTGAACTTGCGCTGGTATTTGCTCAGTGATTCGGGAAAGGTTTTTAGCAATTCATAAAACTTCAATAAAAGATCGTCAAAATCCATCGCGCCGTTTTTCAGGCAACGTTTCACGTATGCTTCAAAAATTTGCGCGATCGCCGGTCGTTGACTGCGCATGTCCTCCTGCTGAATATAATAATCGGTAGCATACTCTGCCGCGCTCACCAGTGCGTTTTTTGCGCTGCTGATCCGGTTATAAACGGTAGAGGGTTTATAATGCTTATCATCCAAATTCAGTTCATTGATAACTGTTTTAATCACGCCTTTGGCATCATCCGTATCATAAATGGTAAAATTACTGGGGTAGCCTAACTTGGGAGCTTCTGCGCGCAGAATGCGTGCAAACACGCTGTGAAAAGTGCCGATGTATAAATTGCGGGCTTCCGCATTGCCGAGAATTTTTTCAACACGCTCCTTCATTTCTTTTGCCGCCTTATTTGTAAAGGTTAGCGCGAGAATATTAAATGCATCAACGCCCTTTGCCATCAGGTGTGCAATGCGTGTGGTAAGCACTTTTGTTTTTCCGCTTCCTGCCCCTGCAACAATCATTAATGGTCCGTCAACATGCAGTACGGCTTCTTTCTGCGATTCATTCAGTCCTTCTAAATAATCAATCATGACTGCAAGTTAGCTTTAACGCATTTCATTTTTGCGAATGTGAAAAATTGTTTTAACGAGCAAGAGATATCAACTATGCAATCTGCTTTATCGTTCGGAAATGGTCTCAGGATCCACGCTGGGCACCGCCGGTGAATTTTGCATTACGCGCAGAACCTTTGGTATTGGCTTTTCCTTTTGCAGACTGAAAAGCAGGTTTGGTTGATTGATTTGCTTTCTTATTTCCCTTCTTATTTTTATTATTACTGTTGTTAAGCAAAGACATACAAATTATTTTTTTTTGCGGATTAGAAATATAATTGATTGTAAATTTAAAAAATTTTTTTCAGAGAGATCTTCTTTCTCACGGATTGTACGGATTTGCGCTGAATGTTAATCAAGATTGAAATCTCCGCGATCCGGCAGAAAAACCTAAATACATGCAAAAAGAACTATACTTCGATATCAGCTCCGAAGAAAAAGGTGGCAGTTTGTTTCGCATTAAAAAAGATGACGGAAGCTTTTCTTTTTATTATAATCACAGCATCTACGATTCAAGAAAAGATGAGATAAAAGTCTTTGAAGATTATTTTGACAACTTCGAATCTTTTTGGGCAGCCTTGATTAAGGACAAAGAATGGTTTTATCTGCATGTATTATTTGTGCATAGCGAACAAAGGGAATTTGTGCGGGAGCAGTTAAAGAATGTTAACTGGAATATTCATCCAAATAAAAAGTGGCAGGAAAGTCATCAGCGGCAATGGAAAAAAGTATTAAGCGACCCTGCCAACTATTATAATCCGCAATAATTTTTCAAATAAAAAAAGTCGGGCCTATTGCTCGACTTAAGGATACTTACCTGTAATTTATGATTGAACTACGCAGCTTGTTTCTTCCTTTTTTTCCCGCGACCAGACAACGCAGCCAGTAATGTTAGCGTAGTGATGTATTTTCCTTTCATAAAAAATATTTTAAAGGTTATTGATTTTCGTTCCGCTTTTTTATCTCTTCATTTTTCAATCGCTTCTATGAATAAGACTACCTGATATCCATCCGGGTTACAGCTTTATTATATTATTAGGGCTTATACTGGCATGATTTTTTACCTTTAATATCAACTCAAAAAAAATTACAATGAAAACCAATCGTCTTTCGGAAAGCTTGCGTAAAGCACTGAACGATCAAATGACAAAGGAAGCCTGGCAGTCGCAAGTATACTTGTCTTACGCAACATGGGCTAACAGTGCAGGTTTTGAAGGTATTTCTAATTTTTTATTTCGGCATGCGGAAGAAGAGCGTAATCACATGATGAAAATTCTCGAATACATTTTGGAACGCGGTGCCGAAGCAAAGGTTGAGGCGATCCCCGCTCCCGGCGCTGCGCCAACCAGCGTGCAGGATTGTTTTAATAAAGTATTTGAACAGGAAGTGGGCAACACCAAGGGGATCTACAAGATTGTGAAAATGAGCTTTGATGAGGAGGACTGGGCAACCTGGCATTTTATGCAATGGTTTGTAAAAGAACAGACAGAAGAAGAAACGCTCGCTTTGAATCTATTGGATAAAATAAAAATTGCAGGCGGAGAAAAGGCTGCCAGCAGTTCCTTATATTCTTTGGACAGAGATATGTTAAATACTCCTGATGACGCAAAATTGGCTGAAGATAAAACGGCGATAAACCCTTAATTTTAGTCCGGGTTAAATACCCCGATTGCTGGTGGGAATCTTTTTTATTAAACCTAAAAACAATTTTATGGCAGACATTAAACAAACGATATCTGATAATGCCAATGCATTAAAAGATCAGGCAGCAGAAAAATTGGAAGAACTGAAAGGTAAAGCAGGGGAATTGGGAGATACGCTAAAAGAAAAAGCGGGCGAGGTCTGGGACAAGGTACAATCCGGTGATGCAAAAGAAGAATTGGGCCAATTACAGGATCAGGCGGGAGAAAAATTACACGATCTTGCAGACGAAGCAAAAGGATTGTGGAATAAAATCACAGGGAAATCGGAGCAAGCTTAGTTTTTTTGATAATGATATTTTGAAGACGGAATATTTTCCGTCTTTTTTATTTAATGAAGTTTGAAAATTCATTGAATGCCAAAACGAACGTGCAGGAGAATGACCCTGAAAAGATCTTCTGGATTGAATGGTTTCACGACAATGTCGGTCAATCCTGCCGCGTACACCTCGCTCTCCACTTCTTTTGGAGTGCTTGCTGTGAGCGCAATGATCGGTAATGTTTCGCCGCGTTTTCTTAATTCAGCAGTTGCTTCGTATCCATCCATTACCGGCATGTTCAGATCCATCAAAACTATTTTATGTTTATCTGTATTCAATTTATCAATGGCTTCTTTTCCATTGCTGGCTACGTCGATTTGAGCGCCTTTATTTTCAAGGATCGTTTGAGCAACCAAAACATTAAGCGGATTATCTTCCACCAATAAAATGGACATGCCGTTCAAGGATGAATTATCCGTTTCAGCATCTGCTGAGCATTGCGGAGCATTTTGATCAGCATAGACAGCAAAGCTTTGTGTAAAATAAAACGTTGACCCCTTGCCTGCCTCACTTTCTAATTTCAACTCAACTCCCTGTAATTGCAAAATTCTTTTGCTGATGGCAAGCCCTAAGCCGGTCCCCCCAAAATTTCTTGACGTGGAAGAATCCGCCTGCGTGAATCGATCAAATATCATGTTCCGTTTTTCCGGCTCAATGCCTATTCCCGTATCTTTTACAGCGATCATCATCGTAATTTTGTCTGCATTAGAGTGACTAACGCTTATGCATACCTTAACATATCCGTGATTGGTAAACTTCACTGCATTATGTACCAGATTACTGATCACCTGGCTGGTGCGCGTAGGATCGCCAAGCACTTTTTGAGTGAAGGACCTGTCAATCTCGGTTCTTAGATCAATTCCCTTTTCCTGCGCAGTCGTTTGAAGCCCGGAGACCACGTTTCGCACGATTTCCGTAACATCCATCGGAATTTGTTCGAAACTTATTTTACCTTCTTCAATTCTGTTGTAGTCAAGGATATTATTTACAATCCCCAATAAATTGTTTGCAGAAAACAGCAAGACGTCCAGGTCTTTTTTCTGGTCATTTCGCGGTGAATTTCTGAGCAACAGATGTGTCATTCCGATCACGGCATTAAGCGGGGTCCGAATCTCGTGCGACATGGTTGACAGGAATTCTGATTTCGCCTTTAACCCTTGCTGCGCCTGTATCGCAGCGGTTTTAAAACTGAGTGCGAATCGCTGCGACAAAGCAAGTGATTGTAAGAAGAAAAAGGCAATATATCCCGCAAAAACAACCGGCTTCATTGCAGGCAGGACCTCGAAATAATTCAGATTGATGAACAGGAAGATCATGATCATTACGACACTACTTCCTAAAGCATATATTGAACCTGCTCTTTTGTTTTGAGCGGCATGTATATAAACATATATCGCATAAGCAATGCAGAAAAACATGGACGCTAAAAAAATATTTATTAATCCGGTGAACATGATCGTTGAACTGAGCAAAATGATCAGCGCATAGAGCACGCAAAAACCTTCAACTATTTTCATTATCGTCGCATTGGCGTCTTCCGGGTAAAGGCACCTGGTGTAGCGTACAAAAAGAAAGACCCCAAGGGTAAGCGCTAAATATTCTAATCTGGTGGTTAACCCCCACGGTAAAGCCGGCAATAAAGAATGCAATACATAAATATCAGTCCCGATCATCCGATAACTGTACAACATGCAAAAAAGAGAGAAATACAAAATGGTCTTATCCTTTCTGCCAAAGAAAAATAACCCTAAAAAAAATAACCCACCCATGAACAAACAACCGGAAAGAATCAGATCGTAGGCGGTGTCCCTTTCTCTTTTTAAAAACAATTGATCTCTATAGCCCAATAGTATCTCTTTGTATGTTCCGCCTTTTGCATGTTCGAAATTGGCGATCTGCAGTAAAATAAAAAGGGTATCGGTGCTTACCGTTAAAGAAATGGTTCTGGAAGTCCAAAAGGGAATTGTTTCAGATCTTGTTTTTCCGGGTTTGCCATTTTTTGAAACGAGAATATTATTAATATAAAGATTGTAGGAAGAATAAACATCCGGTATTTCCAGCGCGATGCTTGGTTTTTGTTTTGGTAGCAAAACCATTAATTTATAAGAGGCGTATCCCTGCGAAGGAAGTGATTGCCCCTTTATAATATCGTTTTTCCAAAGTGATGGAAAATGAACAAAATCGGAACTTGTTTTTGTCGAATCAGCAGGTGCGATCAATTCTTTCCAAAAAAATTGCCATTCACCATTTAATGCGATCGGCTTTTCAAACAGATTCTGATTTCTGAGATCTAAAATTCCATTTTTGGCGGTGGGAACAGCAGTTGTCGGGGCGTTGGCAAGACAGGTATTACCGGTAGTAATTAAAACAAATAAAAATATTTTTGCCAGATACATTTTCATAAGCCGGGCACAGATTGATCAATTTCCTTGTTAATAGTGAATAACGCGATTTGCCCATAAAATGATATGAAAATGAGTAAAAAAGAACAAATAATGTGTTTATGCGCAACGATATTTATGAGTAAACACTTAAGCTGATGCCTGAAATCAAAAAGCCACCTGTTAAGATGGCTTTTTATTGGAAATATATCTTGAGGGACTATCCCTTTTTAGGTTCAAGTAATTTAAAGAATTGGTCGAGTTGGGGAAGTATAACAATTCTTGTTCTGCGATTGGCAGCGCGGCCTTCGGGGGTATCGTTGGACTGAACAGGAAGGTATTCACTTCTTCCGGCAGCAGTCATATGTGAGGGCGGCAAACCATATTGATTTTGTAAAATTCTGACAACAGATGTTGCGCGCTTAACACTCAGATCCCAATTATCAAGCAATACGCCATTGCTGAATCCTACATTATCGGTGTGTCCTTCTACCATGAATTCAATATCGGGTTGATTTTTTAATACCTGTGCAACCTTTCCCAAAACTTCTTTTGCTTGCTCAGTTACCTGGTAGCGTCCGCTTTTGAATAATAATTTATCGGAGATATCGATATACACTACCCCTTTATCAACCTTAATATTAATGTCTTTGTCATCAAGATTTCCTACTGCGCCCTTTAGATTCATCACCAATGCCATATTCAAAGAATCTTTATGCGCAATGGCTTGTTGCAGGGTTTGAATATAGGCGTCTTTTGCACCCATATTTTCCATTGACTTTCTAATGCTTTCTGCCTGCGTGCTTGAAATCACGGACATATCCTGTAATTGCTTTAAAGCCTGTGTGCTATTTTCTTTCAAAAATGCATTTTGTTTGGTCAGATCATCAACTTGTGACTGTAAAGAATTTTTCTTACTATTTAAATCCGCATTTTGGTCATTACAATTTTTCAAATCACCACCTTGTTTGGCATAAACTGAATTCAGGGAATCATATCTCGCCTGCGCTTCGGCCTGCATGGTTTTGAATTTCTTGCTACTTACACATGAAAAAAGAAAAACTGAAAATAATCCTGGTAATAATAATTGTTTAAACTTCATATAAAATTGTTTTAAAGATGAATAATCAGAGCCGGACTATTATTATTATATGTTCATATTGGGTGTGCTGAAGTTTTGCAAAAGTAAGTCATCAAGACCAAATCGTTTTATAACACTTTATTAATAATATGATCCGGGAGACCAAATTTCAAAAAAACTACCACAAAGTGGTATTGGCAGAAACAAAAAAATACCCTCACTTTACAATAACAGATTTCTTTGCGAAGTTCCAGGTTTTTTCATGCAGGGCCCTGATATACCGTCAGGGCTTTCTTATACCCAAAAAAATTAGTTATCCATTTACTAAAAAAATTAGTGTGAATAAAATAATTACCCTACCTTCGACGAATCAATAATTTTGAAGAATAAAATTTACAGCTATGTCAAATGCAGAAAAAATGAAGGCGCTAAAGCTAACGATGGACAAGATCGAAAAGGATTTTGGAAAAGGAAGCGTAATGCTAATGAATGAAAGAAGTCAGGAGCCAATGGAAGTGGTTTCTACGGGCTCTATTGGATTGGATGTTGCTCTCGGCGTTGGCGGATTGCCACGCGGCCGCATAGTTGAAATTTATGGACCGGAATCTTCCGGTAAAACAACAATAGCAACTCATGTTATTGCCGAAGCACAGAAAAAAGGGGGTATGTGCGCGATTGTGGATGCTGAACATGCATTTGACAGCAATTATGCTCAGAAATTAGGCGTTGATGTTGATAATCTTCTTATTTCTCAGCCAGATTATGGCGAACAGGGTTTGGAAATTGCAGACAGGCTTATTTTATCCGGCGCCCTGGATGTGATCGTGATAGACTCGGTTGCCGCCCTGGTGCCGAAGGGAGAATTGGAAGGAGAAATGGGCGATAGTAAAATGGGTCTGCAAGCAAGATTGATGTCGCAGGCATTAAGAAAACTGACAGCCACCATCAGTAAAACAAATACCATTCGTATTTTTATCAATCAGCTGCGCGAGAAGATCGGTGTTATGTTTGGAAATCCGGAAACGACAACGGGTGGTAACGCTTTGAAATTCTATTCTTCCGTTCGTCTTGATATCCGTCGTATGGCACAAATCAAGGATGGTGAAGAAGCTGTAGGAAATCGTGTAAAGGTGAAAGTAGTGAAAAACAAAGTGGCCCCACCATTCCGCAGCGCAGAATTTGATATTGTCTTTGGTGAAGGCATTTCTAAAATGGGTGAAATAGTGGATATGGGAGTAGAATTGGGGATTGTTCAAAAAAGCGGTAGCTGGTTTAGCTATAATAGCGATAAATTGGGGCAGGGACGAGACACAGTAAAACAATTATTGCATGATAATCCCGAATTGGCCGGCGAAATAGAAACAAAAATCCGTGAAAAGATAAAAGAAGGGCAGGCTGTATAAATTTATTGTTTGTTACGAGATGGGTTAGTATGCAAGACCTCGCTGAAATGCGGGGTCTTATTTTTTTTAAGCCATTCGCATTGATCGATTACCAAAAATAAAAAAGGGGTCTGAATAGATATTCAACCCCGTTTTAAAATCCAATATCCTATGAAAAACCGTGGTAAAGATAACTGATAAGATTCAATTATGCAATACTACTTTTAGGTAATTTTTTTATTAAATATTATAGTTTAAACTTCAATTTTTTACCAATTGTTGTAAAACGCTTCTGTTGCGCTCATTATCAACAATACGCAAAATATAATTTCCCTTATCCAGCGAGCTGACATCAATTACCTGTAATCCCTGTTGTAATTGCTTGTTTAGTTTTACAGCACCCAAAGTATTGATAAGTTGTATTTCCACTTTATAATTGGTTTCTACAATTAATAATTTGTCAACGGGATTGGGGTAAAATTTTAAAGCAATATTACCTTGCGAATTTATTTGCAAAGGTTTTGAATAGATAGATTGTCCGGTTTTTTTTATGTATTTGATCCTGTAAAAATTAATTCCTGTAAGCGATGAATTATCGCTAACCTCATATTGGTTATTGTCAGGGGATCCTTTTATTGCACCGATCG
This sequence comes from Chitinophagales bacterium, assembly GCA_021323755.1. Lineage (GTDB taxonomy): Bacteria > Bacteroidota > Bacteroidia > Chitinophagales > Chitinophagaceae > Puia. The sequence goes on along the minus strand of JAJPKJ010000065.1, from coordinate 148,769 downwards.
TTTCATAACTTTTTCCATCTTCACTTCTTTCAATAATAAAATAATCATTTGGTCTGGTGCTGTCGGAAGACCATTGTAATATTATTTTATTTCCATCTTTGGAAGAGTAGGAGAAGCTGGCAAATGAGGAATCCGATCCATCAGACAAAAGGCCTTTGTTTAATGAATCATTTTCCTGCTGTGCATTTGAGACAAAGCCACACAGGCAAACTACTATCGAGGTAAGCCAAAAAGATTTGATCATAAGATGCGTGAATAATAAAAACGGGGTGCGGTTGCCTGCAACTCGCAAATTTTATGCCGATTAAATAACGAGAGAATCCGGTTTGAATTTCTTTGGTGATGTTATAGTCTTCTTAAAAAGAAAGATTACCTTTTCAACATTACCGTATTAATATAAAACTTTATCATGCAAAATCGAAAAATGACCGGCCGAAAACGCGTTGCCCTTGTTGCTCACGATAATAAAAAGACCGAATTGATAGAATGGGCGATTTACAATAAAACCGCTTTATCCCGGCATCGTTTGTACGCTACGGGAACCACCGGCAAAATGTTGGAAGACGCGCTCGATCAATCCATAACCCGGTACCTTAGCGGGCCTTTAGGCGGCGATCAACAAATAGGCGCTCGTATTGCCGAGGGGAAGATCGATGTGCTGATATTTTTTTGGGATCCCATGGAAGCGCAACCACATGATCCGGATATCAAAGCATTGCTAAGATTGGGTGTGGTTTGGAATATCCCGATAGCATGCGACAGGGCCACTGCCGATTTTTTACTCACTTCGCCATTGATGTATGAGGATTACGAAGTAATCATTCCAAATTATCATTCATACTTGAACCGTGCTCAGCCATAAGTTCTTTGGTTGATTTTTCAACGAATAATTCGATCGCTTTGAGTTAATTTCAATTAATTTATCGGCAAAAGCTGATATCAATTCAATCAAATTATTTTTCATGAACAAAAAATCGGTTAAGATATTAGCAGCTCTGTTGATCCTTCTTCAATCATCACGCTCCCAAACATTATCTGGATTTGGCGAAAGTGCAACGGCACAACAATTCAACACCGAAAAAAAATTTGACGGCTATTTGGATACAGGAGAAATTGATCATTTCATAAAGGAAATGTCCGCGCATCCTCACCATGTCGGTTCCCCCGGCGATAAAGCGGTTACGGATTACATCTATAACCAATACAAAAGCTGGGGATTTGATGTAAATATCGAAACCTTTTATGTTTTATTTCCTACGCCAAAATATCGACTGCTTGAAATGACTGCTCCTACCGCATTTAAAGCCTCGTTGATGGAATTACCATTAAAAGAAGACGCAACCTCCAATCAGACAAAAGAGCAATTGCCTACATTCAATTGCTATTCACCTGATGGCGATGTTACCGGAGAACTGGTCTTTGTGAATTATGGATTACCTGAAGATTATGAATACCTCAATCGCCTGGGCATTGACGTCAGGGGCAAGATCGTAATAGCAAAATATGGACGCTCCTGGCGCGGCATCAAGCCAAAAGTCGCCCAGGAGCATGGCGCTATAGGATGCATTATTTATTCTGACCCTAAAGACGATGGTTATTATGAAGGGGATGTTTATCCAAAAGGCGCATATAAAAATGAATATGGCGTTCAGCGCGGTTCCGTTATGGATATGCCAATTTATCCCGGCGATCCACTGACTCCGGGCATAGGCGCGACCAGGGATGCCAAACGGCTTGATAGAAAAGATGCTGCCAATTTGTTGAAGATCCCCGTTCTCCCAATCAGTTATCACGATGCCTCCCCATTGCTGCAATCACTGGAAGGTCCTGTTGCTCCGGAGCAATGGCGGGGCGCCTTACCCTTTACCTATCATATCGGTCCGGGAAAAACAACGGTTCATCTCAAACTGGAATTCAATTGGGATATCAAACCGGTTAACGATGTCATCGCAAAAATGAAAGGCAGTGAATTTCCGGACGAATGGGTTGTGCGGGGTAATCATTACGATGCCTGGGTGAATGGAGCCAATGATCCGATCAGCGGACAGGCAGCCATGCTCGAAGAAGCAAAGGCGGTTGGCGAGTTGGTAAAGACAGGATGGAAACCAAAGCGCACCATCGTCTATTGCTCCTGGGACGGCGAAGAGCCTGCGCTATTGGGATCAACCGAATGGGTTGAACAACATGCTGCGGAATTGCAGCAAAAAGTGGTTACCTATATCAATTCAGATGATAACGGAAGAGGGTTTTTGGGAGTTGAAGGTTCCCATGCATTGGAGCCATTTGTAAATGAAATTGCCAAAGCGGTTACCGATCCTGAAACAGGGATCAGCATCCTGGAACGCAGACGATCCCATGAAATGGTTTCAATTAATAATGATCCAAAAAAGCTGAAGGAATTGATGGAGAAAAAAAATATCAGCATCGGAGCCATGGGATCAGGCTCCGATTATTCACCATTTATTCAACACCTGGGCATTCCCTCCCTGAATATTGCTTTTGGAGGGGAAGATGGCGGGGGAGAATATCATTCCATTTATGATTCCTATGACGATTATCGCCGGTTCAAGGACCCCAATTTCGAATATGGATTAACGTTAGCCAGGACAGCGGGAAGAGCAACACTTCGTCTTGCAGATGCCGAACAACTGCCATTTGATTTTACTTCTTTATCCAAAGTGATCAATAGGTATACCAACGAATTACAGGCATTATTAGATGAAATGCGCGAGAATACATCAGTTCAAAATAGATTGATCAAAGAAAAAGATTATCAATACGCGTCAGACCCTGAAAAAAAATTATCCGCGCCTGCCGCCAAAGACGAGGTTCCCTATCTCAATTTTGCCAATCTGCAAAATGCGTTGGATGAATTCAAAAAAACCACGGACCAATTATCAGCAGCATTGCAAAAACAAAAAACTGCTTCCCCCAAAATAGACAGCATCAATAAACGGCTTTATCGCGCAGAACAAAATCTCTTGGTCGAAAATGGACTGCCCCGAAGAAGTTGGTATAAGCATTCAATCTATGCTCCGGGTTTTTATACCGGGTATGGCGTGAAAACCTTGCCGGGAATTCGGGAAGCCATTGAACAAAGAGATTGGAATGAAGCGCAACAACAAATGGAAATTGTGTCCGCGTCCATTATACGGCTGAATAATTATTTGCATGCCATTATTAACGATATTCACTGATTATTTAAGCCATAGTTCGGTTTTATTTCGTTAATTTTATTTTCCCTCCGGATAGATATGCAAGGACCATTGCCTATTAAAATTATTTCGTTTGAAAAAATTATCACGATACATCATACGTATTGCCGGGGGTATAATTGCCTTGCTGCTGATCGCCTGGATCTCCCTGTGGGTTTATCTTTCATTGAATAAAAAAGATCTTGAAAAGAAAATAAAAACGGAGCTCCAAAAAAAAATAAACGCTAAGGTATCATTTCGGAATCTTGACGTTTCTTTGTTCCACACCTTCCCCTTTATTTCATTGCAGTTGGATAATGTGATCGTGCGCGATAGTTTATGGGAAACGCATAAACATGATCTACTCAATGTCGCAAAGATTTACGGGCAGATAAATCCTTTTAAAATACTCATTGGAAAATCTCCGTTCAGTAAACTTGTTGTAGAGAACGGGAAATTGTATTTGTTCACTGATTCATCAGGTTATTCCAACGTGAATATTTTTCGAAAACAAGATCAATCAAAAAATACGACAAGTGAGGATTACCCGGATATCGCAGGTAAAAACATTCAATTCGTCGTTGAAAAAGAAAAGGGTAAGAAATTATTTGATTTTGAAATTGAACAGGTAAACAGCGCAATTATAAAAGCCAATGATGTTTTATTTTTTAATGGCAATATAAATGTGTTTGTTCACAACATGATCTTCAATCCGGGAAATGGAAGTTTTTTGCAGGAGAAAAAAATTTCAGGGAGCTGCAAAGTGCAGTACAATTTAATGAATAAGATCTTATCGTTCCATGATCTTGATCTGGATATTGATCAACAACCTTTTTTGCTATCAGGAAAATTTTTCACGGCAATCAATCCGGCGCCGTTTGCGATCTCACTGCAAACAAAAAATGTTTCATATAAACAGGCAGCTGCTTTGCTGAGCTTTAATATTCGCAAGAAACTCGATCAATATAATATCAGCAAACCCATGGATCTATATGCAACGCTGGATGGTACAAATCCTTTGACGCACGATCCCGTGATTCATTTGTGGATGCAAACAAATAATGCGATTGTGGAGACTCCTTTTGAAATTTTTACCAATTGCTCTTTTAATGGAAATTTTAATAACAAAGTAGATTTAACAAAATTGCCGGGAGATAGAAATTCAGTGTTGCGATTCAATCAATTTTCGGGTGTTACAGAAAATGTTCAATTGAATTGTGACAGCATTATTTTTAATGATCTTATTCATCCGCAGTTAACCTGCAATCTGCGGTCTGAGCTTGCATTACAATCGCTGAATAATTTATTCGATAGCCGGGATATTGAATTTGAAAAGGGGAATGCAAAACTGGATGTTGTTTATAAAGGTCCGGTGGAAGACGGAGACAGCATTCAGGCAGACATAAACGGCTATATCAATTTTGATAGCGCCGCGATACGATATTTACCAAAAAATTTCTTACTTGATGCCTGCAGCGGGAAACTGGTATTCATCAATAAAGATGTGCTCATCGATGCGTTAACTGCAAGGGTTGGGTCAACTCAATTGAAAATGAATGGTGGCATAAAAAGCCTTGTCACCTTAATTGATAAGAGCCCCGATAAACTCATCCTTTACTGGAATATTTTTTCGCCGAAATTGAATCTGCATGATTTTAGATCTTTTATGGGGAAAAATATGGTCTCGTCTGCCCATAAAAAATCAAAGAGATTGTTTACAAAACAGGTGTCGCAGCTTGATCATGTATTGAGTTCATGCGATGTCAGATTGCAAATAAAAGCCAACGAACTTTCTTACAAAAGATTTTCAGCAAGCAATATAAACGCGGGTGTTATTCTAAAAGATGATATCATAAAACTCGACAGTGTTTCACTAAACAATTCCGGCGGTGCACTTGAGTTTGCCGGTTTTGTTAAAGAAGATGGGATCAATAATGCAATCAATATTCATGCAGCAATTAAAGATGTTGATATGGATAGGTTATTGTTATCATTCGGCAATTTTGGACAGGATGCCATTACTGAAAAAAACATAAAAGGAAAATTAAAGGCAGATGTCAATTTTTCCGCATTATTGAATACCGATGAACAAATAGCACCCGGAACAATGAATGGCAATATTGAATTTAGTTTGAAGCAGGGACAACTGATAAATTTTGAGCCGGTTCAAAATGTGGCAAAAAAAGTTTTTAAAAACAGGGATTTTTCCGACCTGCGATTTGCAGAATTAAAAGACAGGTTTGACATTAACGGCTCAGCAATAAAGTTCAATCGTATGGAAATTGAATCAAGCGCTATTACATTATTTGTTGAAGGTATTTATGATACAAAAAAAGGAACAGACATGAGCATACAGGTTCCTTTAAGTAATTTGAAATCCAGAAAAGAAGATAGCATCCCGGTTAATAAAGGCATTCATAGCAGTACGGGCATCAGCGCCAGGTTGCGTGCAAAAACCGGAGATGATGGTAAATTAAAGATTACCTGGGATCCTTTTAAAAACGCTTTAAAGAATATTAAACGGACAGAGGCAGAATCAAAAAATAAATTAGACAGCCTCAACAGCCACTGATACTGCAGGATTTGCCGATGGATGGAGATCACCGGAGATGATGAACCAGGGCATCATAAAGCTGCAGGTAAAATTATTTTCGGATGCCTAAACATTTTTGAATGTTGTTTATTATTTATTCTTGAAGAACAATTTTTAATTTTACAACGCAGCTTTTTTTCATGCATTTTAATATACATACAACATACGAGCCGGCTGGCGATCAGCCCGGAGCCATTCAGCAATTGATTGAAGGAATTAATGATGGTGAAAAATATCAAACATTACTGGGGGTAACCGGATCCGGGAAGACTTTTACTATTGCCAACGTAATTCAGCAAGTGCAAAGACCAACGCTGGTGCTTACACATAATAAAACCCTGGTGGCACAGTTGTACGGTGAATTCAAACAGTTTTTTCCCGAAAATGCAGTGGGCTATTTTGTTTCATATTATGATTATTATCAGCCTGAGGCCTATATGCCGGTGAGTAATGTGTATATTGAAAAGGATCTTTCTATCAATGAAGAATTGGATAAGCTCCGCTTGCAGGCAACCTCACAATTGTTAAGCGGCAGACGAGATATTATTGTCGTCGCTTCGGTCAGTTGTATTTATGGAATGGGGAATCCAACCGATTATGAAAATGGAATCATCCGTATCAAGCAAAATCAAACGATTTCAAGACAGGCATTTTTGCATTCGCTGGTAAATTCTTTGTACAACCGGACGCAGACTGATTTTACACGGGGAACATTCCGGGTAAAAGGCGACACGGTTGACATTAATCTTCCTTATGTTGATTTTGGTTATCGCGTTACTTTTTTTGGCGATGAAATTGAAGAGATAGAAAGCTTTGATGTGCATACCGGCAGGCGAATTGGCAAAATGGATGATGCGGCCATCTTTCCTGCAAATTTATATGTTGCACCCAAAGACATGATGCAGCAAATACTCTATGAGATCCAAGACGAACTGGGGGCACAGGTTTCTTATTTTAAGAATTCAGGAAAATATATCGAAGCGCAAAGATTGGCAGAACGTGTGAATTATGATTTGGAGATGATTCGCGAATTGGGCTATTGTAATGGCGTTGAGAATTATTCAAGATTTTTTGACAGAAGATCGCCGGGAACAAGACCGTTTTGTTTGCTTGATTATTTTCCAAAAGATTTTTTATGTGTGATCGATGAAAGTCATCAGACGATTCCACAGGTAAGCGGCATGTATGGTGGCGACAGAAGCAGAAAATTAGTGCTGGTTGATTATGGTTTTCGCCTTCCCTCTGCATTGGATAACCGCCCACTCAATTTTCACGAATTCGAATCATTATTGAATCAAAGTATTTTTGTTTCGGCGACACCGGGAGATTATGAGTTAGATAAGACCGGGGGTGTGGTCGTTGAACAAGTGGTTCGCCCGACGGGATTGCTTGATCCGCCTATTCAAATTCGGCCCAGTGTCAACCAGATCGATGATCTTCTTGACGAAATTGACAAAACCGTAAAAAAAGGAGATCGCGTTTTGGTGACAACATTGACCAAGCGCATGGCAGAAGAAATGGACAAATATCTTCATCGCATCAATATCAAATCAAAATATATTCACAGCGAAGTGGACACCCTGGAACGCGTGGAAATATTAAGACAATTGCGGTTAGGAGAAATTGATGTGCTCGTAGGTGTGAATTTACTGCGTGAAGGATTGGATTTGCCGGAAGTTTCCCTGGTTGCGATTTTGGATGCAGACAAAGAAGGATTTTTAAGGAATGAAAAATCGCTTACACAAACTGCAGGTCGCGCAGCCAGAAATGTGGACGGCATGGTGATTTTTTATGCCGATATGATGACCGAAAGTATGCAACGAACGATTGATGAAACAGACCGGCGCAGAGAAAAACAAATCGCCTATAACATCGAACACAATATCACGCCCACAACCATAAAAAAATCAAAGCAACAGGTATTTGCTCAAACCGCTGTCCTGGATATTAAAGGGTACGATCCGAAAAATCCTTATGCAGTTGCGCCTGACGAAGAGTTGGTAAGCGTAGCGACAGAAGAACAGGAAACATATAGAACCATTCCACAAATGGAAAAAGCGATCTCTCAAATAAAAAAAGAAATGGAAAAAGCAGCAAGGGACCTCGATTTTATGGAGGCTGCCCGACTGCGTGATGAGATGTTCCGGCTGCAAAAAGAACTGGAGGCGATGAAGTGAGGATCGAAAAAATCGCAACGCTCGATCATCTTTTTTATTATTTGATTTTTTTCTCCGCGCAGTATTATTTTTTTACAATAAAACATCTCCCTGATTTTCCGGCAATTATTTGCCAAACATTAACGCCGGTTAATAGTTAAATTTTTCTCTTATAAATAGTTGCTTTTAGTTAATAACAATAATCGTTTTCATCAACAATATTAATAAAGCATCCTCGTTTTTATTAGTTGAATCCTTTTAAATCCTTTACTCATGCGAAACCCTTACCGTAAACTATTTAACCTATTTGCGTTTTCATTACTGGCATTCGCCGTTTACCTTAATTTTTTCCGCACCGATAATCAGTTGCCGGAAAAATCCACCAATGCATACGGGCAGGCAAAAACATCAGTTCAGCAAAAATCCTTGCTGACGGATGATGTTAATAAAATGCCTTTAGCAAAAGTGGAAAAGAAAAATTAACGGCGCTTACCTCTGAAACATATAAAGGTTAACACAAACATCTAAGCTTTTCATAAGCGGCTTGGGGAATTTATTACCTTAGCTGCATGGGAAAGAAATTATTTCTTCTTGATGCAATGGCGTTGATATTTCGCGCCTATTACGCATTGATACGCAATCCGCGTGTAACTTCAAAAGGGAAAAACACCAACGCGCAATTTGGATTTACTACTGCACTGATCGATCTCATCAACAATCAAAAGCCAACGCATTTGGCTGTGTGTTTTGATACACATGCGCCCACAGAAAGACATACTGATTTTGCAGACTATAAGGCGAACCGCCAGGAAGCGCCAGAAGATTTGATCAACGCTCTGGATGATATTAAATCGATCATAAACGGGTTCAATATTCCTGTTGTTGAAATGGATGGATTCGAAGCCGATGATGTTATTGGCACATTGAGCAAACAAGCTGCTGCAGCGGGTTACGAAGTATTCATGGTTACACCTGATAAAGACTATGGACAGTTGGTTTCGGAAAAAATAAAAATTTACAAGCCACCTTACCAGGGGGGCACCATCGAAATCTTGGGACCAAAAGAAGTTTGTGAGAAATGGAATATAAAAGATGTCGCTCAGGTTATTGATATCTTAGGTTTGATGGGAGATGCGGTTGACAATATTCCTGGAATTCCTGGTGTTGGTGAAAAAACGGCTGCAAAATTGCTAAGCGAATACGGTACGCTGGAAAACGTGCTTGCGAATGCCGAAAATATAAAAGGCGCATTGGGCGAAAAAGTGAAAGCCGGAAAAGAGCTTGCCATAATGAGTAAAAAACTGGCTACGATCATCACCAATGTGCCCGTCGAATTCCATGAGGAAAATTTTAAGCTCAAAGAATGGAATAAAGAACGCTTAAAAGACGTGTTCGCGCAGCTTGAATTTAAGACCTTGGGCAAAAGAATCCTGGGCGATGATTTTAATGCTTTTGCTGAAGCACCGGTTGGCGTACAGACAGACTTGTTTGGAAATGTAGTAGAAAATAAAAATGAAAAGAAAGAACCAAAAGCAGAAGAACAAAATATTGCTGATGCTGAAGAGGGGATCCCGGAACGAACCGTTGCCAATAAGAACATTCACAACACCCCACATACTTATCATGCCGTAACCGGAGAAAAGGATATTAACGATCTGATAAAAAAACTATCTTCTCAAAAAGAAATTTGCTTTGATACAGAAACAACGGGAATTGATGCCAATGATGCCGAGCTTGTCGGCATGAGCTTTTCTTTTGAAAAAGAAGAAGCTTATTATGTTCCTTGTCCTGCCGATCAAGCAGAAACAAAAAAAATACTTGCACAATTCAGCGGACTTTTCAACGATACCACCATTACCTGGGTTGGACAGAATCTCAAGTACGATATGTTAATCCTAAAATGGTATGATGTCGAGTTGAAAGGAAATATTTTCGATACGATGCTAGCCCATTATGTTATTGAGCCTGACGGTAAACGAAGCATGGATCTATTAAGCGCACAATTTCTTGGTTATGAACCGGTGCATATTGAAGAGTTGATCGGGAAAAAAGGCAAAACCCAAGGGAACATGCGCGATGTAGAAATAGAAAAAGTAAAGGAATACGCCGCAGAAGATGCTGACATTACGCTTCAACTAAAAAAGGTCTTTGTTCCATTATTGAAAGAAAAATCAGTTGAAAAAGTATTTGAGGAAGTGGAAAACCCGCTGGTGAAAGTATTAACGGATATGGAATTTGAAGGAGTAAGGATCGATGAATCATTTTTAAAAGAATATTCAAAGGAGTTGGAACGCGAAGCAAAAAAAGCGGAAGACAGCGTATATCTGCAAGCCGGTGTCAGATTCAATCTTGCTTCACCAAAACAATTAGGCGAAGTGCTGTTCGAGAAATTGCAACTCGATCCTAAAGCAAAAAAAACAAAGACCGGTCAATACGCAACAGGTGAAGATGTATTGCTGAAACTCGCTCATCAAAGTAAAATTGTTGAAGATATTCTGGCGTTCCGCGAGCTGTCAAAATTAAAATCAACTTATGTTGATGCACTACCGGTAATGGTTAACCGAAAAACTGGGAGGGTCCATACTACCTACGGTCAGGCTGTGGCCGTAACCGGGCGTTTGCAAAGCAATAACCCGAATCTGCAGAATATTCCGATAAGAACCGAGCGGGGAAGAGAGATAAGAAAAGCATTTGTTCCGCGCGATGATAAACATATTCTGCTTTCTGCGGATTATTCACAAATTGAGTTGCGCATTGTTGCAGCGATCAGCGGCGATCCCGCAATGTGCGAGGCATTTAAGCAAAGCAAGGACATTCACACGGCAACCGCAGCAAGAGTATATAATATTGATGAAAAAAGTGTGACCAAAGAAATGCGTTATAAAGCGAAGAGCGTGAACTTCGGTATCATCTACGGACAGGGCGCTTTTGGTTTGGCAGATAATCTTGGCATCAGTCGCTCAGAAGCAAAAGAAATAATCGATAATTACAAGAAACAATTTGCAAACATTCAAAAATACATGGATGATACCATCAACTATGCGCGTGAGCATGGTTATGTGCAAACACTCATGGGAAGAAAACGATGGTTAAAAGATATTAATAGCGCCAATTTTACCGTTAGAGGGTTTGCCGAACGAAATGCAATCAATTCGCCGATCCAGGGGACAGCTGCAGATATGATCAAATTAGCCATGATAAAAATTCATCATACGTTTAAGAATAAAAAATTCAAATCGAAAATGATCCTGCAGGTTCATGATGAACTGGTTTTTGATGCAACCATCGAAGAAGCGGAGGAAATAAAACCGATCATTATCGACTGCATGAGAACAGCTTTACCCTTGCCTAATGAAGTACCGGTTGAGGCAGAAATTGGAGGTGGTTTGAACTGGCTTGAAGCGCATTAAAACCATTCACATTAACATTTCCTTTGTAATTGCTAACCAAACTTTAGTGTTTATACATAGTCTTAGAGATACAATTTTTCTAATTTCGATAACAAATCATCTCACAGAAGGAATTCAACTTTTACAAACTAAATTTTAACATATGAAAATGCTCCGAACGATTTTGCCATTTTTGTTGAGCACGTTTTTTTTCGTTTCAGCAAAAGCGGAAGATCAGTGGCCTCAAACCATAACTGCATCTGATGGCACCATTATCAAAATTTATGAACCTGAGCCTGAATCATTCCAGGGCGATATATTAAAGGCAAGGTCTGTAATTTCTATCTTAGAAAATGGGCAAAGCGATCCAACCTTCGGCACTTTTTGGGAAATTGCAACGGTTCAGACAGACAGGGATAACCGCCAGGTAAATATTGAATCTGTGAAGATCCCTAACCTCAAACTCCCAGGCGATCCTGATGCCAATAAAATAAATTATCTCAAAACAACTCTTGAAACGGAAATTCCACGCCTCGGCATTAATCTTTCCCTAGATAATGTTCTGGCTTCATTAGATATGAATGCAGAAGAAAAAAAGCTTTCTAAAGATCTAAATAATAATCCACCTAAAATTTATTACTCCAACAGACCATCATTGCTTGTGACGATTGATGGGGAACCGAAAATTCAACGTAATAATAATTGGGGAGTGGATGTGGTTGTCAACACACCATTCACCATTGTAAAATATAATGATGGCAATTATTATCTGTATGGAGCAAAGCATTGGTATATGGCTCCTGCAGCAACCGGTCCTTATTCTTATACAGACAATGTTCCGCCTTCATTTGGGCAAATTGAAACTGCCGTCAATAATGCCAATACCGATCCGGGCTATACAGATTCTGCCAGTGCGCAAAACAATGCCATTTCTGATATTATGGTAAGTACAACACCAGCAGAACTTGTTCAAACAAACGGACAACCAAGTTGGGAGCCGGTGCAGGGAACAAACTTGCTCTATGTAAGCAATTCACAAAACGATATTTTTCTGGATCAGGGATCACAGCAATACTATGTGTTGCTTTCGGGTCGTTGGTTTAGATCAGCAAATATGCAAGGTCCATGGCAGTTTGTAGCCGCTAATTCATTGCCCGGAGATTTCGCTAAAATTCCTGAAGGATCTCCAAAAGACAATGTGCTGGCAAGTGTTGCCGGAACTGACGCCGCACGCGAAGCAGTCTTGGACGCGCAGATCCCGCAAACTGCAAAAGTAGACAGGCACAACGCAACAGCAAATGTTACTTATGACGGAAATCCGGAATTTCAAAACATCCAGGGAACAAATATGCAATATGCCGTAAACACTCCTAATTCTGTAATCAGATTTCAGGGAAGATATTATTGTGTAGATAATGGAGTTTGGTTTGTTTCTGATAATCCGAATGGCCCCTGGGTAGTCTCTACAGACAGACCTGATGAAGTAGATATGATTCCTCCCAGCTGTCCGGACTATAACATGAAATATGTTGACATTTATGATGTAACTCCTGATTGGGTTTATATGGGTTATACACCAGGTTATTTGAACACTTATGTTTATGGACCGACAGTTGTTTACGGAACCGGTTTTTATTATAGTCCGTGGTGGGGGTCTTATTATTACCCACGTCCATGCACATGGGGTTTTGGTATGAATTACAATCCCTGGTTCGGCTGGAGCTTTGGATTTGGATATGGTTTTGGCTGGTTCAATATTGGATGGGGCGGGGGAATTTGGGGTGGATGGCGTGGCGGATGGTGGGGACCTGCTGTTTATCATCCTGCATATCGCTGGGGTGGCGGCCGTTTTGGATATGCTTCCGGTTATTATGGTAATCGCATAAATGTCAATCGCACCATCATCAGAAATAATGTTCGTTACACAAATAATATTTATAGCTACAATCGCAATGCGGTAACTGCAAATAATAATCGTTTTGGGAATAATGCTGGAAGAAATGGATTTAATCGCCCCAATGGTAACGCTGTTAATAATCCCAACCGGGGAGGTCTGAGAAACGGGTTCAATAATAACAATGCCTTTGCAAACAGAGCGAATTCGCAGAATGTAAGAACTCCAAATAACGTAACCACTGACAGATCAGGAAATGTTTTTCAAAGAAACACCCAGGGTCAGTGGCAACAGCGCCAGCAAAGACAGTGGCAGCCCGTTAATAATAATCAACAGGTACAAAATTTGAACCGTCAGCAACAAATGCGCGACAGGGGTCAGATGCGGACACAAAATTTTCAATCCGTAAGGCAGACTCAAAGTTTTAGTCGCCCCAGCGGTGGCGGTGGCGGAAGCCGGCCAAGCGGTGGAGGCGGAGGAGGAGGTCGTTCCGGCGGCGGAAGAAGAAATTAATTATTGGTAGAAAAAATGAGCGCTGTGAAAAGCGCTCATTAATTTTGTGGCACTATGCATCTTGCTGATTACTTAAATGCGTTTCGTCAAATAAGTGTGCGCTACTTCATGGTTGCCGGTATCGCATTTATTTTCTTTTACGTTCTATTAAGAAGAAAGATCACCTACAAAAAAATTCAATCAAAATATCCCAAGTTCAAAGATTATGCACGGGAAATTGGTTTTTCCATTTTTACCATGTGCCTTTTTGCATTGGTGCCATTGATCTTTATCAAGAATAAATCGGTAGTCGTTCATACGACTTTCTACACAAAAATTGATCAGTACGGATGGACGTATTTTTTTCTTGCCTTTCCATTAATGTTCATTATTCACGACACCTACTTTTATTGGATGCATCGTTTGATGCATAACAAAAAACTTTTTCGATTATTTCATTTGGTCCACCACCAATCTACAAATCCATCTCCCTGGGCCGCATATGCGTTTCACCCTTTGGAAGCAATCATTGAAGTCGGCATCTATCCGATCTTCTTATTTACCATTCCAATCCATTATCTGCATTTCTTTATCTTCTTTTTGCTTTCGATAATCTACAATGTTTATGGACATTTAGGTTTTGAATTATATCCAAAAGGATTCAGTGATCATTGGTTTGGAAAATGGATAAATACGTCCATTAATCATAATCAACACCATCAGTATTTTAAAGGAAACTACGGGCTATATTTTTTGTTCTGGGATAGAATGATGGGAACGATACGAGATGATTACAGTGAAAAATTCAGTGAAGTGAAATCCCGAAAAGAAATCATCACCACTACCAGTTAGCAGCGTTACCTTTTTCTTTTCCAACCATTCTGACAAAACCTTCAGCGGCTTTAACACCCATTTCCACACCGCGAAACTTCTCCATGATCTCATGCCCGCAGTCATAGATCCCTGGCGGATCCTGGCTCAGGTGGCAATAGACCGCTTTGCGTTTCTGCTCCTGTGTTGACGTAATGTCAATATAATCGGTTGGTTTGAATGTCATTGTTTGTTCTCCTGTGCAAACTTCAAAAAAATACAGGTCGAATTTTTGATCAGTGCGCACCCAACATTGGATGGTCAATAAAGAAGCGACCTGGTGATCCTTATGCGAATCGATCGGCCAATGTGTAAAAACAATATCTGGTTTTTCTGCAGCAAGAATGGTCTGTAATTTTTTTACCCATTCGTTATTGATGATGGTTGCTCCGTCAATCTGTCCTGCAAAAACAGGCTTTGCATTTAATATCTTGCAGGCGGCAATAGCTTCATTCGTCCTTATTAATGCAGCTTCCTCATTTGACTTTTCCGAAATTCCGGCTTCGCCACGGGTAAGGTAAATTATGGTTACCGAATGACCAGTGTTGGCGAACTTGGCTAATGTCCCGCCACAGCCACTTTCAGGATCATCGGGATGACCGCCGACACAAACGATCTTCAATGGATCTTTCTGTTCGTCCATTTCTGAGGTTAATAAGGAAGGAGAAGCAAGAAACCCGATTCCGGCAAGGGAATTTTTTACAAACCCGCGACGCGAAGAATTTTCCATACTATAGGTATCAGCAATGAATAAATTGGTGCAGCTTTTGTTAAAGCTAATCATTAAAATGCATTTATATTTCTTTTACAAATGCAGTTTATTTTTTTCGTTTAACTTGCACCTCTTTTTAAAGAAATAATTATGACAGAATATAACAAAGTTATTGCGGTGACCGGCTTGCCGGGATTGTATGAATTGATCAGCAGCAAGGCCGACGGCGCGATTGTTCGCTCGCTGGATGATAAAAGTACCAGGTTCATTTCAAGCCGTATTTATAAGGTTACCCAACTCGAGACCATTGAAGTGTTTACGATTAAAGATAATGTCAACCTGGTGGATGTTTTTAAAGCCATGGAAAGCTCCGGCGAAAAACTTCCCGATGAAAAAGATAATGCTGCACTGAGTAAGTACTTTAAGAAATCTTATCCCGACCTTGATTTTGAAAAAGTGTATGCAAGTGACATGAAAAAAATGGTCAAATGGTTTTCTGTTCTGCATAATAATAAGATCGAATTGAAATTATCCGAACCGGAAGCAGAAGAACCAGTTGTTGAAGAAAAGGAAGAAGAACCTGTCGTTGTTGAAAAAGAAAAAAAAGAAACCAAGGCAAAAAAACCAACGGCAGCCAAGAAAAAAGCAGAGCCTGCAAAAAAAGAAACTAAGACAGAAGAGAAAGAAAAACCCAAAAAGGCTGCTGCAAAAACAAAAAGTAAGAAATAATGAACCATAGCGCAGAAATTAAAAAGCCGGAGAGACATTTTTTACCCGAAGACTTTGTGATAACTACCTGGGAAAATCTTGAACCGTATTTTATTGATCTGGTTCAACGAGAAATACTTTCAGAAAAAGACCTTGAAAAATGGCTAAGAGATTTGAGCGAACTTGAAGCCGTTGTCAGTGAAGATGCCAGCTGGCGCCAGATCCGCATGACCTGCGACACCGAAAACAAGTCCCTGGAAGAATCTTTCGTTTTTTTTGTTACAGAAATTCAACCTAAAATCCAGCCTTATTCTGATCAGATCAATCGCAAATTGGTTAACTGCCCATTTGCTGACCAACTGGATAAAGATAAATATTTCACCTTTCTTCGTTCGGTCAAAAAAAACATCCAGCTCTTTCAACAGGAAAATATTCCACTGCTTTCCGAGCTTAGTATCCTGGGGCAACAATTTGGTGCTATTTCCGGGAAGATGAGCGTTGAAGTTAACGGTAATGAATATACGTTGCAACAGGCGAGTAAATTTCTTGAAAATGCAGACAGAGGGCTCCGCGAAGAGGTCTATAAGAAAATAGCGGACAGGAGACTCCAGGATAAAGATCCGTTGAATGATCTGTATTCAGCCCTGATTGAAAAGCGTAACCAGGTTGCCCTGAATGCGGGCTTTAAAAATTATCGCGATTATAAGTTTGTCGAGCTGGGCAGGTTTGATTATACGAAAGAAGATTGTTTTCAATTTCATGACGCGGTAAAACAGTATGTATTACCGTTAGTGGACGTGATAAACGAAAATAAGCGCCGAAAACTTCAAGTGGAAAAACTTCGTCCATGGGACACAAGCGCAGAACCTGCAGGCACTGAACCACTTCATCCTTTTAAAACCGGGGAAGAACTGTTGAATAAATCCATTGAATGTTTTCGGAAACTCGATCCTTTTTTTGCGGATTGCCTTTCCACACTGAAAAAAATGAACCGCCTCGATCTTGAAAGCAGAAAAGGCAAAGCACCCGGAGGTTACAATTGTCCATTATCAGAAACGGGAGCGCCATTTATATTTATGAATGCATCTGGTCAAATGGGTGATGTGACCACAATGGTTCATGAAGGTGGTCATGCCATCCATTCTTTTCTTTCCCATAATCTTGAGTTAAGCATGTTCAAAGATTATCCGATGGAAATTGCCGAGGTGGCGAGCATGGCCATGGAATTGTTCAGTATGGAAAATTGGGATGTTTTCTTTGATGATGAAGAAGAACTTTTGCGTGCAAAAGAATATCAGTTTGAACGCGTGATCTCCACTTTTCCATGGATTGCTGTCATCGATAAATTTCAACATTGGGTATACGAAAATCCGCAACATGATCTTGACGAGAGGAAAAATAAATGGACAGAAATTGTTACTGAATTTTCTTCAGAAACGATTGATTGGAGCGGATTAGAGCACTATCGTCATTATAGCTGGCAAAGACAACTGCATTTGTTTGAAGTTCCTTTTTATTATATTGAATACGGCATTGCGCAATTAGGGGCAATTGGTTTATGGATGCAATTCAAAAAAGATAAAACCAAAGCGCTTGAAAATTACGTGAATGCGTTGAGTCTGGGCGGAACAAAAACACTTCCTCAATTGTACAATATAGCGGGGTTACAATTTAATTTTTCCGGCGACTATATCAGGACTTTAATGAATTTTGTTAACGAAGAGATGAACGAGATTTATCATCGGACCGCGATAACAAATTAAATTTTTGTGTTGGTATTTTATTTCGGAATATTATATTTGCATTGAAACCTATGCGCCGCAATTAATTGCGGTTTTTAATAAAAGAGCTACTAATCAGAGCCTTAACCAAAAGTCCCGGTGTTTCTACATCGGGGCTTTCTTTTTTTGACAGTTTTTGCAAATGCCATTTACCACAACTTCAACTTTTGTTGCAACAAAATTGTCCGGTAATTTTATCATCGGCGTTGAAATATTTTCAAGGCAGGTTGTATCACCGCACTTGCTGCAAATAAAATGGATGTGATTATCGTGATGATGCCCTTCGCTGCAATTATCTTTACACAGCGCATACAAAATTGAATTGTCCGCAGTGGGAATACTGTGAATGATCCCTTTTTCAACAAAGGATTGTAATGTTCTGTACACCGTAACCCTGTCAAATTTTTCCCCGGCTTTTTTTTCGATGTCGCCGTGAGAAAGCGCTGCGTTATTTTCTAAAAACAATTCCAGTATTTTTTTTCTTCCGCTGGTTACGCTAAGACTATTTCTTTTTAAAATGGAATTTATCTGTGCTTCCATATTGATTCATTTAATTAAACCACAATCAATGCAGATTGTTATTATTGACGGAATTATACGAACGAATTATGCCTGGCTTTTCTTTTAGCAGCTGATCGATGTCGGTTTTTAATTCAGCGATCTCCTCTTTTTTTAATCCGTCAATTATCTTTCTGACATTTCCATTCTTATCAACCAGGGCAAAAAACTGCGTGTGAATGAACTGCTTGTTGATATCTTCATCATTATTCTTTGGATCATCCAATAAATAGCTCACTCGCGCAGTCCGGTATAAACTGTCTTTTCTCCCGGTTAAAAACCACCATGTTTTTGAATCTGCATTCAGCGAATCAGCATAGTGTTTCATTCGGGCAACACTGTCCGTTTCCGGGTCAACCGTGTGAGAAAGAATCCTGAAATCCGGTTCATCCTTATACAATGCAAATATCTCCTTCATATTCGTATTCATCTTCGGACATATCCCTTTGCAGGTAGTAAAAAAAAATTCTGCTACATACACTTTTCCTGAAACATCCTTTTCAGAAATTATTTTTCCATCCTGGTTGGTAAAAAAAAAGGGCTGTACTACATTTAAGACGGGCAGCTTGACCTCGCCATAACCAGGAATCATTTTTGTTAATGCAACATAAAACACAACAACCAGTGTCGCGAAAAAAATAATATAAAATACAAGCTTTTTCTTCATATTTCACCAGTATTTACCTGATCGAAGTGCAAATTTACTCAGTAATTGCCGGAAACACTTTTATTAATGATGTTTTCCCAAATTCAAAAACAAGTTGAGGAGCAAAATTGTTATTTTTGTACATTAAATTGTGTGTTATGATCAAAACCGGCAATCCCGTAATCAGCATTTATACCGAAATGACGCCGAATCCGGAAACGATGAAATTCGTTGCCAACAAACTCTTGTATCCGGGCAAAAGCATTGACTTTGCAGAAATTGAGAGCGCAAAGCCATCGCCGCTGGCTACAGAACTTTTCGGGTTTCCTTTCATTAAGAGTGTTTTTATCGCCAGCAATTTTGTTACCCTTACAAAAACAACGGAAACAGATTGGAATGATGTTATCTCCACCATCAGGCTTTTTTTAAAGGAATACCTGGAAGAAGGGAAAACGGTCATCAATGAGGAGGAAATTGTTGTTGCAAAAACGGATGGCAATATTATTGATGCTGATGATGATGACGTGGTAAAACGTATTAAAGAGCTATTGGAAAATTATGTCAAACCTGCGGTGGAAATGGACGGCGGCGCGATACAGTTCAGAAGTTATAATGAAGGGGTGGTTAATTTAATGATGCAGGGCTCCTGTTCCGGCTGCCCTTCATCAATGATCACCTTAAAAGCAGGGATTGAAGGAATGATGAAACGCATGATTCCCGAAGTGAAAGAGGTCGTCGCGGAATCAGAATAATAAACAATCACCTTTTTTTGAAGCTCCTTGAAGGGAGCTTTTTTATTTGCCTAAACTTGGTTTGAATAACTATTTTTGGATTTTAATTTTTTCAATTGAGTTTTGCCGAGATTTTTCAACAATTCATTACAGAAATAAAGCAAACTACCTGGCTTGAGTTCATTGCCGTTATTTCAGGCATTGCCAGTGTTTGGTTTTCGAGGCTGGAAAATATCTGGGTTTATCCTATCGGTCTTGTCAACACAATCATCTATATTTTTATAAGCATTAATGGCCATTTGTTTGGCGAAGCAAGTGTGAATTTGTATTACACCATAATGAGTATCTATGGATGGATCTTGTGGGCAAAAAAAGATGCTCAGCAGCATCATGTAGTTTTGATAACTTTTTCTTCAAAAAAAGAATGGATCGAAGAGTTGTTTTTCTTCGTTGCATTTTACGTGGTGATCTTTGCTTCATTATCATTTTTAAAAAATCATTTTGCTCCCGGCGCAATTCCTTGGGCTGATGCATTTGCTTCCTCAACGGCCTATACAGGCATGTGGCTGATGGCAAGAAAAAAAGTGGAAAGCTGGTATTGGTGGATAGCTACAAACATTGCATCGATACCCTTATATTTTGTAAAACACTTTGCATTTACCAGCGTGTATTATTTAATATTGCTTGTATTAGCCATTATGGGATTGATAAGCTGGCAACAGAAAGCCAAACATGCAAAAGCTTAAAAAAATTGTTGTTATTGGTCCTGAATCAACAGGAAAAAGCACTTTATGCGAATGGCTCGCAGCGCATTTTCATACTGATTGGGTACGTGAATATGCGAGAGAATTTCTTTTAACTAACGGGAAGCAGTATACGTATGATGATTTGCTTGCCATTGCCAGAGGACAAATTGCATTGGAGGATAAGATCAGTTTGCCATTTGCTGACTCCCATTCCCCGCTACTTTTTATTGATACCGATATGTATGTCATGAAAGTATGGTGCGAATTTGTGTTTGGAAAATGTCATCAATGGATAATTGATACGATCGTTGAAAGAAAATATGACCTCTATCTTTTGTGTAATACGGATTTGCCCTGGGTCAAAGATGAACTTCGTGAATATCCTGATTATGAAACGAGGGAAAAATTGTTTCACATGTATAAGGACATTATGATCAACCAGGATACGCCATGGATAGAAATAAAAGGCGATGCTGAAGATCGCATGCGGCTTGCGGTACAAGCGGTCGACCAATTAATAAAGTAAGGTCACTGCAGCAATTTTTGAATATCCGGATCATCTTCTAAATTATTCATTTGCGATAATATCCAGGGATATCTTGTTGCAACATGTTTTGATAGTGGTTTTAGTGTATATGCTTTGGGATTAGGCATGCATGCCGCGATCATGGAGGCTTCCTGCCGGGTAAGAAATTTTGCATGTTTATTGAAATGATGCTTTGCCGCGGCCTCAATGCCAAAAACGCCCTCACCCATTTCGCTAACGTTAAGATAGAGTTCTAAAATTCTTTTTTTCCCCCAAATCATTTCGATCATAAAAGTAAAATACACTTCAAGACTTTTTCTAAACCAGCCTCTGCCCTGCCACAAAAATACATTTTTCGCAACCTGCTGGCTTATCGTGCTGGCTCCATGCAACGATTTGCTTTTTTGATTATGCTTCATCGCTTTTTCAATGGATTTGAAATCAAACCCGTCATGATCCGGAAATAATTGATCTTCAGAAACTATTACGGCGAGTTTTGCATAAGGAGAGATTTCTTTCATCCCCACATAATCTCTTTTTAATCCATAGCCGCTCACCAAACTTCCGAGTTGTGTAATGGTGATCGGCGGATTGACCCATTTCAGCAACAAAATATAAAAGAATTGCAGAATAAAAAGAAAGATCACCACCCGCTTAATGATCCTCCAGCTTTTTTTAAAAAATTGTTTGGGTTTGAACGCCATCAAAAAAAATTAAGACAATTGGTAAAGTGGTGCAAGATGATAATTATTTCTTGTCCAGATCGAGTGCAAGATATTCAAGAGTATATTTTTTTCCGATATGATATTGTTTATCGCGGATCCTTGTTAACAAGAACCCGCTAAGCAGAAATGCCCCGGCAGTGATAAAACTGCCGGAAGTGTACCAGTCTTTTGCCTTATCGCCGCGGTATGCGCCATTTACAGCGCCCAATAATAAAACGCCTCCTCCTGCGACCATCAAAAAATCGCCATACTCTTTGGATTTTGATCTTTCCTGGCCCTTTTTAATGGTGGCGATTTCCTTATAATGAAAAGCATAATCGTTCACAAAAATACTATCGTGCCTTATCGCAGTGATTGTTCCATCAAACCATTGATGATAAATCGTTTCAAATGAAATGTCCATCCCTGTTGCATAAGTTTTTACATTGGCTCCATTTTTTTCGAGCACAATTACATTGGTTTGCGCATGGGCAAATATTGCCATAAGACAGCAAGAAATAAGCAAAAACCTTTTCATTGTGTGCAATTACTCAAACTTACAAACTGTAATTGAAAGTATTTTGTTAATGGTTCTATTTTGAAATAAACATCACGCCCCACACCAGCACAATTCCGAAGCCGATTAAAATAATGCCCGATATTTTATTAATGATTGAAAGATTGTGCAGTGTTAATCGTTTTCCCAATTTGCCTGCCATCATCACTTTGCCAACATCAGCGGCCATATTTACCAAAAGACAAACGGAAAAAATGATGATGCGCTGTTTTAGTGTATGCGTTAACGATAGTACCGTCGCATTCCCCAGCCAAAAGATAATTACGCCGGGATTAAGTGTATTGATAATAAATCCGGAAGCGAAAATTCTTGCCATGTCTCTTTTTCGAAACCGGGCAACGTCTCCATTGCCGGAAGCGGCAAGCTGAACTTTTTTAAAGAAAACAAAGTATATCCCCATGGCAATTAAAAAAATGCTGCCTCCAATTCCGATCGCTTTTTTGTATTCAAGTAATTCTGCGACCAGCGCGGTAAACGCATTGCTGAGCGCAACCAAGATGATATCGCTCAGCCAAACGCCGGCCACAAAGCTTAATCCGCCTTTGTATCCATTATTTAAACTTTGCTTGATAATGGTAAAGATGATAGGCCCGACCGACAAGGCAAGAACAAATCCAAGCGCCAATCCTTTCAATATAGCCTGAAGCATATTACTGGAGCAGGTTTAATGATGCAATATTACTGGTTCATATCCGGCATACAAGTTCTGAAAAAATATGATAATGAAAAAGCAATTGATAATTTATGTATGTATTTGTTAGAGATTAATATTTTTCCTTTGCTAAGAATTCTTGCCAGTCCTGCAGGATTTTTCCTTTTAAGACTCTCGGAAATTTGTGTTGCCCGCCTACTTTTCCTTTCAACTTTAAAAAATTCATAAACGCAGACTCGGGTAATATTTTTACAAACACATCTTTTAATGCACTTTTTCTTTCCACAGCATAATCATCATTTAGTTGTTTCAAATGATCATCAATTTTTTCTCTCAATAGATCCGCATCAACATTGTCATTGCTCGCCACATACCATTGATGGGCGAATAATAATCCATGCGGAACACCGGCAATGGTAAATTCAGGAATCGAAATATTTAATTCTTCACTCGTCATTTGCACCGCTTTGTTCATGTTGTCTACGCTCAGGTGTTCGCCCACTAAACTTAAATAGTGTTTGGTCCGGCCGGTGATGATGATTTCACAACGTTCTTTGTCTGTGAATTTAACGGTATCCCCAATCAAATATCGCCAGGCGCCCGCGTTGGTGCTTATTACGATTGCATAATCTTTATTTTCTTCCACTTCATGGATCATAAACACCTCCGGATCTTTCACCACATTTCCCTCTTTATCAAAATTTTTTTCAGTGAAAGGAATGAACTCTAAAAAAATATGTTCACCCGTAACCAATCGCATGCTCTTTGTGTACTGGCGGTCCTGGTATGCAATAAAGCCTTCCGATGCAAGATAGGTTTCGATATAGGTGATCGGTTTACCCAGTAATTTTTCAAACCCTTTTTTATAAGGCTCGAAAGAAACGCCGCCATGAACATAAAACCCCAGGTTTGGCCAGATCTCATGAATATGATTAAGCTGATACCGCTCAATGATTTTTTCGATGCACAATTGGATCCAGGCTGGAACACCAACGATGAACCCGATATCCCAATTGGGCGCCTGGGCAACTACTTCTTCGATTTTTTTGTTCCAGTCCTTTGTCTTGGCGATTTTTTTTCCAGGCTTATAAAATGGAGCGAACCAAAAAGGGACCTTTTTTGCAGAGATGCCGCTCAGGTCGCCGGCATAATAGCCTGAACCCCGCTGCAGGTCAGTGCTTCCGCCAATCATTAACCAACCCTTGCCAATACTTTTTACCGGTATATCATGATAGGTGCGTAATGATAAAAGTTGTTTTATCATCACCATTCTATTTCCGCGAAGCAGATCATTGGTGATGGGAATATATTTACTGGCCGCTTCGGAAGTGCCCGAGCTTAATGCATAATACCTGATCTTTCCCGGCCAGCAAATGTCACTCTTGCCTTTTAATGTTTTATTCCACCATAGATCATAAATGGTATTGTAATCAAAAATGGGAACTGTTTGTCTGAATTTTTTTTCCGGATTGCGATCAAATAAAATTTTATCAAAATTATAGTGCTGACCAAACTCTGTAAAGCGCGCTTTCTTCAATAATTTTTTTAATACTTTGATTTGTTGCCGCTGAGGAGATTTTTGGCGCAACCGTAAAGCTTTTGAAACCGAGCGGGGAAGGTCAATATCAATTAAGGCCATCAGCTAATATAATTGTTCACTCAAAATTACGGCATTAAAATAATAAGCGTGTTTTATGAAATTATAAAATCACCTTTACTATCTTCGCCCATGAAGCCGCTCATAAAAACCAACTGATGCAAAGAAGAAGATTTGTGAAATCATCATTAATTGCTGCCACGGCATTTTCGGCAAATTCTATAAAACTTCCTGTTGATAATAGCCCTGCTGATAAGAAAGCGATCTATGAATTGCGGGAATATGAAATGCATTTTGCAACAAGCGAGAATGATCTGCATGCATATTTTCAAAACGCTTTAATTCCGGCGCTCAATAAATCAGGAGTGAAAAATGTCGGCGTTTTTAAAGAAATGAGTAAATCTGAGCCGACTAAAATTTACCTGCTTATTCCATATCCTTCGCAGCAAGACTTTTGGAGCGCGAATGCCCAGCTGAAAACGGACGCGGATTTCAGAAAAGCTTCCGCTTCTTACGATCAAATTGCTGCAGAAAAATTCCCTTACACACGTTACAACACCAAGCTGATGATCGCATTTGATAATCAGCCCCAGATCATTGTTCCACCAAAATCGCCACGGATCTTTGAACTGCGCACCTACGAAGGTTATAACGAAGACGCTTTAAGAAGAAAATTAAAAATGTTCAATGATGAAGAATTCGTCATTTTCGATCGTACCAAGTTGAATCGCGTTTTTTTTGGTGAAGTGATTGCCGGAAAAGATATGCCATGTCTCACTTACATGATCACATTCGGTAATATGGAAGAGCATGATAAAAATTGGGCTGCATTTAGCGCTGATGCTGACTGGCAGCGGATTTCAAAGGCGCCGGAATACGCCAATTCCGTTTCCCGCATCACTAAAGTTTTTTTAGAACCTTTATCCTATTCGCAATTGTAAAGTGTTTTAGAATATTTGATTGATGAAAGTAAAACTAACTGTTTCTTATTTGCTTGCTTTTTTGTCTTTGACATTTGTCATAAACGAACTGCATTCATGGATTCATTCTATAGTTGCTGAATGGATTTGCGATTGTTGGGGAACGCAGGGATTTGAAAAATGGTCCGTTTGTCCGCACTGCGATATTGCCGAGAATTTTTTGGGCATTGCATGGCTTGCAGCGCCTTTGCTTAATTACCTGATCATTTTGGCCGGCTGGGCTTTAATGGACAGAAGAAATTCGATTGAAAAAAAATCAATCGGATTTGCCCTTTTTTTTGCATCCGTGCCGCTGGGAAGACTCTTTGCTGTTTTTACAAAAGGGGACGAACCAACCGGACTGAAAGAAATTTTTTCTCCATCTGCTAATGATACTTTGATCAATATTATTCTTCCCGTTATCATTGTATTGTTGGTTTTGCCGCCGCTAATGCGCTCAATGAATGTCTTAAAAGAAATTAAACAAAGAGTCATATTGGTGATCGCATTTGCTTTGATCCCCTTTCTTGTTATCCATTTCGGGGTCAACGGCGTGATGAACAATTTGCTGGTAAAAAAACCTTTGCAAGATTCGCAAACAACCGGATTTTCAGAAACAATAGTTATTTGGGGAATATTTTGGTTATTTGTTTTCTTGCTTACTTTTAGAAAACTCCCTAAACTTTTATCAAAGGATCATCAACGAAAACACCGCCGCCGGCACCGCAAAGTGGTTACTGAATCATAAAACAATTATCTCCCCCGATTTTTTTCGAGAAACACTTCCTACTGCTGAAAAACTATTTGAAGAATGAATCTTTTTGTTCATTGAATCATCATGTTGCTGCATTTCTTCTATAATTTCTTTAAAAGAAAAATGCTCACCTTCACAAAAAATAATTTCATCGGACTCGCTTTTGATTGTTGTAATTACCCTTTGTTCAATTGTCAATAATGCTTTTAGATGGCTAATCGAAGCTGCATCCCCGAATAAGCATGATTTTGAATGCAAATCTTCGTTGCTTGTTTTTTGCGTAAAAACACTGCTGATTGCTGAAATGCAGGCGCGGAGCCATATTGCGGCCTGGATCATCATTGAAAACAGACCAGACGCCCCTTTGCTAAAATGTTTCTTGGCGAACTGGCTCATGGCCTTGTAAAATAATTTTACATAGCGGAAATCCTTTTTTGTACTTTCCCCCTTGAAATGGATAATGGTTGTTTCTGCAAAAAAATAATTCTTATAACCAGCCTGCTGAATGCGATAACTCAAGTCAATATCTTCTGCATACATAAAAAATTGTTCATCAAATCCGCCTGTTCTGGCAAGCGTCTCTTTTTTTGTAAACAAATAAGCACCCGCAATTACATCAATGATTTGATTTTCTTTTTCGCTCAGGTTTCCAAGGTAATATTTCCCGAATATTTTTGAGTGAGGGAATAAAGCAGTTAATCCTGATAATTTGTAAAACGAAACTCCCGGCGATGGAAACCCACGTTTGGATTCTTTTAAATAATTTCCGCTTCCATCAATCATTTTAACGCCAAGGGCGCCGGCATCCGCATTTCCTTTTAAGAATGATATTGACTTCTCAAAACTGTCTTCCCCGACAATTGTATCCGGATTTAAGAACAAAATAAAATTACCTTTTGCGAGTGCCAATGCCTGGTTATTCGCTCTGGAAAAACCAAGATTTTCTTTATTGATAATAAATTGAACAAAAGAAAACTTCGGTCTTAGGTATTCAATGCTCCCGTCCGTAGAATTATTATCAACAACAAGAATTTCAGCCTCCACTTTTCCAATAGCCTTTTTTACCGAACACAAACATTGCTCGAGAAAATATTTTACATTATAATTAACGATGATGATGGAGAGTTCCACAAGCTTATTAATGAACACGAAGAAAAAGCAAATTTTGAAGATTTGAAAGAAATTGATACATTTGCATTTATCAATGTATTTCTTTGACATTAAATCTTAAACAAATAGAGAAAATTTCAAAAGCACTCGGCGATGCAAGCCGGTTGAAAATACTGCACCATATTTCCAACAAAGGAGGATGTGGTCAGTGCTCTGAAATTCAGCATGTGCTAGATCTTGCCCAGCCTTCCATCTCACATCATGTGAAAATACTGGTTGAAGCGGGTTTGATTGAACCAGAGAAAGAAGGGCGAAATCACAAATACACTTTAAATGAAGATGTACTTAATGAATACAGAAATTATCTGGGAAAACTGACCGTGTAAATTTTTTTGCCGTAATACATTGATACTTGTAAATATGTAGATATATGAATTAATTGATAAAAACTTAAAATTATGTCAACCAATAAATTATTCAGCCATTACCAACTGGGCAAGATCGAACTCAAAAACAGAATCGTCATGTCACCGATGACGAGAAGCCGGGCAATTGAAAATATTCCAAACGAGGTGATCGCGGCTTATTATGCACAAAGAGCGGATGCCGGATTGATCATTACTGAAGGGACTTCCCCTTCACCCAATGGTCTCGGATATGCCAGAATCCCGGGACTTTTCAATAGTCAGCAAATTGAAGGCTGGAAAAAAGTAACAAACGCAGTTCATGCAAAAGGCGGAAGAATTTTTGTCCAGCTCATGCACACCGGACGTATTGGTCATGAAAAAAATTTGCCGCAGGGAGCAAGGGTTTTGGCTCCATCCGCAGTAAAAGCTGCCGGTCAAATGTGGACTGATTCAAACGGCATGCAGGATCTTCCCGTTCCCCATGCAATGACTTACCAGGAAATTCAGCTTGCAAAAAAAGAATTTGTGCAGGCTTCGCAGAATGCAGTTGAAGCAGGTTTCGACGGAGTTGAACTGCACGGGGCAAATGGTTATTTGATAGAACAGTTTTTTTCTCCATTTGCGAATCTGCGTACAGATGAATATGGTGGAAGCATTGAAAACAGAACAAAATTCGCCATCGAAATTGCAAGGGAAATAAGCAACGCTATCGGCAAAGAAAAAGTCGGCATCAGGGTTTCGCCTTACGGCGTAGCGAGTGATATGAAACCATATCCGGAAATTGATGATACATACGCTTACCTCGCAAAAGAACTCGGTAAGATCGGCATCGTCTATATGCATGTTGTTGATCATAGCAGCATGGGGGCGCCAAAGGTTCCATTATCTATCAAACACACGATTCGTGAACAATTTGGCGGAACGATAATATTGGCAGGTGGTTATGATAAACAAAAAGCAGAATCAGACCTGCAGCATGGAAATGCCGATTTGATCGGGTTTGGAAAACCATTTATCAATAATCCCGATTTTGTATTGCGTTTGGAAAATGATCTTCCATTATCAACAAACCTTGATACTTCAACATTTTATTCTGTGGGAGAGAAAGGGTACCTGGATTATCCGGTTTATGAACAGGAATTGGCAACAGCATGATCTTTAATAAAAACCAATAAATATGTCTTCATCTAAATCAACAAACATTTCAATATTGACCGCCCGAATTATTTTGGGGTTCATATTTTTTATATTCGGATTAAATTTCTTTTTTCATTTTATTCCGAGTAATTCGCAACCTGAAGGAAAAGCCGCAGCTTTTCTGGGTGGATTATTTCAATCGGGATATATATTTCCCTTGATAAAAGTTATAGAAATAGTCGCCGGCGCTTTCTTATTGATAAACCGGTATGTTGCCTTGGTCTTGATCGTATTGATGCCCATCAGTATCAATATTCTATTATTCCATTCCGTCCTGGAACCAGGCGGGACACCAACAACCATCAGTGTTTTAATCATAGTTACCCAATTATTTCTTGCATGGAGCTATCGCAATTCTTACAAACAATTGTTTCTTGCAAAGCCGGCGCTATAAACATCGTTTTTTTTTGTTGTTAATGTGTGGAAGGGAAGTAATTTTACTTCCCTTTTTTAAATAATCATCAGCAAAATCCGATCGTGGGGAACGCAACGATGATCTCACGAAAAACTAATGCTGGAATCATATCTTTGCGCCATGTTAAAATCTACATTGATCAAAGCAACCGAAGCAGGCGCAAAAGTGATGCAGGAATTTTTTGGAGGCAGTTTCAAAATTTCGAACAAAGAAGGCATTAATAATTTAGTTACAGAAGCCGATCACGCTTCTGAAAAAGCAATTTTTGAGGTCATCAAAAATGATTTTCCCGATCATTTTATTTTGAGCGAGGAATCCGGCGCACTGGTAACGAACTCCAGTTTCAAATGGATCGTTGATCCGATCGACGGCACGGTGAATTTTGCACATGGCATACCCATTTGTTGTGTTTCGATTGGTGTTGAACAAGAGGGAGAAATGGTGATGGGTGCGGTATATAATCCCTTTATCAATGAATTTTATTTTGCTCAAAAAGGTTTTGGTGCAACACTCAATGACAATCTTATTCAGGTAAGTGATGAACAGCAGGTTGCCAAAGCTTGTCTGGTAACGGGTTTCCCGTATACCTACCTGGATCAGCCAAATGGTCCGCTGGAAGTTTTTTCGCGATTGATCAGAAAAGGAATCCCGGTTCGACGGCTTGGTTCTGCGGCGATGGATCTTTGCTGGGTTGCCGCTGGTCGCTTTGACGGGTTTTATGAACACAAATTGCAGGCCTGGGATAGCGCTGCTGGCTTTTTAATTGTTGAAGAGGCAGGTGGAAGAGTATCTGATTTCAGCGGGAAAAGATATTCACCATATCAACCGCACATTGTTGCGACAAATGGAAAGATTCATGATGAATTGATTGATTGGGTTAACAATAAAATTTGATTTAAAAATCTAATGGCAGAAAGAACAGAAATATCATCGCTCGGAGAATTTGGATTGATTGACCATCTCACGAAAAATATAGAGTTGAAAAATGCATCAACTATTGTAGGCATTGGTGATGATGCCGCAGTAATTGACCATTTTGGAAAACAAACTGTTATTACTACAGATCTATTGATCGAAGGTGTACATTTTGATCTGGCCTATACTCCGCTTAAACATCTTGGTTATAAATCCGTGGTCGCTAACCTCAGCGATGTGTATGCCATGAATGCAACGCCTACACATATTGTATTGAGCATCGGCATCAGCAATCGTTTCAGTATTGAAGCACTGGATGAATTTTATGAAGGAATTTACGCCGCCTGTGAAAAATATGATATTGACCTTATCGGCGGCGATACTTCTTCTTCTCAAAAGGGATTTATTATTTCCATCACTGCCATTGGCGAAGTAGCGCCGGATAAATTTGTAAAAAGAAATACAGCAAAAAAAGGCGATCTTATTTGTTGCAGCGGAGATCTGGGCGCGGCTTATCTTGGTTTGGTCTTTTTGGAAAGAGAGAAGAAAATATTTTTGGAAAACCCAAACGTGAAACCAGATCTCGAAGGAGAAAAATATGTTATTGGACGTATATTAAAACCAGAGGCGCGAAAGGACATTATTGATTTTTTCAGTGACGCAGAAATAACGCCCACATCAATGATGGATATCAGTGACGGATTAAGCTCGGAAATCTTACATATTTGCAAACAAAGTGAGCTCGGCTGCATTTTGTATGAAGACAAAATCCCCATTGCGGAGGAAACCCGTAAAGCGGCTTTCAAATTTGAACTGGATCCTACGGCTTGTGCGTTGAGCGGTGGTGAGGATTATGAATTGTTATTTACCATTGCACAGGCTGACCATGAAAAATTGGTGCTGAACGAACAGATCAGTGTCATCGGATACATGACCGAACCCGAAAATGGCAAAAAGATAATAACCAAAGGTGGAAATACGTTTGATATTACAGCGCAGGGCTGGAATGCGTTCGCCTCAAAATAATTATCTTTACCGGCACCTTTAAAAGGGATAGTGTTCAATGAAAACAGCTTTTTACCTCTTTTTTATCACCACAATTGTTTTTTGTTTTTCCTGCAAAACAACCCATGAGACCTTTGATCCATACAAAAAATATTCCCCGCAAAAATTAAACGAGGATTACGCGATATTCAGGAATATTCTGGAAGAATCTCATCCTGGATTATATTGGTACACGCCCAGGGACAGCATGGATTATTTTTTCAATAAAGGATTTTCCCAGATAACCGATTCCATGACTGAGCCGCAATTCAGAAATATTTTAAGCTATGTTGTAGCGAAAATAAATTGTGGTCATACCGCCGTTAGATATTCAAAACAATATTCCGCATACCTGGATACTGCAAACCTTTCTTTATTCCCGCTGGGTTTGAAATTTTGGGGCGACACGATGATTGTAACGGTGAACATTAACCGAAAAGATTCTTTATTAAAAAGAGGGACAGTGATAAAAAGCATTAATGGAATGACGCAACAACAATTGCGTGATACTTTGTTTGATTACACAATAACCGACGGATATAGCATGACCGGTAAATATCAGTCCTTGAGCACCGGGTTTAATTTTGGAAGTTGGTACCGGAATATTTTTGGTGTCCCTGAAAATATTAATGTGCATTATCTTGATGCTATGGGAAATGAGCAGGAGACGATCATTCATCCCTATAATTTCAAAACAGATACTTCAAGGAAATTGGCTGATATCATCATCCCTCATTACCGCCCAAGCAGAAAAGAACGTAAAGCCCAAAGATTATTTGCCGCCAGAAATCTTCAGGTAGATACTGTTGGCAAAACGGCATTTATGACCGTTAATTCCTTTGCACACGGAGATCACTTAAAAAGATTTTTTCGCAGCTCATTCAAATTGCTCAGGGAAAAAAATATCAGGAACCTGGTTATTGATGTTCGCTCAAATGGCGGGGGTGATGCCTCTAACTCAACCTTGCTTACAAGATTTATCAGCAATAAAAAATTTAAACTCGCCGATTCGTTATACGCGGTAACCCGCAGCAGTCGGTACAACAAGTATATTGACAATAGTTTTCTTTATCGCTTAATGATGACCTTTGTTACCAGTAAGCGCGACGATGACAAATATCATTTTGGTTATTTTGAACGTCATTATTTCAAACCAAAAACAAAGAATCATTTTAACGGTAATGTATATGTGCTCATTGGCGGAAACTCTTTTTCAGCCACCACCTTATTTGCCGGGTCTTTAAAAGGGCAAAAAAATGTAACCCTCGTCGGCGAAGAGACCGGCGGCGCTTATTATGGAAATAATGCATGGATGATCCCGGATGTCACGCTTCCAAACACAGGCGTTCGTTTTCGATTGCCAAAATTCAGAATGGTCGTTGACAAAAACAGGACCAAGGATGGACATGGTGTTTTGCCTGATGTTTATGCAGTCCCTTCTGCACAGGCAATTAAAAATGGGATTGATTTTAAAGAGGCAAAAGTGAAAGAATTAATTGAGCAGCAAAACGCTCAATACAAATAATGTTTCAGAACTTTGGTGCAGACAATCTTTATGCATCTTTTCAAAAAAATAATCTTCTGTTGTTGTTTTATTATCGCAAATCATCCTTTGCATGCGCAAACCGCATTGTCAGATGCCGTACTGAAACCAATGCGTGGCAAACCTGCGCCTTTTTCTTCTTTCACACAAAAAGATTCATTGATCCTGGTTTGCTTCTGGTCAGTGAATTCAGATGAAAGTGTGAATGAGTTGAATGCAATAAATCCACATGTTCAGGACTGGAAGGATGCGGTGAAATTTAAACTGATGGCAGTTTCTGTGGAAGAAGGAAAATTAGCGGACCGCGTTCGCCCAACCGCAATCATGAATGGCTGGACATTCGAGGTTTTTGTTGATATTAATGGGGATTTGCGCAAGGCACTCAACTCAACCAATTTGCCGCAATCTTTCATTATCAAAAACGGGAAAATAGTTTACCGTCAGTCAGGATTCGAATCGGGAACAGAAAATTATTTGTTTCAAAAAGTAATTGAATTTTCAAAGCAAAAATGAGGAAAGCCTTTTATTTGAAATTATTCTTCCAGCGCTTTATTGATAAATTCAACCAGGGGTTGTAATGCCTCAAACGCCTGGAGCACATTTTTTTCCAGGTCTTTTGAAAGAAGATCTGCTTCTTTGAATTTCCTCATGGCCAGAAAACTTTTTAGTTTCAGATAATCAGCGGCCGGATTGTCTTTGTCAAAACCTTGGGGAACTTTAGTGAGGCTCACATCTTCTCCTTTATATAATTCATCATAAACCGATTTGAATTTTTTGGAGCCGATGATCTTTTTAAATTCATCCAGATTGTAATCAATCTCCTGCCTTACTTTTTTTAATTCGGGTGGCATGGGTATCCAAATGCCGCCACCAACAAAGCTTTCTGCGGGTTCGAGATGGAAATAATATCCGGCAAACACCGATTTTTTCCCTCCTCGGTTAATGCTTGCTCCAAAATTGGATTTGTAGGGGGTTTTATCTTTTGAAAAACGAATATCACGGTTAATGCGAAAAACACAATCCTTTGCTTTCAGTTCTTTGAGTGAAGGATCTTTCTTGGCATGTTTATCAATCACCGTTTGCACAAATTGAGCAAAATCTGTTTTTGCATCTTCATATTTTTTTCGGTTGGCGTCAAACCAGGGTTTATTGTTATTCTTTTTTAATTCTTTTAAGAACTTTATTGTAGAAGCTTGTAACATAGCCATATAATTGAACCTTCAATTTAGGTAAATAAAAAAGGAATCAAGATCAACTCAATTCCTTTTCTGTTGTATTTTGTACTGATCATTTTACTCTTGCCCAATTCTCTCCGCTTTTAATGCGATACAATGTCATTTCGCTCACGCGAAATTTTTCTGCGATCTTTTTAATCGTAAGGCGTCTTTTCTTATCTGATAATACTTTCTTGATGCTTTTCACTTGCGCAGTGGAAAGTTTCAATCCTGATGTGCGATTGGCCTGAACCTTTTTATAAGCAAGCTTTGCCGGACTTTTTTGCTGATGTTTTATCATTTCTTCCAGGGTTGCCCACTTAATGTTCTTTGCATTATTATCTAGTTTGTTGTGATTAAGATGGATGACATATTTATGTTTAGGGGATACTTTTTTTGCAAAGACTTTTGCCACTTCGCGATGAAGATACAGTGTGCCGTTGCTTCCGGTACGATGCATGTTCAATGTCTTGTAGCCGGTAGTCAGTGAACCGTTGAGTAATTTGCCATCGGAGAGCACATTTTCAGAATAGCTTGCAATGCGGCCATGAGAGGAAACCGCGTACTTCTTTCTTAGTTTTTTCCAGCCCGAAAACGCTAATGTTTTCCAGGTTTCATCTGGATTTTTTTTAATCATTGTGTGCAATTTTATGAAAGTTACGAAAAAGAATTTCGAATTATCTCTGTCTTTAAAAAAATATCTTATTAACTCATCAATTCCAAAAACTCTTTCTCAGAGATAATTTTGATGGAAGGAATTTTTCTTGCCTTCTCCAACTTTGAACCGGCGTCCTCTCCAACAACAAGATAATTCAGTTTGCTGCTGACGCTGTTCAATAATTTTCCGCCGTTCTTTTCTGCCATTTCCTCGGCCTCGCTTCTTTTCAAAGTTGGCAATGTGCCCGTAAATAAAAACGTTTGTCCATTAAGGTTACCTTCCGCATTTCGCTCTGATTTTTTATTGCTAAGATTTAATTCAAGCGCTTCAAGCTTATGTAGCATTTGCATATTATCCCTGTTGTGAAAAAATTCGAAGATGCTTCCTCCCACTTTTGGGCCCACATCCTCGAGCGCCAGTAAATCCGCCAAAGAAAAATTCTCAAAATCAGGCAAATAAGTAACGGCGCTTGCCAGGGCTTTTGCCGTCGTCTCACCAACATAACGAATGCCAAGCGCAAAAATAAGTCTGTGTAAAGGTTGCTGTTTGGACGCTTCTATCGCCGTTTGCAGATTAGTGACACTTTTTTCTCCAAAGCCTTCCAGTTTCTTTATTTTTTCAAATGGCAGATCATAAATTCCGGGAATATTTTTTAAGAACTCCAGCTCAAAAAATTTACGAACATTCGCTTCCCCAAAACTTCGTATGTCCATTGCATCTTTGCTGGCAAAATGAATAATGCGTTCAACCACCTGTGCTTTACAATTAATATTTACACAGCGCAACACGGCTTCCTCTTCCGGTTTTACCAAAGGATCCCCGCAAACCGGGCATTTCCTGGGAAAAATTATTTCTTGTTCTTTACCATTTCGTAATTCTGTCAATGGCTTCACAATATATGGGATTACATCGCCAGCCCGCTCCACTAAAACAGTGTCCCCGATCTTTAAATCCTTTTCCCGTACAACATCCTGATTAAATAATGAGATAGACGTTACCGTTATACCGCCAATAGGCACCGGATCAATTTTGGCGACAGGGGTAACACTGCCGGTCCTGCCCACCTGAAATTCCACTTTTCGTAATTTGCTTGTTGCCTGCCTAGCCTTGAATTTAAAAGCGATCGCCCAGCGCGGATGATGTGTTGTCATTCCCATTTTTTCCTGCAACGCGATTTCATTCACTTTAATAACCATGCCATCAATTTCATAGGGAAGTTCATCCCGGTGTTTTTCAAATTCATGGCAATAATCGATCACTGCGTTTATTCCTTTGAAAATTTTTTTTTCTTTTTGCGGGCTTCTGAAACCCAGATTCCACAACATTTCCAGCGATCCGCTGTGTGTCAGCAAACTATTTACTGTTGATTGTTTACTGTTTAGTGTTGTGTAATAGCTTACATGATATAAGAATGCTTCAAGATTTCTTCGGCCGACTTCTTTTGGATCTTTTATTCTTAATGATCCGGATGCTGCATTTCGTGGATTTGCCAGCGGCGGCAAATTTTGCTCGGTAAGCAGGTCATTATATTTTTTAAAACTGTTTTTGTTCATTAATACTTCACCCCGAATTTCTATTTGTTGAATTCCATATGAAGAGAACGCTGCCGACAAGGGCACAGAGCGAATTTGCCTGATATTGGTTGTTATTTCATCGCCTTCAATTCCATTGCCACGTGTCGCTGCCCGAGTCAGTTGATCATTATCATAAATAAGCGATATGCTTGCCCCGTCAAACTTTGGTTCAACACAATATTCTATGTTTTCAATCCCGGATATTTCTTTTGCTTTTCTGTCCCAGTCGATAAGATCATCGGCATTATAGGAATTTTCGAGCGACAACATGGGAACAAGATGCTGAACGGTTGGAAATTCTTTGGTAAGATCCTTTGCAACACGTTGTGTTGGGGAATCATGGGTAATCAATTCAGGATTTGCGGCTTCAATTTTTTCGAGT
Organism: Chitinophagales bacterium; assembly: GCA_021323755.1. Lineage (GTDB taxonomy): Bacteria > Bacteroidota > Bacteroidia > Chitinophagales > Chitinophagaceae > Puia. The sequence continues at coordinate 112,071 of JAJPKJ010000065.1, read as the reverse complement.
TGTTTGTATAAGCTATCGTACTCAAAATCGGCCACCAGCGGTTCATTCATTACATAATAGCGGTATTCATGAAATCGTAAAACTGCGCGCAGGTGCTCAAGATCATTTGCTGTTAAAGGATTTTTATTTGATTTTTTTTGCAGGCTTGCGGTGAGGTTTTGCAATTTTTGTGTTTGCTCAACAGAATACATAAAAATAATTTGCCGTAAATTTAAGCCAATAGCTTTTGCACCTGATCATATGGCCAAAAACATCTTTTTAGGCAGATTCATAAAATTTGAATAGGATATTAAACTCGCTGTAACTAAATTAGCAGGATAGAAAACTACAAGTAATGATCGCTGAAAGTGCTATAACATCCAGAAGAAAAAATATTAAAACAATTTTAAAGCAGTTAGAAAGCGATGGAATAATCGGTATTTCGGTTGACTGTGTGATTTTTGGATTTGATGAAAATGAACTCAAAGTCCTACTCATAAAATCTGATTTGAAAAGATTTGAGGACAAATGGTCATTACTGGGTGACTTAATCAATAATCATGAAGACCTGGATCATGCTGCTTACCGAATATTAAAAGAAAGAACAGGACTGGATGATGTTTATTTGGAACAGGTAAAAACTTTTGGTGAGGTCGGGCGGCATCCTGCGGCAAGAGTGGTTACTGTGACCTATTGCTCACTGATAAATATCCAGCACCATCAACTGAAAATTTTAGATAATGAATTGCACTGGCATCGCGTAACCACTTTGAACGAAATGGCGTTCGATCATAAAAAAATACTGGATATATGCTATGAATGGTTACAAAAAAGGATCCAGGAACATCCGCTCGGGTTCAGCCTTTTACCCAAAAAATTTTCTTTACGCGAACTGCAGAATTTATACGAAGCAATATTGGATGTAAAACTGGACCGGCGCAATTTTCGAAAAAAATTTTTCTCGATGGATGTATTGGAAGATACAGGCGAAATGGAAACTGACGTGCCACACCGGCCCGGTAAATTGTACAGATTCAATTATGAGAAATACCAAAAGAAAGAAAGGAAAACATGGTTTGGTATTGATTTTTGATATCATCGCCGGAATAATATTTTGTCCGGTTTATTCTCTTAGGAAATTTATTTTACAAAAACTATCCCGAAAAATTGGCAGAGTGAAAAAAAATATCAATCATTGTGTAAGAATTACACTTTGAGAAATATAACAGGCATTTATTTCAGCTTGTACTTGTGAGAAAGTCTTCTGTTTGGATATCGACAATAACAATTGTTGGGTTGGTTTTGTGCAGCTTTATTTGGGATCAGGTTGTCATCATGCTTGTCTAAAGGGTCACTTTTTTATAAAACTAGAATAATTTTGAGTTGAACTTTTGTGATGACAAAATTTTTTTGGTTAAATAACAGATAATTTTTCTAAATTCGAACTTTAATTGCTTAAACCATTTGATTATGACCAAACGATTGCTTGGGAAAATGTCCTTTCTCATCCTTTGTGTACTATTAACACAAATTTCTTTCGCTCAAACAAAAACAGTTACTGGTAAGGTATTGGACGATAAAGGAAGTCCGGTACAAGGAGCTACAGTAACCATTAAAGGTTCAAGAACCGGTACGGCTACTGATGCAACGGGATCCTTCAAGCTTTCAGTTGCAGCGAATGCAAAGACATTAGTTGTCAGTTCCGTTGGATTTTCTTCCACGGAAATTGACATAAGTGATAAGACGGATGTATCTGTTGCGTTGACTCCTTCAAATGCCAGTCTGAATGAAGTAGTGGTAACCGGATACACTACTGCACGTAAGAAAGATGTAACTGGTGCCATATCCAGTATTTCTTCAAAAGATTTTAGCCCGGGCGTAACATCGCCTTTGGAATCTATTGAAGGTAAGGTTGCGGGATTGAGCATCACCAGTCAGGGTGGTGATCCAAACGGGGACCTCATTATCCATTTACGTGGTCAGGCATCTTTAACAGGTGGTCAAAGCCCGCTGATCGTACTTGATGGTATACCGCTTGACGATCCAAACCAGCTTTCAAACATTCCTCCGAATGATATCGCTTCATACGATGTTTTAAAAGACGCTTCTGCCGCTGCCATTTATGGTACGCGCGCTGCAAACGGAGTTATCATAGTCAATACAAAAAAAGGACATGCCGGCAGAACAACGGTTGAATATAACACCTTTGTAAGCATGGATAAGCAATCTGCATATTATCCATTATTAAATGCCGCCCAGTGGAAATCGGCATCAATAAATCATCTTGTTAATGATCTTAAATATTCTCAGGATTCTGCACAGAATCTGGTGTCAACATATGATCAGGGTGGGAATACGGATTGGCAAAAAGCGATTACGCGTACAGCCTACACGCAAAGCCACAATATTGCCATTTCAGGTGGAACAGGAAGTTTTAATTATCGTGGTTCAATAACCTATCTTGACCAGCAGGGAATAGTAATCAATAGTGATAAAAAAGGAATTGGACTTAGACTCAATGCTGAACAAAAAGCATTAAATGACAAATTGGACATTACCATGTCAATTGTCAATACCTCTTATAGCAGGCACTATACTGATTACAGCAATTTTGCTTTTGTATTTTTTAACCCCCCTTCCTATCCGGTATATAAAAACGGCAAATACTATGCTTTTGCCGATTTCTCAGAAGCCAACCCTGTTGAACACTTAAACGAAGAATTAAATCAGGGGAAAGAATATCTGACGCAATTGGCAGGTACTGCTAATTATACTTTGATCACAGGCCTGAAAATAGGGGTAACAGGATCTTCATCTCATTTCAACAAACAAACAACATATTTTGCTCCTTCATTTCCGGTAGAAAACACTTTTACCCAGGCTAATGCATATCAATATAACACAGATTCCAAAAAAGGAGATTTTCATGTTGATTATAGCAACCAATGGGGAAAACATAATCTAGCTGCTATTGCGGTTTATGAATATAACTATTTTAGCGATGATAACTTTGGCGTGGCAGGACAGCAATACCTGGTGCCACAACTTCAGAGTTATTATTTAGCGGGTGGAAATTCAACACTGAATTACCCTACTTCATTTAAAGAGGAGTACTACCTGATTTCATATCTTGGAAGAGTAAACTATAACTATGATAACAGGTTCTATGCTACTGCATCCTTCCGCAGAGATGGTTCTTCCAAATTAGGTGCAAATAATCGTTGGGGTAATTTCCCTTCTGCAGATATCGCCTGGGCGATTACAAAAGAAGACTTCATGAAAAATGTTACCTGGGTAAATTATTTGAAAATCAGAGCGGGTTATGGAGTTACGGGAAACCAGGATCAAATTACTCCATATAGTTCCTTATTCTTGTTGGGCGCGGGTAACAATTCTTATTTCGATCCATCAAATAGCGCTAACCAATATCCAAAACCATATAGCCCATCTCAAAATGCAAATCCTTATCTTAAATGGGAAGAAAGAAAAGGGAGAAACGTAGGGCTTGATTTTGCTCTGTTCAATAATATTATTACAGGTGATATGGACTATTTTAATGATAAGACGAGCAACCTGTTATATTATTACACAGTACCTGTGCCACCGTTTTATTTAAGCACCATATTGGCTAACGTCGGATCACTTACCAATAAAGGCTTTGAGCTCTCTTTAAATGCAAAAATTGTAAACAAACAACATGTTACTTGGTCGATGGGTGGTCAAATCAGCTTTGTTAAAACAACTGTTACCAGCTTATCCGGAACTTATTCAGGGGGATATAAATTGAGTACGAATAATATCCCGGGCGGATATGCTGAAGGAAGAGGATTGAGCACCAACCCGATTACTTTCCTTAAAGTTGGTTATTCTCCTTATGTTTTCTATTTACCTCATTACGAAGGTGTGGATAAAAGCGGTAACCAATTATTCGATTCTGCTGGTGTTGCAAAAGTTCCTTATAATAATGCGACAAATTATTATACTGACCCTGCTCCCAAGTTCAACTACGGAATAAATACAACAGTAACTTATGACAATTGGAGCCTTACCATTTTTGCCAGAGGAGTTTATGGTCAAAAGATATTTAATAATACCGCATTAAACTACGCAAATATTACGCGTTTACCAGGTAACAATGTCTTTAAAGCTGCATTGACAAATGGCATCAGAGATAATGCAACATCTTCTGATCTTTATCTGGAGAAAGCATCTTATCTGCGTCTTGATAATGCAACAATTGGATATAGCTTTAGTAAGATCAAAGGAATTCAAAGTCTGAGAGTCTATTTGACGGGAAGAAATCTTTTTGTAATTACCAAATATGATGGATTAGACCCGGAAATTAGAAATGCTTATGATCCTGTGACTGGTAGTAATCAATCTTATATTGATGCTACTTATGGAGGAGATGCTTATTACCCAAGAACACGTAGTTTCATCGTTGGCTTGAATTTATCTTTATAATAAAAATATTTGAACAAACTGTTTAATGATTTTAGCGTATTTATTAAAACGATTCCATATATAACTGTATAACACGAAATTTTATGATAACGAAAAAAATGGTTATGGTTTTCACAATACTGGCAGGTATAATCACCAGTATTGGCATATCATCTTGCACCAAGCTCGATTCAAAAGTTTATAGCGTTGTGCCCAACTCGGAGTTTTGGCAAACGCCCGCTGAAATTGCGGCAGGTATTGCGCCTGCTTACGCGGCTTTATCAAATATTCCAGAGGGTGACCTGGAGTTGGTCGCAGCTTCCAGTGATGAAATGGTAATACCCATCCGTGGAGCTGACTGGTTAGATGGAAATCAGCATACTCAGGAGTGGCTTCACAATTGGACGCCGGATAACCCAAGCATGAATGGAATGTGGAATGATATTTTCGGCGGTATTGGGAAGGCGAATTTTACTTTGAGTATTGTAAATGCCTTACCTACACCCCCACCGAATTTGGCAGCGATCAATGCAGAACTTAAATCACTCAGAGACTTCTTTTATTTCTTAGCTGTAGACAGATTTGGCAATGTGCCTTATGTAACGAGTTTCAATGTTGACCCGTCAACAGTTAAAACAATTTCCGGGGCTCAGATCTATGATTCATTGATTGCTGAATTAAACGCAAATATTGAATTACTTCCGGCAAATGTTGACGCGACCACCTATGGTCATTTTACAAAATGGGCGGCTTTTGCCTTGCTTGCAAAATTATATTTGAACCAGGAAGTATATACAGCAACAAAAACAGGGGATAAAACTACAAGTGCAGGTCCGGCATGGCAAAAGTGTATGGATATGTGCGATTCTATCATTGCTTCATCACAATACAATTTGCAGCCAAATTATTTTGATATTTTCGCTCCAAACAATAGCAATCTTACAGGTAGTGGAAATGAAAGCATTTTCGTGGTTCCTTTTGATAAAGCAAATATCGGAGGGAATAACTGGGAAATGGCAACCCTTCACTATCAGAATAATTTAAACCTGCCTCTTTCAGGCAGCCCATGGAATGGTTTCTGCAGCACAGCAGACTATTACAGTAATTTCGATACATCGTCTGTATACTCCACTAAAGGAACAACAGTTTACCGCACTTTCCTGGATCAGCGTGCAGGTCAATACTTAATTGGGCAACAATATCAGATTCAGTTTACTTACCCGCCAAGCACCAATGTGGTATATTCAGCAGACCCCTCTTTGAAGATTAATGATCTCCAGTTTGGTATTCCGCTTATATTTAATCCGGTTGTATCAGCAATTTCTGATCCATCTGGTCCATTCAGAGCTGCAGGTCTGCGTAATATCAAATATTATCCTGATGCCGGTACTTCAGGTAATCAAAGTAATGACATGGTTATTTTCCGTTTGGCTGATATATATTTGATGAGAGCAGAAGCAGATTTGAGAGCAAATGCAACAGTTTCAGGTACTTCTTTAGGATATGTTAATGCAGTCAGAACAAGAGCATACAGCGGCGACGCTTCTCACAATTGGACCGCTCCACAGGTTACTTTAACAAGTTTGCTTGCAGAAAGAGCCAGAGAATTAGCATGGGAAGGTTGGAGAAGAAATGATTTGATCAGATTTGATGTTGAGAACGGCACACACGATCAGTATTTTGGCGCTGCAAGAAATCCTGCAAAAACTGCTGACGCCGATGCGCATTGGCAACTTTTCCCAATACCATCTCAGCAGATAACAGCTAATCCGAACCTGAGCCAAAATCCTGGATATTAACAGAATTTAGTTAAACTAATTTCTTCTTTATATAAGAGCAGTAATTTTACTGCTCTTTTTTTTCAATCATGATTTTATTATAATGAAGAAAAAATATATCGGGTTCTATTTCCTTTTTATCTTTTTTATTTTCTCCTGTAATTCAAAAAAAGAATTGAAGGTTGACAATCCTTTGTTTCAACTAATGCCTTCTTCACAAACCGGAATTGATTTTAATAATAAGGTCGAGGACACAAAAGACTTCAATGTTTTTAAATACAGAAATTTTTATAACGGTGGCGGCGTTGCGATTGGCGATGTAAATAATGATGGCAAACCGGATATCTTTTTTACCTCAAACGAGGGAAAGAACCGCCTATACATAAATAAAGGCAATTGGCAGTTTGAAGATGTTACCGACAAAGCCGGCGTAGCAGGAATTCATAAATGGCATACCGGCGTGACCATGGTTGATATTAATGGCGATGGATGGCTCGATATTTATGTTTCTAACAGCGGAGAAATTGAAGGTGATGACAGAGCAAATGAATTGTATATAAATCAGAAAGACGGAACTTTTAAAGAAGAAGCGCATCTATATGGTTTAGATGATAAAGGACTTACCACACAGGTTACTTTTTTTGATTATGATCACGACGGAGACCTGGATTGTTTTGTTCTGAATAATAGTTACCGCCCCATTGAAAGTTTTGGCTTTAACCGGGAACAAAGAAATATTCGAAATCCAAAAGGAGGGCACAGATTATATAGAAATGATAACGGGCATTTTGTTGATGTGAGTGAACAGGCCGGCATCTATGGAAGTGAGATCGGATTTGGTTTGGGTGTAACGGTTGCAGACCTTAACAATGATGGTTGGGATGACATTTATGTTTCAAACGATTTTTTTGAAAGAGATTATTTATACATCAATCAACATGATGGGACATTCAAAGAAGCGATTACCGACGCTACAGGACATATCAGTCTTTCTTCAATGGGCTCAGACATAATGGATATTAACAACGACGGGTTCTTAGATATTTTCACAACAGATATGTTACCTGAGAATGATTACCGTCTTAAGACCACTACTAAATTTGATGACTATGACGTACATAATGCTAAACTGCAAAATGATTTTCATCACCAGTTCACCAGCAATTGTTTGCAATTAAATAATGGTGACGGAACATTCAGTGAAATTGCCCAGTTAGCCGGAGTCGATGCGACCGACTGGAGTTGGGGCGCTTTAGGTTTTGATTTTAACAATGATGGGTGGAAGGATCTATTTGTAAGCAATGGGATCAGCAAGGATTTAACCAACCAGGATTTCCTGGATTATTTTGCAAGCGAAGAAGTAATGAACGAGGCAAGGCACGGTGGATTTAATTATAAGGCGATGTTGGATAAAATGGTATCGACACCAATTTCTAATTATGGTTTCATCAATCAAAAAAATCTTACGTTCAAAAACCAAACAACAGAACTGGGATTATCAACCCTGAGCTTCAGTAATGGCGCAGCTTATGGGGATCTGGATGGCGACGGAGATTTGGATTTGGTCGTAAACAATGAAAACATGGGAGCATTTATTTATCGCAATATGGCTTCTGAAAATTTGCATGCGCATTATCTTAAAGTAAAACTGGATGGAACTTCGCCCAATACGTTTGGAATAGGAGCCCGGGTATCAATTTTTACAAATGGTATGCAACAAATGCTGGAACAACAACCAACGCGCGGTTTTCAAAGCAGCGTGGAGCCCGTCTTAAATTTTGGATTGGGTACCGAGATAAAAGTTGACAGTTTGATCGTGTGGTGGCCAAATATGAAAATGCAAGTAATAAAAAATATTCCTGCAAATAAAACAATAACCCTAAAGCAGACTGATGCAAACATTCCACTAAAATTGCCCGTGACGAAACCGGATCCATTATATGAAAACATTACCGCAAATAATATCTCCGGTAACATAAATCACAAAGAAAATTATTTTAATGATTTTGATGCAGAAAGATTAATTCCTAAAATGCTTTCTGCCGAAGGCCCCAAACTGGCAATTGGTGATGTCAATGGAGATGGGCTTCAGGATTTTTTTATGGGTGGCGCAAAGAACGATACGGCTAAACTATTTCTTCAGCAACCCGATGGAAAGTTTATTCAAAAACCAGAATTTGTATTTGCACTGGATAAAGACAATGAAGATATCGGCGCAACTTTTTTTGATGCGGATAATGATGGAGATCTTGACCTGGTGGTTGTTTCGGGAGGCAATCAGGATCAGCTGGGTTCTCAAAATTTGCTTTCTCGTTTATATATTAATGATGGAAAGGGGAATTTTACAAGAAGTTTTAGTTGGCCATTAATTTCCATCAATGCATCCTGCGTAAGAGTTAATGACATCGACGGAGATGGTTTACAGGACGTTTTTATTGGCGCCAGAAGTATCCCGGGCGATTATGGAAAAATACCATCAAGCGTTTTATTGCATAACGAGGGTAAGGGCAGATTCACTGATGTTACCAAAACAATGGCGCCAGATCTATTGCAGCTGGGGATGGTAACGGATGCGCAGTGGGTAGATATTGACGGCGATGGAAAAAAAGAATTGGTTGTTGTTGGCGATTGGATGGCGGTGACTGTGTTAAAATATGAAAACGGGAAATTAAAAAAAATCAGGGAGATCCCGAATTCATCGGGTTGGTGGAATTGCCTGACCGTTGCCGATATTAACGGAGATGGATATCCTGATCTGGTGGCAGGAAATTTCGGACTGAATTCAAGAATCAAAGCAGATATCCAGCATCCTGCAAAATTATACGTTGGCGATTTTGATAAAAATGGTCAGAGCGAATGTATACCCGTTTATTTTAAAACTGACGGTAAAGCATATCCGTATTATTTGCGAAGCGATATGGTTGCCCAAATCCCGGCTTTGAAAAAGAAGTTTTTACGTTATGATGCTTATGCCGGAAAAGGCATTGATGAAATCTTAGACAAAGATCAGCTTGCCGAGGCAAATGTTTTAACGGTGGAACAAACACAAACCTGTGTATTTATGAATGATGGAAAAGGGAATTTTAGTGTGCAGCCTTTGCCAGTAATGGCACAGCTTTCACCCGTTTATGGAATTGTGGTAACGGATTTGAATGGGGACGGGATAAAGGATATTTTTTTAGGCGGGAACTTTTATGGCTTAAAACCCGAGGTTGGCCGCTTTGACGCAAGTTATGGCGCAACCCTTATTGGCAATAAAAAAAATCAGTTCACCTATATCTCTCCATCAGCAAGTGGCTTATTTATTAAAGGCGAAGTCCGCGATGCACAAATCATTAGTACAAAAAAGGAAAATTATATTATCGTAGCACGTAATAACGAGGCATTGCAAATTTTTCATAAAAGAAAATAATTGTTGAATAAGCCTGAAAAAAATATTTCTTCCTACAGTAATATTCTTATTACACCTTTAATATTAGGCTGTATAATATTTTTTTCTTCCTGCAAAGATCAAAAAAAGTTATTTTCAAAACTTACCCCCCAGGAAACAGGCATTGACTTCATGAATAAAAATGTTGATACAGATTCATTGAATATTCTTGACTATCTGTATTACTACAATGGGGCAGGTGTCGCTGTCGGAGATATTAATAATGATGGGTTGCCGGATATTTTTTTTGTTTCGAATACGGGCGGCAATAAACTTTATTTAAACAAAGGCAACTGGCATTTTGAAGACATCACAGAAAAGGCGGGCGTTAAAGGAAAGGCGGATTGGGCAACGGGTGTTACCATGGCTGATGTAAACGGAGACGGATTACTCGATATTTATGTTTGTGCCGTGTCAAACCACACGCCTGCAAATTTTTCCGGGATCTCTCACACTTATTTTACGGATTCTCATAACCAGCTATTTATTAATAATGGGGACGGGACTTTTACAGAACAGGCAAAAAAATGGGGTTTGGACATTCCAGGATATAATACCCAGGCTGTTTTTTTTGATTACGATAAAGATGGGGATCTGGATATGTTTTTGCTTCAACATTCCATTCATCAAACAGATAATTACGGTGACACTTCGACCAGAAAAAAATATAGTTTGATCAGCGGCGGCAAATTATTTCGCAATGATGGAGATCATTTTACGGATGTCACCAAAGAATCGGGTATCATCAGCAGTTCATTGGGATACGGATTGGGAGTCAGTGTTGCAGATTTGAATAACGATGGTTTTGATGATATATATGTCGGTAACGATTTTCATGAAAATGATTATTATTATGTAAATCAGGGCAACGGCACATTTAAAGAAATGAATAAAGATGCTTTTGCCCATGAATCAAAATTTTCAATGGGCAATGATATCGCCGACATCAATAATGATGGCTGGCCCGACATCATTACCCTGGATATGTTGCCTGAAGATGAAACGGTTTTAAAATCCTCGGCCGGGGATGAATCCCTTGATAATTATAATCAAAAGATCCGGGCAGGATATCATTACCAATATTCCCGAAATTGTTTGCAGTTAAATATCGGAAGAGGAAAGAAATTCTCTGATATAGCATTGTACAGCGGCATTGCAGCAACAGATTGGAGTTGGAGTCCTTTGATTGCGGATTTCAATTTGGACGGGATCCAGGATATCTTTATTTCCAACGGAATAAAAAATCGTTTGAATGATCTTGATTATGAAAAATTTCTTTCCAACCTCAACTTGAAATTTTCGGCATCTGGCTCAAGGGACTTTGACAAAGAAATCTTGCAGCATCAGCCGCCGGGAGCATGGCATAACTATATTTTTGAGGGGAAAACCGATCTGAAATTTACAGATCGTTCAAATGATTGGGGTTTTTCGGATGCAACTTTGTCACAGGGGGCAGCTTATGCTGATCTGGACAATGACGGCGCCTTGGATATTATTACCAATGACATGAATTCGCCGGCAGGCATCTACAAAAATAATATTCGCACCCAACAGCCGCAGCAACATTATCTCAACATTCAGCTAAAATATCAGGCACCAAACTTTTTTGCGACCGGAGCAAAAGTTTTCTTGTTTGATAAGAAAGGAATTTTCATGCAGGAATTGCAGCCTACCCGTGGATTCATGAGCAGCGTCGAACCGATTATTCATTTTGGCGTGGGTGAAAAAGAGTTGATGGATAGCATGATCATCATCTGGCCAAATAATACCTACCAGCAATTAAATAAAATCAAGACAGATCAAAAATTATCCATTAGTTTTAAAAAAGAAAATGTTGATTCGATAATCAATTACTCCTCTTTCATAAATAATATATTACATCAACAAGGTGAGCGCCTTTTTGAAGATATTTCTTCGCAGGTTAAAGTAAATTTTAAGCACCAGGAAGATATTTATTTCAACGATTTCAATCGCCAGCTTCTTATCCCTCATGAAATTTCCACTGCCGGACCAAAACTTGCGGTTGGGGATGTGAATGGAGATGGATTAGAAGATTTTTTTGTCTGTGGCGCAAAAAATCAGCCAGGAAAATTATTCATTCAAAAACCCGATGGGACTTTTCAATCAACCAATGATTCTTTGTTTGCAAAAGATGCCACTTGCGAAAAAGTCGATGCTATTTTTTTTGATGCGGATAATGATGGCGATCTTGACCTTTATGTAGCAAGTGGCGGAAATGAGTATGTGGGAAATGTAGATCAATTGCTCGACAGGTTGTATATAAATGATGGTCACGGAAATTTCAGTTTGTCAAAGAATCTGCCACCCATGTATGGAAATAAATCGGTTGTCCGGGCTGCGGATTTTGACGGAGATGGCTTCCAGGACCTATTTATCGGAGGAAGAGTCAATACAGCGTTTTACGGATCGACGCCGACTTCATATTTATTGCATAATGACGGTCATGGGAATTTTTCGATTGTAACAGATGATGTAGCCAATGGATTAAGTAAAATCGGAATGGTGACAGATGCTTGCTGGACTGATATCAATAAAGACGGGAAACCTGATTTGGTTGTGGTGGGCGAGTGGATGGCGCCGACGATTTTCATTAACCACAACGGGAAATTAGAAAAACAAAATGCCGGGTTAGATGAACTTACCGGATGGTGGACTTGCGTCAAAAGCGAGGATATTAACGGTGACGGATATCCCGATCTATTGCTTGGTAATTACGGATTGAATTCCAAACTAAAAGCGTCAACTTCATTCCCCATAAGGATGTATGCCGGCGATTTTGATAATAATGGAATTCCTGAGCAGATTCTTTCAATACCCAGAAAAGGAAAGTACTATCCTTTTCTCGGGAAAGAAGATCTGGAAAAACAATTACCCTATTTAAAGAAAGAATTTCTCAGCTATAAGAAAATGGCTGGCAAAACGACGGAAGAAATTTTTGGAGAAAAGTTAAAATCAGCGTCGTTATTACAAGCGGCAAATATGCAATCAATGATCTTAATCAATGAGCGGGGAAAAGAATTTAAACAACAACCTTTGCCAATGCAAATGCAATGGGCACCCATTTTCAGTTTTTATCTTGATGACATTAACGATGACAACAAAAAGGATCTGTTGGCAGGAGGGAATTTTTATGGAGTGTTGCCTTATGAAGGCCGATATGATGCAATGCCATTGACCATTGGATTTGGTGATAATAGTGCAAATTTTAATTGTTCAATTCCATACAATGAACCGATAATAACCGGCGAGATACGCGATATCAAATTGATTCATATCAATGGGAAAAAATGCATCATCATCGCCAGAAATAATGATGCATTAGCATTTTTACGATATTAAAGGACAGGGTAGCAAAGTTTTATTTTCATGTGAAGACTATCTTCAGCAGATCGTGGATTGGAAAGATATTTCTCATAAGGGACCGCGATCAATTTCAGATGCTTGTCGTCCATGTATTTGTTCATTGCGTAGTACAATTTTTGAATCCCGTTATAAGCACCCTCATAATATCCATATAACATCTTTCCTTGTGGAGGCATTTCAAGAAAATCAAGATCGTTTTTTGGATTTTGTCTTTTGTCAACGGAAATAGCAGCCATTATTCTAAGGCTGTCTTTGCCAATTTGATAAAAATGGGCAATTCTTGAATTGGTTTCATCGATCCTAATATTATTCGCATTTGCTTTTGAGACTATGTCCTGGTAAAGTGCAGACAGGGTTTTTGATTTGTTATTCTTCGCAACTGTCGTAATCTCCGTGATCACAACTGAGTCCTCGACCTTTCCCAGTATTATGTTGAAACCATAATATTGTCTGGGATCTTCCATATAGTTTTTTAGACTATTCAAGTTGACTTCTATTTTTCCGGAAGAATGGATTTTTTCTTTAATCCAGCTTGCCGGGCTAAGATTTTCAATCCAAAACACAGTAGTGAAGTTGATATTTGAATCAGGCAATATAAAAATGGAATGATATTTTTTTGCTCCATTATCATCTACTTTAACAAGGACAGCGGCAGCGCTTTGTCTTATCAAATCATAACTTACATTGGCATAGTGCAGATGAGATCGTGTTTTATTGATTTGAGCGGCGTTTTGCAACGAGGGAATATTTTCCTTTTTCAATTCTTCATTCCAATTTGGCCAATTTCGCAGATCAGTAATTTGATCTGCAACCGCAGTGATTGAAGCGGAGATAGTAATTTGTTTTTTTATTGCAAAAGTGATAGGAGCAAAAAACAAAACACCAACAGATACAAGTAGAAAAATAAAAACTATTACAACAATTCTTCGTTTCATTTTATATATGGCAGATAATGTACACTATTGCAAATATATTTAAGAATAAATTGTTGCAGTCATTAATAGTGGATCATTGAACGTGTTGCTGAATGCGAATGATAAATTCTATGATCTCTTCGAGAGAAAAATCAATCCTGGAAAGGGAATCGGTAATATCATCCCTGTTTACCTGCGCTGCAAATGATGGGGTCTTTAATTTTTTCATTACACTTTTTACATCCATGCCTTCATATCTGGTGGGACGGATCAATGCGGAAGCATGAATAAAACCAGATAGCTCATCAAAAACATAGATCATCTTATCCATCCTATTATTTGGTTCTACCCCGAAATATCTGGGGCCATGGGATGCAATGCAATGAATGATCTCAGGATCAATATTTCTTTGCTCCAATTCTTCGATGATTATACGGCAATGGTCATGGGGAAACCTTTCCCAATCCGCATCATGCAATAAGCCGGCTAACTCCCATTTCATGGCAATCTGTTCATCCGCATCTTCTTTTTCAATTGCCCAGGCTTTCATCACAGCCGCCACCTGTCGCATGTGTAAACGCAATCTGTCATTATTGACCCACTGATTGAGTAAGGCGGTGGCATCTTCAATAGTTAATAAATTCCCGGCATTTGCAGGATTACCAAATTCGCTGCGACCAAGAGGTTGAACTGTCTCTGACATTTTTTAAAATTTGCTTATAAATTTAAGTGAAACAGGGCTAATGATTATCCAAAATGCGCGGCAATTTATTTTGTTGGACAAAATTTTTACTGATTATCAATTATTTATAAAGGTACGATAAAAAATTACTGTGTATTTTCTTGGTCCGTCATTCTATTTAACCTTACCTTTGCCATCCTTAAAAATTAAGTAGTTGGGATAGCAACTACGCAAAAATTAAACAAATGAGCAAATTACATTTTACAACAAAACATGCGAACGAGGCTACCGTGCAGCGTAACTGGTACGTTGTTGACGGTACTAATCAAACCGTTGGCCGTATGTGCAGCAAGATTGCCGCTGTATTGCGCGGTAAAAACAAAACTTATTTTTCGCCGCACGTTGATTGCGGTGATTTCGTTATCGTTATTAATGCTGATAAAGTAATTTTTACCGGCAATAAGATTGATGACAAAATTTATATCAATTTCTCCGGTTACCCCGGTGGCAAAAAAGAAGAATCTGCAAAAAGTTTGCTGAAGCGCAGACCAGAAGCAGTTATCGAAAGAGCGGTCAAAGGCATGCTGCCAAAAAATCGCCTGGGTCGCAAATTGGTAAAGAAACTTTTTGTTTATGCAGGAGATAAACACCCGCATACTGCACAACAACCAAAAGAATTTAAATTCTAAAATCCGCTTTTAGCAATAAACTTATAAAATGGAAAAACAAAAAAATTCAGTAGGTCGTCGTAAAGAAGCTGTTACCCGCGTGTTTCTTACAAAAGGTAATGGTAAGATCAAAATAAACGATAAGGACTACAAAGAATATTTTACGTTGGAATATCTGCAAAACCAGGTAGAACTTCCATTAAAAACCATTGAAGCATCTGATAAGTTCGATGTGGTTGTAAATGCTTCTGGTGGTGGAATAAAAGGGCAGGCTGAAGCAACCAAATTGGGTATTGCTCGCGCTTTGCTGCAAATTAATGCGGATTTTCGTCCGGCATTGAAAGCAGCAGGTTTGCTTCGTCGCGATCCAAGATCAGTAGAACGTAAAAAACCGGGACGCAAAAAAGCAAGAAAGAGCTTCCAGTTCAGTAAACGTTAGTAAAAACTGTTTGCTATTAGCTATTAGCTACTGGCAACGCGCAATTCTTAATTATTAACCGCTAGCAGCTAGTAGCTGATAGCCAACAGCAAATAAAACATGGAACAAAACACTTCATTACAACAACAACTACTTGAAGCAGGTGTACACTTTGGTCATTTGCGTAAGAAGTGGAACCCGAAAATGTTGCCTTATATTTTTGCAGAAAAAAAAGGCATTCACATCATTGATCTTAATAAAACTACCGAAAGTCTTCAGGAAGCAGCAGCAGCACTGAAACAAATTGCGAAGACCGGTAAAAAAATAATGTTTGTCGGAACAAAAAAACAAGCAAAAGAAATTGTTACGGAATGTGCTAAAAAAGTGAACATGCCTTATGCCACAGAACGTTGGCTTGGCGGTATGCTTACCAATTTCAATACCGTAAGAAAAAGCGTGAAGAAAATGCAAAGCATTGACAAAATGCTTAATGACGGGAGCTTTGACAGCATTACCAAAAAAGAACGCCTGACCTTAAGTCGCGATAAAGAAAAAATGGAAAAAGTGCTCGGCGGTATTTCCCAATTAGGACGAGTGCCGGCAGCATTGTTTATTGTTGATATTGGTCACGAACATATTGCATTGGCAGAAGCTATTCGTTTGGGCATTACTACTTTTGGTATGGTCGATACCAATTGTGATCCCAATAAAGTTGATTTTCCGATTCCGGCTAATGATGACGCCACAAAATCGATCGCTATTATCGCTAATTACATTACTGCAGCAATTGCTGAAGGACTTGCTGAAAGACAGGCAGCCAGAGAAGAAGAAGTGGAAGATGTCAATACCGATGAAAATGAGAAGAAAGCTGCACGTTTACTTGCCGAAGCAGAAAGCGAAGGTGGCAGAGGACGTAATAACGATAAGAGTAAGACCGGTGGTGGTGGTGGCCAGTTCAAACGCCGCGTAGGTGGAGGGGCTCCGCCAAGACGCAC
This sequence comes from Chitinophagales bacterium, assembly GCA_021323755.1. Classification (GTDB taxonomy): domain Bacteria; phylum Bacteroidota; class Bacteroidia; order Chitinophagales; family Chitinophagaceae; genus Puia. The sequence goes on along the minus strand of JAJPKJ010000065.1, from coordinate 95,380 downwards.
AGGGGCAAAATAATTATTAATACTTCATGCGGGTTGAATTTTGCTTGAAATAGAGTATTGCCTAAATGTGTAATCGTATCAATACAATTACAAGCGCTTAATATTTTCAACCAGCTTGAACATCGAAAAAAATTCTTAAAAAACATTTTATGTCAACAGCAACAATAACTGCGGCAGAAATTAATAAACTCCGCCAGACAACCGGCGCAGGAATGATGGATTGTCGCAAAGCATTGGTAGAGAGTGATGGAGATTTTGAAAAAGCAATTGATTATCTCCGCAAAAAAGGTCAAAAAGTGGCAGCCTTGCGCAGCGACAGAGAAGCAAAAGAAGGTGTTATCATTGCTAAAACAACAGCAGATAATAAAACAGGCTTTATTATAACATTAGCCTGCGAAACGGATTTTGTCGCAAAAAATTCCGACTTCGTTCATTTTGCCAAAAGCATAATGGATGTTGCTGTTAAAAATAATTTACATTCCCTGGATGAACTGCTGGGCGCACAATTGGATGGAGCATCAATAGCAGATAAGATCAACGATCAGGTTGCAAAAATTGGCGAAAAGATTCAATTGACCCGTTTTGAACGCGTAGACGCAGAAGCAGTAGCTGCCTATATCCACGGTGCGCATAGAATGGGTGTGCTGGTCGGATTAACAAAGAACACCGACAGCATCCTTGAAGCTGGTAAGGATCTGGCGATGCAAATTGCAGCGATGAATCCCGTGGCTGTAGATGCTGATTCGGTCTCAGCTGAGACAGTTGCCCGTGAAAAAGCAATTGTTACCGAGCAAATTAAAAATGATCCGAAAATGGCAGGAAAACCGGACGAGATGATTGATAAAATTGCTGTGGGTAAATTAAATGCATTTTTTAAGGAAAACACATTACTCGCGCAGGCTTTTGTAAAAGATTCCACAAAAACGGTTGGCGATTATTTGAAAAGTGTGGATCCAACGGTTAAAATTACGGCATTTAAAAGAGTGCAATTAGGATAAACGAATTTTAAAAGAGAGTTTGATACTCTCTTTTTTTATGCCCGTTTGTTTATAAAAAAATCTTTTCTTTGCAGCAGAAAAAACATTAATTCATCATTAATGATTATTAATAACGGTAACGTATAATCGAAAACCAACTTGCGATAAGCAGGTCTAAATCATAAATTAAACATGCTGCCAAAATATAAACGTGTTCTGTTAAAGCTCTCTGGTGAAGCGTTGATGGGAGATAAAAATTTTGGGTTTGATAATAGTGTGATTGCTCAATATGCTCAGGATATCAAAAGTGTGGTTAATCTTGGTGTTCAGGTGGCCATTGTGATCGGAGGCGGAAATATCTACCGCGGTATGAACGAAGCTGAAACCGGAATTGAACGTGCCCATGGAGATTATATGGGCATGCTGGCAACCGTTATCAATGGCATGGCCTTACAGGCAGGACTTGAAAAAATTGGTGTTTACACGCGTTTGCAGAGTGCCATAAAAATGGAGCAGGTTGCAGAACCTTATATCCGGCGCAGGGCCATAAGGCACGTTGAAAAAGGCAGAGTCGTCATTTTCGGGGCAGGAACAGGTAATCCTTACTTTACCACAGATACCGCCGGATCACTCCGCGCCATAGAAATAAACGCAAATGTGATCTTAAAAGGTACCCGCGTCAACGGCATTTATACGGCTGATCCTGAAAAAGATCCTACTGCTAAAAAATATGAAGTCGTTTCGTTCCAGGAATGTATTTCAAAAAACCTACGGGTAATGGACATGACGGCTTTTACTTTGTGTATGGAAAATAAATTGCCGATAATTGTATTCGATATGAATAAGCCCGGCAACCTACTCAAAGTGATTGGGGGAGAAAAAGTGGGCACTTTGGTAAAAGACTGATTAATAATCAAGCTATTTTAAAATAATTTTACTGTGGATTTGCAAATCTGCAATAAGCTTAGTACTTTAGAACCCATGAAAACCCACCCCTGAGGTGGCTTTTTTATAACTTCTTCCTGTGTTTATCTCATCCGTTGAAAGCCATAATGTTTGATCGTAGCTAATTATTTAATTATAGTTTGGTAAAACATTTCCGAACCATTATGAACATACCTTTGCGCATATTAGATATACAGCTTACCGTTGGTTTGCCCGAGATAATCGTCTTTTTGCTCGTGGCACTCATCTTGGGTTTTTGCATCCACTTTTTCTGGAGTTCAAGAAAATCAATACGTGTAGATGATTCGGCTGCAACTGAAGGTATCAATGAAAATGATAACTGGAAGCTGAAGTATTATAATGATATGGATATGCAGGAACGCGCACAACAACAGTTGCGCGAACGTTTGGCTGAAGCCAGGGAAAATGAACAAATATTGAACATCGAAGTTGACGAACTGCGTAAGGAACTCACTTCCTCAAAGAATAAGATCAGTTTTTCAGAGCAACAATCATCTGAAACGATACTCAATAAACTTTCAACAACAGAAACAACAGATTATTTTTCTCAACTTAAATCAGCACAGGAAAATTTCGGAGAACATAATAAACAGATCGGTCGTTTGCTGGAACAAATAGATCTACTTAAAGAGTTTGAAATAAAATACCAGGATGTTTTAAAAACCAACGGGCAGCTAAACGATCAACTCGCAACACTACATAAATCAATATCTGATAAAGAGAATGAGATTAACCATTTGCGACATCAGCAGCGACTGACAGATGAAATGTCAATTCGCCTGGATAAGGCATATTCTGAATTTAACTTATTGCAAGATAAATTGCAGAAACTCGACAGCCGTATCATTCAATCACGTTCCGGCAATGATTATGAAGAATTGCAATTATCTTATTTTAAGATCACAAAAGATTTTGATGAATTAAAAGTACGTCAGCAATCTTTTTGGGAAGAAAATCAACGCTTGAGCAGAATATTATCTGATACAGAGGACAAACTGAAAGAAGCAAATTTTCAGCGCCAGCAATTGCAGAAGAAAGTGACTTTTCTTGATGAGTTAAACAATGATCTGCAACAGGTTTCAGAACATAATAAAAAGCTGGAGAGCCAGTTGCGCCGGATCAGCGAAATGGAGACATTATTGGCAAAATCCGGTCCTGAGCAAAATGAATTTCATAACGAAAACGAACAAATCTAAAATCACGGTATTTGGTAAATAAAATAAGAGCGACCTGTTTTTACAACAGGTCGTTTTCTTTTTTGGTAATTTTACGCACTGAAATTATTAATGATGGATGCATTAACGGATATGCGCAAAGATTACCAGTTGCAAACGCTTTCTGAAAAAACGGTTTCTGACAGTCCTTTTTTACAATTCAACACCTGGCTGACGGATGCATTGGAAGCACATATTGAAGAACCCAATGCCATGACATTGGCCACAGCATCGAGCGATGGTTTGCCTTCCGCGCGAATTGTTTTGCTAAAAGGATTTGATGAGAATGGGTTTATTTTTTTTAGTAACTACGATAGCTACAAAGGGCAACAGTTGCTTGAAAACCCTCGTGCCTGTTTGGTTTTTTTCTGGAAGGAAATACAACGACAAGTAAGAATTACAGGAATAGTTTCCAAAACTTCCGAAAAAGAAAGCGATGATTATTTCAACAGTCGTCCCGAAGGAAGCAGAATAGGAGCTTGGGCATCACCCCAAAGTCATGTTATCGCGAGCCGCGATTGGCTTGATGAAAATGAAAGAAAAATCCGGGAGAAGTTTACCAAGGAAAAAATCTCAAGACCCCCCAATTGGGGTGGTTATCGGGTAATGCCTGTTACCATTGAATTCTGGCAGGGAAGAACAAATCGCCTGCACGACAGAGTTCAATATACCTTGCAGGATAATGGTAAATGGATTATGGAAAGGTTGGCGCCGTAATGTATCGAAAGGCTGATCAGCTAAAATTTTGCTTTCCCAATTCCTGGTGATGAATTTTCTTCTTAGCCATTCAACCTATCACCACCTTAAATAAATTCTATTTCTCTTTTTTAGGAGCGACTTTCTTTTTCACTTTTGCAGGTCTGCTTTTGCCAAAAGAACCTTTAAAGATCTTTCCTTTTTTTGTTTTTTTATCTCCCTTGCCCATTTTGAAAATATTTAATTTTTTTTTGATAACATTTCAAGACCAAATAAAAAGCTCCGGTACGCGCAAGCAGCGCAGCATCGGAGCTTTTAAATGCAGTAGGTGTAGCATTATAATTTCGCAGACAATTCTTTTCCAGCTTTGAACTTAGCTACTTTTTTTGCTTTGATTTTGATAACAGCACCAGTTTGTGGGTTGCGACCGTTACGCGCAGCTCTTTTAGAAACAGAGAAAGTTCCAAATCCAACCAGAGTAACTTTACCACCACCTTTTAAAGTTTTAGTAACTGCTTCAACAAAAGAATCAAGTGCAGAGTTTGCCTGAGTTTTTGTAATGCCGGCATCATCGGCGAGTTTCGTGATTAATTCAGCTTTGTTCATAGTGTAATTTGTTTTAAAATTTAGCGAGAACAAATATAGCCGCTTTTTGCATCCCGCAAAATTTTTTTATGGTTTTGTAAAACTGCTATAAACCGCATGGGGTAAGCGTTGCAGAAAATTCAAGATTTTTTTTATTTTTTAAAAAAATTAACGGATAAGCTGAAATCCTTTACTGACGTGGATTTCAACATGCAATGCCTGAAATGCTTGCCAGTGGAAGGTTTGAGGAATGTACAACTATTTTTGATACCGTTTTTTATTTTAAATTCTTTTCCACAAGTACTGCACAACGATCTCTTAACTTTTTATTTCAAGATATACGGGACAATGATCACTGTGCTTTATTGAAGGATAGATTTCTGCATCAACGATATTTTTTTTTAAATTTTCAGTCACATTAATATAGTCGATGCGCCAGCCTTTATTTTGCAATCGTACAGAAGGAAATCGTTGACTCCACCAACTGTAACGATGAGGCTCGGCGTGTATTTCACGAAATGCATCGATCCAGCCCTTTTCGAAAAATTTATCCATCCATACCCTTTCTTCCGGTAAAAAACCAGATGAATTTTTATTTCCTTTCGGATCATGAATATCAATTTCTTTATGTGCAATATTATAATCGCCACACAAAATTATTTTGGGATATTTTTTTTGTAACTTATCCAAATACAAAAAAAGTTCATCTAGCCATTTATACTTGAATTGCTGTCGCTCATCACCGGAAGTTCCCGAAGGGAAATAGGCATTGATCAGCCGAATATCTCCAAAATCCAATTGAATGACCCTTCCCTCATCATCACTCACTTTATGACCTGTTCCATATTCTACATGATCGGGTTGTATTTTTGTGAAAACAGCAACGCCGCTATATCCTTTCTTTTGAGCGCTGAACCAATAATCATGAAAACCAAGCTCCGTGAATTGTTTATGATCTACATTATCTTTTAACGCCTTTGTTTCCTGAATGCAGATAATATCTGCCGGACTTGTTTTTAACCATTCAATAAAGCCCTTTTTCATCGCAGCTCTTATGCCGTTAACATTATAACTAATGATTCGAAGTGAAGACATAACGATGTTTGAATTAAATTAGCCACGCAATTTACTATTTGTAAATAATCATTTCAATTATTATGCATAGTTCCGAAAGAATTATTCCATCAAAGGAAGCCGTTTATTTAGAAGGTCCGCAAAGCCGATCCTACGAATTAATGTTTGTATTCAAAGTTTTTGCGCAGTTATTTAGAGGGATAAGAACATTACATTTTGTTGGACCTAGCATTACTGTTTTTGGTTCGGCGCGATTTAAAGAAGATAATAAGTATTATCAGGCTGCAAGAGAATTTGGCAAACGCATTGCGGCAATTGGTTTCACAACCATGACCGGCGGCGGTCCGGGAATAATGGAAGCAGCCAATCGCGGGGCTTTTGAAAATGGAGGAAGATCGGTTGGATGCAATATCAAACTGCCATTCGAACAAAAACCAAACCCTTACATGCAAAAATGGATAACCTTCGATTATTTTTTTATCCGAAAAGCAATGTTGCTGAAATATTCCTATGCTTTTATAGTAATGCCCGGAGGCTTTGGAACGATGGACGAATTTTATGGAACATTAACATTGGTGCAAACAAAAAGCATTACACAGTTTCCAATTGTCTTATTTGGGAAAGATTTTTTTGAACCATTGATGAAGGATATAGAATTTATGGCAAATGAAGGAACCATTTCAAAGGATGATATGTCGCTGGTATTGGTCACCGACAGTATTGACGAAGCCATGCACCATATTCACACATTCATCAGAGCAAATTATAAAGTGAAGATCAAAAAATATTTTTGGGAATGAGAATAAGGAATTTACACTATTGAGGATCTGATATTTTGAGAATGATGAACTTTTTATTATTTATCTATCATCAATTGATTTTTTTTCCTGCAGGAAAGACCAAACCCAAAGTCAACATCATTTCATAAGTTCCAAAAGACTGGTGCGCTGTTCCTTTGAAGATCTTCAAACCCGAATAACGGGCATAATCGAGTTTGTTTCCATATTCGAGGTAAAGATATTTGAAAAATGTGGTCCTTATCGCTGCTTCCACTCCCGTGTTCCATCCACCAATTTGAAAATGCGGATTGTTTGTACTATCAAATAACTGATTATCTACATGGGGAACAGTAAAACCGACACCAAATTTTCCAAGAAAGTCCAGTTTAAATTTTTGATCGTGCGTTCTATAAAGGCGTAGTCTTTTCACTATGTCAAAAAGAAAAAAGTTTGCACCATTATTTAAATAATAATGAAATCCATTTGGCTGCGTGAACAAAATGGTAGTATCAACCTGTCGGTTATTCAGCTTTCCGGTTAAATGTACATTTTGAGGATTGACAATGAATTTCGGATGGTCATAATTCAATTCAAATATCCATCCCTTTTCTTCATTAATAACATAACCAAGGCGAACATTGAATTGCGGCACGGTAATGCCTCTGTTAAAAATACCCTCATCCCAACCCGGATGATCGCCTGCCGTGACTTTGTTCAATGAATAATTATTACCCAGGGAAGGTTGGGAAATATGAATAGTGCTGTGTGTGTACCACTCTTCGTTATATCCCCATGAAAAATATATTTCGTGTTTTCTCTTTGTTTCTTTTTGCTGAGCAAAAATTATTGATGGGATGGCAACAAGAAAAAATACCAAAACAACAACATTAATCTTTCTTTTTTTCATGATTTCAATTATTTCATAAGCGAATCAACAACAATTGCGCAAGTTAAAAAATAATTTGCAAGCAGCTTGTTAATTGATAGTGTGATTTGGAATGCCGGATTTATTTCTTCTTGATGATTCACAAATAATGATCAGTTATATATTAACCGGCTCTTGCTCCGTCTGCTGTTTTTCTTAGCGTCATCGTTGCGTTGCATACCGGTGCCATTATTGAATTTTCAAATTGGCAAATTATCTAAACATCATATTCCAAAATTGGACTTAGCCATCTTTCAATTTCTTCAACCGGCATATTTTTTCTTTTCGCATAATCCACTACCTGGTCTTTCTCAATTTTACCTACGCCAAAATATTTACTTTCCCGGTTTGCAAAATACCATCCGCAAACCGAGGATGCGGGAAACATAGCGAGTGATTCGGTTAAAATAATTCCGGTATTTTTTTCTGCATTCAATAAATTAAAAAGCTTGTATTTCTCTGTATGATCCGGACACGCCGGATAACCAGGCGCCGGACGAATACCTGAATATTCCTCTTTTATTAATTCCTCATTGGAAAGATCTTCATCTTTCATATAACCCCAGAACTCCTTTCTCGTTTTTTCATGGAGCAACTCGGCAAATGCCTCTGCCAAACGGTCTGCAAGCGCCTGCAAAATTATTTTATTATAATCATCATGATTTTTTTCAAACCGTTTTACATGCTCTTCAATACCATGGATAGTAACGGCAAATGCGCCAATATGATCCTGGTAGGTGAGGGGGGGCAGGTTAGCCGGTCTTATAAAATCTGCCAGGGAAGTATTTGACTGGTTTGACGCTTTTTTTATTTGTTGCCTCAAAAATTCTAAACTCACATTTCCTGCTTCACTTCTGACATTGACCGTGTCTTTCCCATCAGAGGCAGCTTCCCAAAAACCGATCACCCCTTTTGCAGTAAGCCATTTTTCATGAATGACCTGTTTCAATAAAGCATTTGCATCAGCAAATAATTTTGTCGCTTCCTTGCCAATTTTTTCATCACTCAATATTTGTGGAAATTTTCCATGCATTTCCCAGGCAATAAAGAAGGGTTGCCAGTCAATATAACGGGCAATATCCGCAAGCGAATAATCATCAAATGCTTTTGTACCCGTAAACGTAGGGGTAACAGGAACAAAATGACCCCAGTCAATTTTTGTTTTATTCTGCTGAGCCTGTGCAAAACTTAAATATTGTTTTGCTGTTTTCTTATTGCCAAAATCTTCTTTCAACTTCGCATACTCATTGCTGATCGTTTTTAAAAAGCCAGGTTTTTGTTCTTTGCTTAATAGAGAACCTGCAACTGTCACACTCCTCGATGCATCTAAAACATGCACTACACCAAGATCATATTCAGGCGCGATCTTAACCGCAGTGTGCATGCGGGATGTAGTTGCGCCGCCGATCAGTAACGGCACTTCAAAATGTTGTCGTTTCATTTCCCTTGCTACATGCACCATTTCATCAAGAGAGGGAGTAATTAATCCGCTGAGTCCAATGATATCAACTTTTTCTTTTTTTGCCGTTTCCAGGATCTTATCTGTCGGCACCATTACACCCAGATCAATAATATCGTAACCATTACACCCGAGCACAACACCGACAATATTTTTTCCGATGTCATGAACATCTCCTTTCACGGTCGCCATTAAAATTTTGGCAGCACCGCCTTGTTGCGCTTTCGGATTATTCTTTTTTTCTTCTTCGATATAAGGCGTGAGAACAGCAACAGATTTCTTCATTACTCTTGCGCTTTTTACCACCTGCGGTAAAAACATTTTCCCACTCCCAAATAGATCACCCACTACATTCATTCCTGCCATTAACGGACCTTCGATCACTTCCAATGGCTTCGGATATTTTAGTCTTGCTTCTTCAGTGTCCGCATCGATATAATCGGTGATGCCATTTATTAATGCATGTTTCAATCTTTCTTCTACCGGGCCACTTCTCCATGCTTCATCTTTTATTGCTGTTTTGCCTTTTGCTTTTACCGTTTCTGAAAATGCAAGCAATTGATCTGTCGAGTTTGCATTTCTATTTAAGATCACATCTTCACACAATTTTCTTAACTCCGGCTCGATCTCATCATATACAACCAACTGCCCGGCGTTTACGATGCCCATATCCATTCCGGCCTTGATGCCATAATACAAAAACACACTGTGCATCGCTTCTCTTACCGTTTCATTTCCGCGAAAGGAAAAAGAAATATTACTCACCCCACCGCTGATTTTTGCAAGGGGCATTTTTTGTTTGATGATTTTAGTGGCTTCTATAAAATCGACTGCATAATTATTATGCTCTTCAATTCCCGTTGCAATAGCAAAAATATTGGGGTCGAAAATTATATCCTGGCCATCATAGCCAACTTCTTCCGTTAATATTTTATATGCTTTTTCACAAATGGTGACGCGACGCTCTAAAGTGTCAGCCTGTCCTTTTTCATCAAAAGCCATTACGACAACTGCTGCTCCGTAACTCTTACAAATGATCGCCTGTTCAATAAATTTTTCAATCCCTTCTTTCATCGAAATGGAGTTCACGATGCATTTCCCCTGCACACATTTTAACCCCGCCTCGATAATGGAGAATTTAGAGGAGTCGATCATTATCGGAATCTTCGCAATATCAGGCTCGGCTTGCAATAGATTCAAAAATGTTTGCATCGCTTTTTCGCCATCAAGCAATGCATCATCCATGTTCACATCAAGGATCTGCGCACCACTTTCCACTTGTTGCCGTGCCACGCTTAATGCTTCTTCGTATTTATTCTCTCGAATTAACCGGGCGAATTTTTTTGAACCCGTTACATTGGTCCGTTCACCAACATTCACAAAATTTGTTTCAGGGCGAACAACCAAGGGTTCTAGTCCTGCCAATCTTAAAAATGGTTTTATAATAATTTCTTCCGGCATGATGTGATCAGCTTTTATTTGACTTTTTGGCCTTTTTGCACCCTACTCCTTGAACAATTACCATCCTCTTCAACCCTTTGGCAACGGTAAGACCCAATTTGATTTTTGTCCGGCAAAACTGCCGCTCAATTGTTACAACACTTCTTCTACCACGGGCAATTCTCTCGGCTTTATATTTCTTACTTGATCTGCAATATGCTTTATGTGATCAGGTGTTGTACCACAGCAACCACCCACAATGTTTACAAAGCCTTCCTGTGCCCAATCTTCAATAAAATGGGCGGTCTGAGCCGGCTGTTCGTCATATTCACCCATCGTATTGGGCAAACCTGCATTCGGATATGCAGACACATAACAAGAGGCGATTTGTGAAAGCTCTTCAATATGCGGCCGCATTTGTTCGGCCCCCAGCGCGCAATTCAATCCAATGCTCAAAGGATTGGCATGCATCACCGATGTATAAAATGCTTCGAGTGTCTGCCCGCTCAATGTCCGGCCGCTTGCATCTGTGATCGTTCCGCTGATCATTATCGGCAAAGGTTTCTGCTTTGTATCCCGGAAATATTTTTTGATGGCAAAGATTGCCGCTTTTGCATTCAGCGTGTCGAAAATGGTTTCAATCAATAACAGGTCAACACCGCCATCGACCAAGCCCTTTATTTGTTCGTAATAGGCAGCAGCAACTTCATCAAATGTTACCGAACGAAATCCGGGATTATTCACATCGGGGGAAAGCGATAATGTCTTATTCATCGGGCCGATTGCACCGGCAACGAATTTTTGTGAATCGTGAGTGTTCAATGGTGAATTGTAAAATTCATCAACAGCCTCTTTGGCACATTTTGCCGCGGCAACATTGAGTTCATAGGCGAGCTCCTGCATATTATAATCGGCCAAAGAGATCCGCTGCGAATTGAAGGTGTTTGTTTCAATAATGTCAGCACCTGCCTGTAAATATTGTTTGTGGATCTCTTTAATGATATGGGGCTGCGTGATGCTCAACAGATCATTATTGCCTTTTACATCGGATGGCCAGTTTTTAAAACGTTCGCCACGATAATCGGCCTCACTCAATTTATAGCGTTGTATCATTGTGCCCATGGCTCCGTCAATGATCAGTATGCGTTCTCTAAGACAATCCTGAATTGTTTGCATATTTCTATTTTTTATCGATGAATAGAATTGTTGCCGTACAAATGAGTGACTCAACAATGTTTAAATGGATAAATATCGCTGGCATCACCAAAATTTTTCCTGACTATTTAACGAGAAACTTGCAGTGCGGGTTTGCTGAAGTGTTTTCGTTTATTAGTTCAGTTTTTATTTTCAACAGGCTGAACAATAAACAAATCTGCCTGTTGCGAACGCAAAGTTAAGGCATTCCGGCATAGCATAAAATGAAAGGGGGAAAATTTTTTGAAAAAAATTGATTAAACGTTTGTTTAATTCAAACGTTTGTTTAATTTTGGCCCTTAAATTAAAATGTTATGGCAGATAAACGTGAGGAAATTCTCCTGGTGGCCGAGAGGCTTTTTGGAGATAATGGATTTGACGGAACATCAGTAAGAGACATCGCGCAGCATGCAAATGTGAATCTGGCAATGATCTCTTATTATTTTGGCTCGAAAGAAAAATTGCTGGAGGCATTATTGGAACAAAGAGCCAACTACACGATTTTGGAAGCGCTGAATAAAGATGAATCGCTGACGCCCTGGGAAAAAATTGACCGGGTAATTGATTTTTATGTAGATAAGATCATGAGCAATTTATGCCTGCATAATATTATGCAACAGGGAAATAACAGTCGTTCCGATGAAATTAAAGAGCTTGTCACGAAGATCAAACTGAGAAATTTCGAGCAGATCAAAAAGATACTTCTTGATGGACAAAAGAAAAAATTCTTTAGAAAAGTAGATATTGAACTAACTGTTGGCACAGTAATGGGAACGATTTCTCAAACTACGATCGCACGTCATTTTTATAATTCGATTTTTAATATCGAAAAAAACAATGACGAAGCCTACCGAAAAAAAATAACTCCCAGGTTAAAATCTCATTTGAAGCAACTATTGCGTGCTCATCTGGATATAAAAAATGAAGAATAATAAAATCAACGAACATGAAAAGGCAAGTATGGATTTTTTCTTTTTTGATGATGACTGTATTTACACTGACTGCACAAACAAAAACATTAAGTCTTGATGAGGCCGTGCAATTAGGGGTACAAAACAGCAAACAGCTAAAATTATCCCAAAGCAAGATAGATCAGGCGCTATCGCAGTTTGAACAAACAAAAGATGCGGCATTGCCATCTGCAAAAGTTAGCGTTGGATACGAACATGCATTGATGCTCACTCAATCATTAAAAATTCCAGGGGACACTGCAAAATCGGGAACAATAAAACTTCCCTTCGATAACCCCTTGTACCAGGCAACGCTTAGCGTGAATGAACCAATTTTTGCAGGCAATCAATATAAGTACGCACAAAAATCTGCGGACTTATTGATAAAGATGAGCAAGCTCGATGCGGAAAAAGACAAGGATGAAGTGGTTTACACCGTGATCAATTCTTATCTCAACTATTATAAGATAAAACAAAACCAGGATATTGTTTCACAGGATCTGCAGGACATTCAAAACAAACTGGATGAAATTACCAAATATGAAAACCAGGGTTTGGCAACATTAAATGATGTGCTTCGGTTTCAATTACAAAAATCAAACACACAACTGGTGGCCATTGAATTGGAAAATAACAGAAAAATAGCAAACTATAATTTGAATGTGTTGCTTGGATTGCCCGACAGCACGGTGTTGCAGGTTCAGGAAGTAAGTTATAAGCTAGATATGAATAATCCTTTAGATCAGTATTTGCAGCAAGCATTAAGAGACAGGAAAGAATTTGGCTCGATAATTTATCAATCTGAAATTGCCGATATCAATGTTAAGAAGATCCATGACGAAAAATTACCTACGGTTGGCGTCGGCGGCAATTTGTATTATTTCAATCTCACAAAATCCATAATACCCAGCAGCGGTGGATTTCTTGCCCCTTTTGTAATCGGGATCAATGCGAGCTGGGATATTTCTACTTTATATAAAAACAAGAATAAACTTAACGAAGCAAATATTCAAAAAAGACAAGTGGAAATTACTAAAGACATTCAGGTTGACCAGGTGAAAACGCAAGTGAATCAAAGCTACCAGGAATATGGTTTAGCTCTTGAAAAAATAAAAGTATTGCAAGATGCTGTGACGCAGGCGGCAGAAAATGAACGCGAAATGGAATCGAAGTTTCATAATAACCTCGCAACAACAACGGACAGAATTGATGCGCAAACCTTATTATACCAATCGCGCATCAATCTTGAATTGGCAAAATCAGATGCAACAATTGCGTATTACGCATTATTAAAATCTATCGGTCATATACAACCGTAATCATAAACTAAACTACTTATTTATAAAACGAATTAAAGAATCAATTATGAACGACAATCAACCTAAAAAGAAAAGAAAAATCATTTTCCCGATAATTCTCGGATTGGTCTTGGTGGGCGCTTTGATATTTACCATCAAAGAATATCTCTATTATCAAAACCATGAGACAACCGATGATGCACAAATAGATGCAGACATCAGCCCGGTCGTTGCACGCGTCAGCGGATATGTAAATGAAATACGTTTTCAGGATAATCAATATGTAAAAGCAGGGGATACCCTGGTGGTACTTGATGACAGGGATTATAAGATAAGATTACAGCAGGCCATGTCTGCATTAAGTTCTGCAAAACAATCGGTGAGTGTATCACAGTCAAATGTATCAGAGGCTAAAACCGGCATTACCACTGCAGAAGCAAATGTAGAAGCAGCGAAAGTCCAGGTTTGGAAAACGACTGAAGACTTTAATCGCTACCAGAATTTGTATAATGATCATGCCATAACCAAAGCACAATTTGATGATGCAAAAGCCGCGAAGGACGCAGCAGAAGCCCAATTAGTGATTGCCCAAAGCCAGGTTCCGGTTCAAACAAAAAGAGTAAGCACAAATCAAACACAGGTCGGCGCTACTGCATCAAATCTGGCCACTCGTCAATCCGATATTGATTATGCAAGATTACAGCTATCCTACACCGTTATAATTGCACCGGTCAATGGGATCATTTCAAAACGCAACATCCAAATCGGACAATTGGTTCAAGGTGGACAAACTCTTTTTGCAATTGTGCATGATAATAATGTTTACGTAACGGCAAATTTTAAAGAAACGCAAATGGGAAGTTTGAAAATTGGAGATAAAGTAGACATTGATGTGGATGCATTTTCAGGAAAAACAATTTCCGGGCAAATACAATCCTTTTCAGGAGCAACGGGGGCAAAGTTCTCATTATTGCCGCCAGATAATGCGACAGGAAATTTTGTAAAAGTGGTTCAGCGTATTCCGGTAAAAATCACGCTCCAGGCGGATTCATCGGTTATGAATACACTTCGTCCCGGAATGAGTGTCAGTGTGGTTGTACACACGAAATAAATTAAGCAATTGACAATTAATAAATGCTTGTTCGATTTAAAAAATCGTACATCATAAATCTAAAATCGTAAATTTTTTATGGCAGAACATGGTTTTAGGAAATGGATCATTACAATAACAGTTATCATCGCTGCACTGCTCGAGCTCATTGATACGACCATAGTTAACGTTGCATTGCCCGATATCATGGGAAATCTTGGTGCAACACTTGAAGACGCAGGGTGGGTAGTTACCAGTTATGCTGTGGCCAATGTAATTATATTGCCAATGTCTGGTTGGCTTGGGGATAGGTTTGGAAGAAAGAATTATTTTATCACTTCCATATTGCTGTTCACGTTCGCGTCTTTTCTTTGCGGGCAAGCCCATAGTTTATCAGAGCTGATCATATTTCGAATAATTCAGGGGCTCGCGGGTGGGGGTCTACTCTCAACCGGGCAGGCGATATTAATGGAAACATGGCCACGCGAAGAAATAGGAATGGCAACGGCATTGTTTGGTTTAGGCGCTGTTGTTGGACCAACTGTTGGCCCTACCATTGGCGGATATATTGTGAATCATTTTAGCTGGCCTTATATTTTTTATGTAAATATTCCTGTTGGTGCAATTGCAGCATTTCTTGTCTCAACCTTTGTAAAAGAGTCGCCAAAATATGCAAAGGGGAAACCGATCGACTGGTGGGGGATTTTATTTCTTGCGACCGCCGTCGGCAGTTTGCAAGTCGTCCTGGAAAAAGGAGAATCAGAGGATTGGTTTGCTAAAACCTATATTGCTGTCCTTACCTTCGTCACCATAGTTTCAGTAATCATTTTCATTTGGAGAGAATTAACCACAGATCATCCTGTAGTTAATTTTAGGATATTAAAAACGCGAAGTTTTGCAATTGGCATCGTAACTACATTTACGCTTGGGTTTGCCTTATATGGTTCCGTATTTATCTTCCCGGTCTTTTGTCAAAATCTTCTTGGTTTTTCTGCACAGCAAACAGGATTTCTATTATTTCCCGGAGGCTTAGCGACTATTTGCATGATGCCCTTTGTGGGCATGATGCTTAAACGGGGAGTGCCGGCGCAGATCATGTCTGCAGGAGGATTCATCATGTTTTTCATTTTTACCTGGATGTTGTCCAACTCAACGTTAAACTCAGGAACAAATGATTTCTTTTTACCATTGATCATTCGCGGGTTGGGAATGAGCATTTTATTTGTTCCGCTAACAACACTTGCATTGCAGGATTTGAAAGGTCCTGACATTGGGCAGGGAACCGGATTGAATAATATGATGCGCCAATTGGGTGGATCTTTCGGAATTGCTATTATCACTACATTAATTCATATTAGATCCGGTGTCGTAAGAAATTCACTGATCGAATATGTTAATCCATACAATCCGGCTTACGTTCAGGATAATCAGGGAATGGTTCAAAATTTTATGAGTAAGGGTTTCAGCCAGTTAACTGCGCAGCAAATGGCCAATCAGGCGATGGAAGGAAGAATAGTGAGACAGACCATGTTGCTCACTTACGATAATCTCTATCTTATTATCGGTGTGTTCACTTTGTTTTGTATACCAATCATTTTTCTGCAAAAATTTAAGAAAAGACCAGCCATGGTTGTTGATGCACATTAGCATTTTTTCCCAGAAACTACTAAAAGATGAAAGCCCCGAAAATTCGGGGCTTTCAATTTTTTTGTACGATACCAAACCAACATTTCTTGGCCATCAATAGGTACAAATTTTAATTCTGTTTCTTAGGATCTTGGATTACTGGATTTTGGATTTTAACGGTTGTCAGTTTTGACTGATAATCTTGATTCGTTAGTTTTGGTTTTTCAGGATTCTAGATTTTGTCTTTCTAAGGATTCCTGTGGATTTGGTTTTTTCGGAAATTGGATTTGAATCTTTGCTTATCAATCATCTTAACAACACAAACATACAATTCGAATGCGCGCAGCACAAGAGCACAATTGCCCAATTAATAAAATTCACTATTTACTCTAATTTTAGTAAAATTACTAGTCGCACTTTCGTAATACTTCGTTTCTTTTTGCATACATTGTAAATAGCTCTATTTTAGTTCAAGCAAGATTGATAATTTTAAACCATCGAAATGATTTTTGAAAATAAAACCATATTGATAACCGGAGGTTCGCGCGGCATCGGAAAATCAATAGCCATAAGGCTTGCACGTGAAGGCGCCAATATTGCATTGCTGGGGAAAACGGTTGAGCTTAATCCCAAATTGGAAGGAACGATTTATACAGCCGCCGAAGAAGTGGCAAAAGCGGGACCCGGTAAGGTTTTACCTTTACAGGCGGACATTCGGTTCGAAGGAGATATTACACGCGCGGTGGAAACCACAGTAAATACTTTTGGCGGAATTGATGTTTTGGTAAATAATGCAAGCGCAATTAATCTCACTCCCATAGAGCAAACAGAAGTGAAGCGATTTGATCTGATGAATAATATTAACGTCCGCGGAACTTTTTTTATGAGCAAAGCCTGTATTCCATTTTTAAAAAATTCCGCCAATCCGCACATTTTAAATCTTTCCCCGCCAATTAATTTAGATGTAAACTGGTTTGGCAATCATCTTGCATACACGATGAGTAAATATGGGATGAGCATGATTGTTTTAGGTCTTGCAGAAGAATTGAAAAAGTTTCGAATTGCAGCAAATGCATTGTGGCCAAAAACAATCATTGCAACGGCGGCAGTGAAAAATTTATTGGGCGGAGATTTTTTGATGCAAAGAAGCCGGACTGTTGATATTGTTGCAGATGCTGCTTTTTACATTTTGCAAAAACCATCTTTTGAATGCACCGGTAATTTTTTTATTGATGAAGAAGTGTTGCAAAAAGAAGGTATAACTGACTTTGTAAAATACGCCGTTAACCCCGAACACAAACTAATGGGAGATCTCTTTATATAATACAAAACGCCGAACTCAAAATGTCTTTGCTTTTGCATTCAGCGTTTTCTTGACTTGTAATATTTAACTGCTGTTCCTTCCGGCTATGATAAGCGCGGCACCCGCAAGCCCGGTATCTTTTACCAGGTTAGTAACAATGATACTTACATGTTCGGCACCCGTTCCGTTTATCATAGCTGGGATATGAACGGTCAAGACAATAAGAATGAGAAAAAGAGCCAGCAATAATCCCGCTACACGAACATATTTCCCGATTAATAAAGCAATTGCTGCGGCAATCAATAAAACACCGGTTAAATAGACCCAAAAAATGCTGTACGGAATAAAACGTGGCATTTGTTTTTGTACTCCTGTTCCTTGCAGAAAATGATTGACACCGAAAAAGCCTATCACCAAGGCATATAAAATGGTGCCGATCCTGGAGATGGTTGTGTTGTTCATATGACAATCGTTTAGTTCCTTCTAATTTAATTTTTTTTAAGGCTTTTTCAAAAATTAATTTGGAAGAAAAGAAACAATTGGATGAAACGGGGGTTAATCTAAATTTTTTTCAGGACGCATCTGAGGAAATAAAAGTACATCCTGTATGGATGGCTGATTGGTCAGTAACATGCATAATCTGTCTATCCCGATACCAATCCCCGAAGTAGGCGGCATTCCATATTCCAGCGCCCGTAAAAAATCATTATCGATGAACATGGCCTCATCATCACCTCGCGCCATCAATTTCAGTTGCTCTTCAAAACGCTCACGCTGATCGATCGGATCATTCAATTCACTGTATGCATTGGCAATTTCTTTACCATTGATCATTAATTCAAAGCGCTCTACCAACCCTGGTTTACTTCTGTGTTTTTTTGTAAGGGGGCTCATTTCAACAGGATAATCTATAATGAATGTCGGTTGAATAAAATGATGCTCACATTTTTCACCGAATATTTCATCGATCAATTTCCCTTTGCCCATTGAATTATCAACATGAATATTTAGTTGATGGCAAACTTCATTTAACCTTTCTTCATTCATATCACTAACGTCAATGCCTGTGTGCTCTTTAATCGCATCGTAAATGCTTATGCGCTTAAATGGTGCTTTGAAATCAATTTCAACATTACCAACCCATGTCTTTGTTTTACTGTTTATTGCCAACGCAGCTTTTTCTAAAAGTTGTTCCGTTGTTTCCATCATCCAGAAATAATCCTTGTAGGCAACATAAAATTCGAGGATGGTGAATTCAGGATTGTGTGTTCTGTCCATTCCTTCATTTCTGAAGTTGCGACTGAATTCATAAACCCAATCAAAACCCCCAACAATCAATCTTTTTAAATATAACTCATTTGCAATGCGCAAATAAAAAGGAACATCCAATGCATTGTGATGAGTAATGAAAGGTTTTGCCGCTGCTCCGCCAGGAATGCTTTGCAGCACTGGCGTATCAACCTCTATGGCTCCGCGCTCATTTAGAAACTCGCGGATGGAATTGATCATTTTTGTGCGGCTGATAAAAGTTTCTTTTACCTGCGGATTAACGATTAGATCAGCATAGCGCTGACGGTAACGAAATTCCGGGTCGGTTACGGCATCAAAAGTTTCGCCTTCTTTTTCTTTTACGATCGGTAATGGCCTAAGCGCTTTTGATAATAGCGTTAATTCATGAACGTGAATAGAGGTCTCTCCCGTTTTTGTAGTGAACACGTACCCCTTCACCCCGATAATGTCGCCCATGTCCAATAAATGTTTCCAAACTTTATCGTATAAAGATTTGTCTTCGCCGGGTGCAATCTCATCCCTTTTTACATACAACTGGATTTTCCCGGAACTATCCTGTAACACGGCAAATGAAGCCTTGCCCATATCGCGAATGCTCATGATTCGTCCGGCGACACAAACATCTGCAAAATCTGATTTATTTTCTTCGCCTTTATAATTTGATTTGATAAAGGCAGCTGTAGTATTCACCGGGTATAACGGTGCCGGGTATGCGTTGATTCCCAATTGCTGAAGTTCAGCTAATTTCTCGCGGCGAATGATTTCCTGCTCAGAAAGATGTTGCGTACTCATATTCTGTTTCTTCAAAATTTTTGCGAAGGTAAGTTAGTTTTCGGTTTATCGTTTTGAGATTGTAGTGCTGCATGTTGGCAATTTATCATGGTTTATCGGGAACAGATCTTTCAGCTATGATTTCTTTTTTGATAAAATTGAAAAGTCATCTTCATCCTTTACAATATTATTTTTTAGAATGCCCAATCCGTCAATTTCCATTTCAATTTCATCGCCTTCTTGCAGCCATTGTTCTGGATAATTGGGATCATTCAATTTCCCGGTTCCATTCAATTCAAGAAAACAACCTGTTCCAACAGTTCCGCTGCCGATGATATCTCCTGCAAACAGATCAGCGCCATAGGACGCACGCTCAATGATCTCCGCAAAGGTCCAATCCATATCGGATAGGTTTCCGTCGCTCACTGTTTTTCCATTAACGCGGCATTGCATGCGAAGATTCCAGCTTTTACCAACATGACCTTCTTTGCCATTCACTGCAAATGGCTGCAACTCGTTTAATGTAACCAGAGTGGGTCCAACAACGGTTGCAAAATCTTTTCCTTTTGCCGGTCCGAGGTTGAGCAACATTTCTTCCATTTGTAATTTTCTTGCGCTCATGTCATTCATGATCATTAATCCGCCAATATATTCCTCAGCTTCTTCTGCGCGGATGTTGCGGCCATGTTTACAAATAACGATGGCAACCTCCAGTTCAAAATCAAGTTTTTCAAAATGATCGGGCATACATTTTATTTCGCCCGGGCCCTGCACACTGTGATGATTGGTGAAGTAAAAAACGGGGTATTGGTCAAATTCATTGATCATTTCCAATCCGCGATTGCGACGCGCAGCGGCAACATGTTGCCGAAAGGCGTATGCATCCCTGCATGATGTTGGTAAAGGCACGGGTGGTAATAATTGTACCGATTCATATTTTATTCCTTTTTCTTTTGAAATATTGCCTTCGATTATTGAAATTTCTCCCGCCTGAACGATGGGCAAAAAATCATCCCAATAATTTAAGAACATTTGCATATTGCCCGGAAGATCCGGATGAATGATTTCCATATCGAATAATAATCCATCAACCAAAATGGCCAATTGATCATGTTCTTCATTCAGGTAAGAAACAAATTTCATAATGATGCTTTTTTTTGAAAGTGGGTAAAATTAGGGAATATGTGTGAGCTCCAAAGGGGGAACAACTAGGGATAGCTGTGAGATAATATGCAATGTTAAATGTTTGGTGTAAATTGTTTGATGGATTAGTTGCTGGACAGGGGTAAATCAAACAGTAAAATGACAATTAGATGAGGATAATTGAGTAGTTTTTTGTACTTTTACGCTCCCAGTTTCAATAATGAAGTTCGAAAAAATACATAATAAGGGACAGGCTCAATTGTTTAAGAATGAGTACCTGGAAATGCTCACCAAGACGCATCCGCTTGTGATTTGGGGAATGTATCTGCCAGTTATGGTATTTTGTATATATCGGAGCAGCGTAAAACTTAATTTTTCTGCTGAAATGATAGTATTGATGTTCATTGCAGGAACATTTTTCTGGACATTTTTTGAATACATCATGCATCGTTTTATGTTTCACTGGGTGGCCGAAAGCAATCGCGCAAGGAAGTTTGTTTATGTAATGCATGGAAATCATCACGAATATCCCCGGGATAGGGAAAGATTGTTCATGCCGCCCGTTCCATCAATAATTCTGGCATCCATTATTTTTTCACTGATGTATTTGATTATTGGTCAATTGGTATTTATGTTTTTTCCGGGATTTATACTTGGCTATTTAATGTATGGGACCATGCACTATGCGATCCATGCATGGAACCCGCCATTCAAATGGCTGAAACCGCTATGGCGTAATCACCATCTTCATCATTATAAGAATGATCATCAGGGTTTTGGCGTTAGCACAACGCTTTGGGACCGTTTTTTTGGAACGATGTTCGACCTGAAAAAAGAAAAAGAAGATAAGGAGAAAGTAAAAGAACTGATGTTCAGGAAAACTATCATAAAAACCCCGAAACAAAAGGTTTCATAACTCACCATTTTTCTTCGTCCCCATTTTCATCTTTTTTATTCGCAGCCCTGAATTCACTTCTCGTTTCAATTTTTTGTAGTTGCCTTTCTATTATCAAATCCGCAATAATACCAGCAGCATCAGCGTCTGCGTTTTCTTTTAATAATTTTTTCAACTTATTTTCATTCACATCAACCTTATACAGGAGGTTGATCAGCTCATCGAAATTATTATGGATAAGATGATCAATGCGGTTAGCCAGAGTTGCTTTTATGTTTTCAAATGAGATCTTTTCAATAATATCAATTTGCAGGGCATTCTTTAAGGTTGCCAATAACACTTCATTCTCCATAAATAATGGGTTTAAAAATTTTCTATAACGCCAAGTGCAAATAAGGCGAAATCATATTTAACCGGATCATCTTTATCCAATTTACGCAAATACGAAGTCAGTTCCAAGGCAGCCTGCCAGTCGATCTGATTTCTTGTTATCAACCCAAACCTTTTCGACACTCGTGCCACATGGATATCAACCGGGCAAATCAACTGTGATGGCGAAATATTTTTCCAGATTCCGAAATCAACGCCGCGATCATCCTTTCTAACCATCCACCGCAAGAACATATTCAACCTCTTACAGCTCGAATTTTTTTCTGGAGAGGCAATATGCTTGAACGTTCTGCTCGGAGCCTCTTCAAGAGAGAAAAAATAATGGTAAAAACCAGTTAATGCATTGGCAATTGTTTCGTCTTTTTTTGTCATCCATTTTGTAAAAGCATTTTCGAGAGAGGGATTATTGGAATAATGAAATTTGAAAAATTCAATAAAATATAAAAGATCGGTGGCATTAAATGTTCTGTGCCTGAATGTTAATAATCTTTTCAATTCTTCTTTACTATGATTCAGGCAAAATTGATGCGGCGCATTGTCCATTAATTCCATCAGCTCTTTGCTTTTTTTAATAATGGTTGTGCGGTTCCCCCAGGAAAAGATCGAAGTGAAGAAAGCCGCAATTTCAATGTCTTGTTTTTTGCCGAATTGATGAGGAATAGAAATAGGATCGTCTTTAATAAAAAAAGGCTGATCATATTCATCAACCTTTTTATCAAGAAATTCCTTAAGATTATTACGAATCATTTTTATCCTATTGCTTGCTGCAAATCATCAATCAGATCATCAATGTCTTCAATGCCAACACTCAGTCTTATCAATGAATCTGTCAAACCATTTTTTAATCTTTCTTCACGTGGAATGGAAGCGTGGGTCATCGAAGCAGGATGATTGATGAGCGATTCAACTCCACCTAAACTTTCTGCCAATGCAAATATTTTGGTGGATGATAAAACTTTTGTTACGGCTTCTTTGCTGTTATCTTTTAATTCAAAACTCATCATGCCGCCAAAGCCCCGCATTTGTTTTTTTGCAATATCGTAACCCGGATGATCTTCAAACCCGCACCAGTAAACGCGGTCAATCTTTTTATGGGTGCGCAAAAATCCAGCTACTTTTTCTCCATTCTCACAATGACGTTGCATGCGCAGGTGCAAAGTTTTCAGCCCGCGCAAAACCAGAAAACAATCCTGAGGCCCGGGAACGGCGCCACAACTTTTTTGAAGAAAATATAATTTCTCACGCAGGTCAGCGTCATTGATCACCAAACATCCATGAATAAGATCGCTGTGACCGCCAAGATATTTTGTGGCGGAATGTAAAACAATGTCCGCACCGAGATCCAGCGGATTTTGCAAATAGGGAGAAGCAAAAGTATTGTCAACGCAAACCAAAATGTTTTGCCCTTTGGCCAATGCGGAAACAGCAGCAATATCAATGATGTTCATTAACGGATTTGTTGGGGTCTCAATCCAGATCAGTTTTGTATTAGCATTGATAAAATTCTTTACATTGGCTGCATCTTGCATATTGATGTAATGGAATTTTATTCCAAATTTTTCAAATACCTTGGTGAACAGCCGATATGTGCCGCCATACATATCATTGCAGGCAATCACTTCATCGCCTGGCTGGAGTAATTTTATGACTGCATCCGTTGCGGCAACACCACTGCTGAAGCACAAACCGAATTTGCCATTTTCAATTGCAGCACAGGCATCTTCCAACACTTTTCGTGTTGGATTTTGAGAACGCGCATATTCATATCCTTTATTTTTTCCCGGCGCGGCTTGAACATATGTAGATGTTTGATATATCGGCGTCATGATTGCACCGGTAGATGGATCAGGTTCAATGCCGGCGTGTATAAGTTTTGTTGCTAGTTTCATAATTATCGTCAATTAATCTTTACGGCAAAGATGAACAATTATTATATCATTTAGTGTTCGATTATGATACAAAATAAATTTATTGACTCCATGTAAAATCTCGATGTGTAGTTTAACAGAAGCTTAACCGCGAAAAGATAATATTGTGCAACATATTTGAAACGCACGCCGGGCAAGGGTTCTGTCGATAAATACGAACAAAATCGTACATAAGGATTTTGAAAAAAATGTTAGCGTCATTAACAACTGGGCCCGGTTATAAAGATCTGCTTGACTTCGCCTGGTTGCCATGCTATTTTCGGTTAGTGAATTTTTTATTTTATCATTTTTAAAAGTATAGTCATGAAAAAGAATTTTTTAACAATCGCTTCAATCTGCGGCATTTTTTTGCTGAGCAGTTTTTGCGTTAACGCAAATCCGGCAGATGATCATTCAACGGTAAATGAAAAAGTATTGAAATCCTTTCATTCCGTTTTTAACGGCGCGTCCAATGTTCAATGGGCAAAATACGGGGATCATTTTTCTGTAAGTTTTTTGCAGGATCAAATTATCGTGCGGGCAGAGTATGATAAGGAAGGTAATTTATTAAGCTCAATTCGCTATTATAACGCGGAACGGCTGCCTTTGAATATTTTATTCAATGTGAAAAAAGAATATGCCAATGAAAAAATTGATGTTGTTACAGAAGTTTCTGTGCCAGAAGGAACGGCTTACATAATTCAATTGGAAGATGACAAAGGCTGGACTATTTTGCATTCTGATGTTGAAGGAAACCTCACCGTAAAAGATAGTTTTGACAAGGCTAAATGATATTCATGCAAGTTGATGCTATAAGATAGCGCCAATCATGGTTTTCAGCCGCATACGCATTGTGCGGCTGAATTTTTTTATTTAATGCGGAAGATCTTAAGACACCTTCTTTGACCAATTTTTGTTTTGCTTCACGGACAAATTCTTCCAGTAAGGCATTTTCCATCCATTTCTTTTGCGGAGGCTCAAAAGCTATTTTTTCTTTGCGCCAGATAATTGATCCGGGCAAAACAGTTTCCATGCTTTTTCTCAATATCCATTTTGTATAACCTTCATGTATCTTATATGTTGAAGGAAGTGAAAAGATAAATTGCACCAGTTCATGGTTTAAAAAAGGCAACCTCACTTCTCTGCCATGAGCCATTGAGTTGCGATCTGCATATCTTAATAATTCTTCCAAACCCGACTGAAAAACGGAATAATATAAAATATCATTAAGTTTAAAAACAATCGGCTTGAAGATCGATTGTTTATCGAGGTACTCATTTCTGAATTCATCCCTTATATCAGGGAATCGGGATAATTTTTTTATCTCTCTTTTTTCCAAACGATAAGTAGTCTGCGCGGGAAACCATGCAGCGAGATAATTTCTTATGCCCCAGCTAAAATCCATTTTATTTTTTTTCAGGTCATTTTTTTCCCTGACGAATTTAAAATTGCGCGCAGCCAATAGTTCCTGTAAATACCAATGGATATATTTATTATAGCCTGCCAATATTTCATCAGCTCCCTGTCCGTCCAATAATACTTTTACATCTTGCTGTTTTGCCAATTCAAAAACCTTGTACTGTGCAAAGATGCTTGATGAAGAAAAAGGGACCTCATGATGGAAGCATAAAGATCCAAGATCTTTTATGAAATCCTCAACAGTGGGAGTAACGGTATAATTTTTCAGGTTGAATCTTTCTGTCACAGATCGAACATACGGTGATTCATCCTTTTCAAAACCCGGAAACACGGCAGAAAACGTTTGCAGTGAATTTGTGCTTTGTATTTTATTTATGGTTGCTACGATCGAGGAGCTGTCCAATCCACCGCTCAATGATGTCCCAACAGAAACATCGCTTCGCAATCTTCTTTTTACCGAATTAGAAAATAATTCATTGATTTTTTCTACGGCCTCTTTTTCAGTAATGGAGAGTTTTGTTTCTTTATCACAATCCCAATAGTTATTGATATCAAATGAAAAACTCCGGGTGCTAAATTTGAGATAATGTGCTGCCGGTAACGAGAATATGTTTTGGAAAAAAGTTATTGTCTTATCTGCAGCTGTTTGGGTGTAACCCAAAACAAGATAATTAAGCAACAACGGGTAATTGATCTTTTTTTCCAGGCCTACTGCCCATAATGCTTTTGCTTCCGATGCAAAAAGAAATTGCTCTTCTGAAAATGAATAATAAAAAGGCTTTTCCCCGAAACGATCACGAGCGCAAAACAGGGTTTGTTCTTTCTCATCCCATATGGTAAAAGCAAACATGCCGTCAAAGTGCTGAAGACATGCCTCCTTGTACTTGTCGTATGCGGCAAGAATAACTTCAGTATCTGATTGGGAACGAAAAGAATATCCCTGCTTAATCAGTTGTTCTCTTAGTTCAATGTAATTATAGATTTCACCATTATGAATAATGGTATAGCGATCAAGAAAATGCATCGGTTGTGCGGCAGCGTTAGAAAGATCAATTATTGATAACCTCCGATGACCCAAACCAGTTGTATTATTTCTGTTTATCCAAAAACCTTCGCCATCCGGACCACGATGGGCTATGGAATCAGTCATTTTTTTAAGCAATACCTCATTAATAACCGATGAATCTTTTGATATGATGCCGGCAATTCCACACATGGTGTAAATATCGAAGTTCCCCATTCAAATGCCAAATGCATTTATTACCGTAGCAATAATTGATTCATTTTTTCAATTGCAAATTGTTTTACCTGGGGGAAGAATATATTGTAGCAATTTTTTAAATCATCATAATTTTTTTCAAAAATAGTAAATGCTGTTTGATGCTCGTGCATATAGGTTGCGCGCCTTACCAAGCCACCAAAACTTTTGTATATACCCTGAGAAAATTGATAATTAAAAAGCCAATTTTCTTTTTGCATATAATAAAATAAACGACTGAATTTTTCAGGGAACATATGCTCATAAATGCTTAACTGCTCATAGGTGTGTAAAGTGAATTTATGCAAAGATTGTCCGGGAAACGCATTTATATCATTTGCTAAAAAATGATCGTAAACAATATCAACGAATGCGCCGCTATATAAACCATAATCCTGTTTAAAAAATATCTTTGCTTGTCTTGTTGCAGCGTGAGTATCCGTAAATTCATCGATCGCGCGATGCAACATGATCCCTTTCTGAACAATATCGTCATATTCAAATCTTTTTTTCCCTTTCACAAAATCACTGATCATATTGCCAACCAAAATCTTTGGTTCGTCAAACGACAGGTATGCATGAGCGAGATAGTTCATCTGGAATTGTCTTGGAACGTTTAATAGGCAAATTTCCGATTAATAAAATCATTTTTAAAATCAAGTCAAATCTGCTATTAACCGGTCCTCATTTTAAGAAATGCTTAACTAAGCTTTAATAAATGTTTAGTGATTGCCTGAAACGCTTTGTGGATAAGGGCTTCAGCATCACTAAAAAAATGAAATTGCAACCTGGTGGCATGATTGTTCATGATAACTTAACATAGACTTCCGTTAATCATTATTGGCTTGAAACAAGTGCGTAGCCGAAATAATTTTGCTGCATCTTATTAATAGAAACGAGTTCTTTTCCATATTCATTTCAGAAATTTTCTCATAAAATGATATAATGAGGATATTTCGCCGAAACAATTCTATGTTTCGCCGCTAAAAAATAGTGTATCGTCTACAGACACTTGTGTTCGATTTTGATACATTTTATCTTTGTTAAGAATTAGAATGGTAGCGAATTGTAAAAGAAAAGTGAAAGCGAAAAAATAATTTGAAATGAGTGCAACATCGGAACGGGAACTGCGTCTTATTAATAAAGAAAAAATTTCTAATCTATAAAACAAAAAAAATGAAAAAGACAATTTTAGCAATGGCAATGATGCTTACGGTGGGATTGACCGGAGCCTTCGCTAAAGATAACGAAGGTGTAAGTAAGAAAATATCGTCATCATTCAGCAAAGATTTTGTAACAGCGAAAAATGTAAGCTGGAACAGCCAAAAAGAATATTCAAAAGCAACATTTACTTTAAATAACCAGGTGATGTTTGCTTATTACAACGAAACCGGCGATCTAATTGCAACTGCTCGTAATATTCTTTCAGAACAATTACCGATTAATTTATTAACGAGTCTTAAAAAAGATTTCAGTAAATATTGGATATCTGAGTTGTTTGAACTGGCAGCTGACGGTCAGACATCGTATTATGTGACGCTACAAAATGGTGACGAAACCCTGATCTTGAAATCAAACAATTTCAATGAGTGGTATACGTACAAAAAAATCAGAAAAATATAGTTTTCTCAGTTGTTTTTAGTTGGAAGAATGAGTCGGTCCCGCTTCGCGCGGGACTTTCTCTTTTTACACATTATCCGTTTCATAAAGGAAGGGTAATATTTTGTTCATTATTGTTACTATGAAAAAAAATTTACTTTTGCGGCCGCAGGTAAACAATTCAATATTTTTTTATGAGCAATAAAGGACCGATCTCTCAATTCATTGAACATCATTATCGTCATTTTAATGCAGCAGCACTAATGGATGCTGCAAAAGGATACGAAACACATTTATTGGAAGGCGGAAAAATGATGGTAACTCTTGCAGGAGCAATGAGTACCGCCGAGCTGGGAATTAGTTTTGCTGAAATGATACGACAGGATAAAGTGGCCATCATCAGTTGTACCGGTGCAAACCTCGAAGAAGATATCATGAACCTTGTTGCGCACAGTCATTACAAACGCGTTCCCAATTATCGAGATCTTAGTCCGCAACAGGAATGGGAGCTTTTGGAAAATCATTACAATCGGGTAACCGATACCTGCATTCCTGAAGAAGAAGCATTTCGCCGATTACAACAGCACATTTATAAGATCTGGAAAGAAGCAGATGAAAAAGGAGAACGATTTTTTCCGCACCAATACATGTACAAAATGCTATTGAGCGGTGTCCTGGAACAATATTACGAGATTGATCCAAAAAATAGCTGGATGCTCGCCGCAGCACAAAAAAATATCCCTATAGTTGTTCCCGGTTGGGAAGATAGTACGATGGGAAATATATTCGCATCCTACGTGATCAAAAAAGAATTAAAAGCAAGTACCATGAAAAGCGGTATCGAATATATGGTGGAGTTGAGCGAATGGTATAGAAAGAATTCCTCAGGAAAAGGGGTTGGGTTTTTTCAGATCGGCGGAGGAATTGCGGGTGATTTTCCTATTTGCGTTGTGCCGATGATGTACCAGGACCTGGAATGGCATGATGTTCCTTTCTGGACATATTTTTGTCAGATATCAGATTCAACCACCTCTTACGGATCCTATTCCGGCGCCGTGCCCAATGAAAAGATTACCTGGGGAAAATTAGACATCAATACCCCAAAGTTTATCGTTGAAAGCGATGCTACAATTGTCGCTCCGCTTATCTTTGCATGGATATTATCGTGGTAAAAATTATGCCTATGCATATTCATTCAGAAGAACTGTATCTTGAGGCGGAAGCTGATATCAAGAATAATAATTACGCAGAAGCATTTCGAAAATATGAGAGCATCTTGTATGAAGAACCAGACAGCGCACCTGCGCATAATTCATTGGGATGGTTATATAAAACGCAATTTGATGATTATGCAAAAGCAGAAAATCACTTTAATACTGCAATGAAGTGCGATCCACTGTATCCTCACTCCTATTTTCATATGGCGGCACTTTTCATGGATATGGAAAGATTCGATGAGTTGAAGCAATTTCTGGAAAAATGTCTAAAGGTCAGGACGATTGATAAATCATGGGTTTATGGCCGCTATGCACTAATGGAAGAATTAAAATTGAATTTCGAAAAAGCGATCTATTATTTTGAAAGAGCTGTGCTCGCCAGCCAAAATGATGAAAAAATAAAAGACTACAACCAGGATATCGAACGCTGCAATATGAAAATGCAGATTAGCAAAAAGCACGACCAATAGGCATTATTATCTTTCTAAAACTTTTTGAGCAGGTATATAAAAAAACAAGCACTCCAAGACGGAGTGCATTGTTTACTCCTAACTGACCTATGAAAAAAATTCTCTATAAGAAGAGTTTAATATTTTTGGGTTGTTCAGCCAGTTAAGTGAATTCCTTTGATGGCTGTAAGTTGAATAAAAATATAAATACGCAAAAAAAAAGCGGGCTGATTAACGATGCCTTAACGATGGATTAACGAGACCGGGTTATCAGAAGTTCACCCATCGGGGAATGATTATTTGAGAATTTTCAGTTTTACCATTTCAATTCTTGTGTCGCTGACATTTAAAATCTCAAATTCATAGTCATCTATGATGATGTGCTCTCTTAAGCGAGGGATCGCCTCATGTTGGTTAATAATGAAGCCAGATAAGGTTTCCGAGTTATTTTCTGGGAACTCCAATCCATATTTTTCGTTGAGATAATCAAGTTCCAGTCTTCCTGAAAAAATAAATTCATCCCCTGATAATTTCTTTTCTTCAAATTCTTCGGTGTCATATTCATCTTTGATCTCACCAAAGATCTCTTCCAGCAGATCTTCCATAGTTACAATACCGGCCGTTCCGCCGAATTCGTCAACAACCCAGGCAATGCTCTTTCTTTCTTTGGTAAACTTATTAATCAGATCGGTCGCGCCCATGCTTTCCGGAACAGCCGGAATGGGTAATAAAATTGATTTAATAAACGGCGGCGCTTTGAATAGATCAAGCTGATGAATATAACCAGTGATATGATCAAGATTATTATCGTATACAACCAGCTTACTGAGTTTGGTACTTACGAATTTTTTTCGCACTTCTTCGATTGGCAAATTCAAATCAACACCTTCAATTTCTTTGCGGGGAACAAGGCATTCGCGCACCTTTATTTTTGGTAAAGAAAGCGCCGCTTCAAACAATTCCGTATTCAATTCCTGATTATCCGGCGCATCTTCATTGGTTTGTTGAAAAAAATGTTCAACATCGGAACGCGAAAACATTTCGCGGCTATCATCAATCCTGACATTAAAAATATATACCAGAATCCACTCTGCAATTGCCCGAAAAAATCCGGCGATCGGTCTGAAGAATCCATATAAAAAATCTGTTGTGCCTGCAAAAAAACTGAGCAAGCCGTTACTGTGTGGTTTGAAAATGGCTTTTGGTAAAAACTCACCGAATATTACGATGAACACCGCTGATAATAATGTCTCAAAAAAAAGACGCATGGAATTAACATAGGAACTGGGAATATGAATTTTGGTAATGAGCCAGTTCCAGAAAGGAAGAAAAGTTTCTCCCACCATTAATCCGAATATCACCAGAAAAATATTGAAACCAATTAATGTAGCGCCGATGAACTGAGCAGGGTTTTCTATAAAACCGGAAATAATGCGGCTGCTGCTTCTGCCTTGTTTCTTTTTTAATTCAACAGAAAGTTTATTGATGTTGATGAATGCTATCTCGATACCTGCAAAAAAGAATATCATCAACCACGCAATTATTATTCCTGCTAATGTATAACTGTTGATCATGCAAATACGAATATAGTTTGAAAAGGCGAAAAATTGAAATGCCTTTGGTGGGGAAAGACGTTGATCAGTGGATACCCTAACCGTTATTCAGCCAGAAAATCTTGAACAATTTTCTCTGCTTCCTCGCAGGCTTTATGCAGGTCATCATTAACAATCAGATTGTTGAAATTATCCTTGAAAGATATTTCATAGGATGCTTTATTAATGCGGTCCTGAAGTGCTTCTGCAGTTTCTGTTCCCCTGGATTCAAGGCGTTTTTTCAAAACCTCAATCGATGGCGGTTCAATAAAAATGGAAAGACAATTAAAAACCAGTTTTTGCTGAACATGAATCGCGCCTTTTACATCGATATCCAAAACCGGTACCTGATTATTATTCCAAATGCGATGCAATTCTGTCTTCAATGTTCCATAATATTTTCCCTGGTAAACCATTTCCCATTCTACAAATTCGTTATGCTGGATTTTTTGTTGAAAGTCATCAACACCAATGAAATAATAATCTATGTTATTTTTTTCACCGGCTCTTGGTGTTCTTGTGGTTGCCGAAACAGAAAAAGCCAATTGCGGAAATTTATCGAGCAAATATTTTGTGATGGAAGTTTTGCCTGCGCCGGAAGGAGCGGTAATGATGATGAGTTTATTGTAAATTTTCTCAGCCATTTTAGTGTCAGTGAAAATTGAAAAGTCAAAAATCGATCTGCAAATCCTTTTAGTTGTTTGATTCCAATTGTTGAATCGACCAATTATCCGTTATTGTACTCTTTTTATTTCAGCGCCCAGTTTTTTTAATCTTTCATCAATGTATTGATAACCGCGATCGATCTGGTCAATATTTTGAATCAGGCTTTTTCCTTCAGCGCTCAATGCGGCAATGAGCAAAGCCACGCCAGCCCTGATATCCGGGCTGCTCATCGTAATGCCGCGTAATTTTTGCTCGCGCGCCAATCCAATTACTGCTGCTCGATGCGGATCGCACAAAATTATTTGCGCACCCATATCAATTAATTTATCAACAAAAAACAACCTGCTCTCAAACATTTTTTGATGAACAAGCACACTTCCTCTTGCTTGCGTGGCAACAACCAAAACAATGCTTAATAAATCTGGCGTAAATCCCGGCCACGGATGATCGTAAATGGTCAGCACTGACCCATCAAGAAAATTTTGAATCTCGTAAACTTCCTGTTCGGGAATATGGATATCATCTCCCAAAAATTCCATCTGTATTCCAAGCTGTTTGAATTTATCGGGAATGACTCCGAGATTTTCAAGACTTACATTTTTAATGGTAATCTCACTTTGCGTCATGGCTGCAAGCCCGATGAAAGAACCAATTTCGATCATGTCCGGTAACATGCGATGCTCTGTTCCCTTCAAATAAGTTACCCCTTCAATAATTAATAAGTTGCTGCCAATGCCGCTGATTCTTGCGCCCATGCTGTTTAGCATTTTGCATAATTGCTGAATATATGGTTCGCAGGCCGCATTGTAAATTGTTGTTGTTCCTTTTGCCATTGACGCAGCCATAATAATGTTGGCTGTTCCGGTGACAGATGGCTCATCCATTAATAAATTAGTCCCCTGAAGTCTGGGCGCTTCGAGATGAAAGAAACCATCCTGTGTATTATAATCAAATGTGGCTCCGAGTTTTTCAAAGCCAATGATATGCGTATCGAGCCTTCTTCTTCCGATCTTGTCGCCGCCGGGTTTTGGAATAAAAGCTTTTCTGAAACGTGCGAGCAAAGGCCCGGCAAGCATTACAGAACCTCTTAATCTCCCGCTTTTTTTACGATACGTTTCGCTGTGTAAAAAATCAATGTCAACATCGTTTGCCTGGAAAGTGCAGGTATCTTTCGCCGTCCGTTCTGTCTTCACGTTCATTTCTCCCAGCAATTCGATCAATAAATTCACATCCAAAATGTCTGGGATATTGCTGACGGTAATTTTTTCAGGTGTCAGCAAGACTGCGCTGATGATCTGCAGCGCTTCATTTTTTGCGCCTTGTGGAATTATTTCGCCCTTCAGTTTTTTTCCGCCAATAACTTCGAATGAACTCACTGGATTTTTTTTATGGATTTAAAATTAAAAAATTAGCAGGTGAGTTCATCCACCTGCTAATCATTTTAAATAAATTATTGCCTGACATCAGCACAGATCGCTAAAACCGCTTCTTCTTGAATTTTCCGTTTCTGTCGTTGCGATCGTTTCTGTTGTTATTATTTCTTTGTTGGAATTTTTGATTGCGTTTGTTTCTGTAATCCCCGCCATAACCGCCACGATCCCTGTCCCGGTTATCACCAGGGCGATAGCTTTTTACAAAAGGGGTGTTGGTAAATTCGAGTTGGCCGCCAGTGATGTTGTTCATTTCGCTTTGGATCGCATCATCATGAACCGTTTCTTTGTGCCAGTTATTATAAGCAAGCTTCATGTAATAAGCAATTGAATTGGCAAAACCATTTCTTTTATCCTGGTTTTCTTCACTCAATGCCTTATTAATCACCAACTCAAGATTCTTGCCAAGATGCGAATACTTTGGATAACGTTTTGGATATTTGAGCGGTTCGGGTTTTGCTTTTAATGTTTCTCGTGTAGGAATGGGATAAGGAGAATTTACTTCGAGTTTGAAATCGGAAATAAGAAATAAATGATCCCATAATTTATGCCGGAAATCTTCTACATTTTTTAGATGCGGGTTCAAAAAACCCATCAGTTCAATGACAGTTTGTGCGTTGCGCTGACGAACTTCAGGATCCTCAATTGTAACCAGGTATTCAATCATCTTCTGAATGTGCCTGCCATATTCGCGCATGATTAAATAGTTGCGCGTTGTATTATATTCCATTAAATCGTTTTTACAAATGTAATGATGTTTTTAATAAAGAAAAGACCTTGATTCAATAAGGTCTTTTCTTTTTGTGTGGGTCTTTCACAGGTTAATTAACTAATACCTTGGTTATATATTGCTGATTGTGGGTTAAATCTTTTGCATATAAATAATATAATCCATGCGCAGGATTGCTGGTAAGATTTAATCTTATTTGATTCGTTCCCAAGATGGTGACCGCATTTTGCTGAATGATTTGACCGGCAGTATTTACCAGTTGAATGCAAAAATTTCCGTTCTGGATCTGGTCAAATTCAAAAATCACAGAACCCCTGGCCGGATTTGGATAAACCTGCATGCCGGCAGCGGCATTCCCATTAAGATTCACCGATTTAATCGCAGTATAGGTCGCTTTTCCGTCCAATCCGATTCGTTTAACGCGGAAATAGATCTTTTCAGGGGCATTGCTGTTAATGGCATACTGATATTGATATTTTGCATTTACATCGGGGGTTTGAGATGATTGCAAGAAACCAACCGGCGTATAAGTTGAACTGTTCGTGCTATATTCTATTTCATAAGTAAATCCGGTTTGCTCATTTTCGGTTATCCATTGCAGTTGTACAAAACCACCATTTTTTGCAGCGGTAAAGTTTATTATATTTTCTGCAAGAAGGATCGCCGGGCACCAGTAATATGTCAATCGGAAAGCTCCCCATGAATTTGATTTGATGCCGGTTACGTAGTTTACTCCCCCAAGTAAGGCGGTCGCCCCACCAGTGAGATTGGTGCTGAAATTTACAGTGCCTGTCCCAAGAAATGGGGTGATACTCGGCGGGGTACCGGCTCCCACCACATGGTTAAGCAGGGTATCCGGACCAAAGGTAGTCGAATCGTCGGGCAACCTTGGCTGAGGCGGATGTAAATCAATTTTGTCTGTATCCAGATAGGTAGGACCATAGGATTGATTGGCTACTCCAAAAGTGGCCAGCCAGTTCATGGGCCCGCTGTTTGAAGGGCCGTTAACAGCATCCGTTATCGTAGTCTGAAAAATATAATTATGTCCGTTGGTCGTATCGGTATTTCTTGCAGCCGTGGTAACTACAACAGAGATCGTATCATTAAAAGAAATACAGCTTAAAGTACCGATGCTCGGGTCGAATTGCGGAAAGGTGAATATGGTAGTACTTGCCTGGGTAGGCAAAACAGTATCCAAATACGTAATTGGGGTTGCCGGAGACCCGCCGGAACAGAGACATTGCGAATGTACCCTCAGCGGAACCGATATGCTGAAGAGGATTACTAACGCAAAAAGCGAAGAGTAGATGTGTTTCATGGTACTGGATTTAATTTAATAGGATAACAAGGTTTCGGTCAAATATATAAAGCCGCAACAACAATGCCAAAGCGTTAATACGCAATTAATAACATGCGTAAAAACACCGTTTCATTTATATCGTACTAATAAACGTATTTATCCGATGCCTAAGTATATTCACCGATCCGGTTTTTTTCTTAAACCGGCATAAATATTTAGAAATCTAAACTAATTATTCATGTTAACTTCGCTGGTTTGTGAAACTTTAAAATAATGCAACAATCTTCAATTAATATTAACGTGCATCTTGATGCAAATAAGGTCCCTGAGCAAATAACCTGGAGCGCAACGGATACATCGGCAGATGATATAAAAAAAGCAAAGGCCATGATGCTTGCCTTTTGGGACGGGGCGGAAAAAAGTGCTTTGAGAATTGATCTGTGGAC
Organism: Chitinophagales bacterium; assembly: GCA_021323755.1. Lineage (GTDB taxonomy): Bacteria > Bacteroidota > Bacteroidia > Chitinophagales > Chitinophagaceae > Puia. Next base: position 59,302 of record JAJPKJ010000065.1, on the reverse strand, counting down.
CAAGGATATGATGGTTGACGAGATGGCTGATTTCTTTTATCAAACATTAATGACGATGGCCGAAACCTATCACCGGGCAACAAAAAATGATGAACTGGGAAACGATATGAAAAAATTTGCAAAAGATTTTTATCATAAATTCAGCGAACAACAGGTAAAGCAAAACAAAGTATAAATAAAAAACTTCTTATGTCACTCGAACAAAAAGTAATGACCGATCTTAAGACAGCGATGCTGGCAAAAGACGAAAAAGCAGTGCGCAGTTTAAGGGCTGTAAAGGCAGCGATCATTCTTGCCAAAACGGCTGAAGGTGCCGGTGGCGAACTAAAAGAGCAGGATGAGATAAAACTCTTACAGAAGTTGGTAAAGCAGAGAAAAGATTCATTGGAAATTTATCAGCAACAAAATCGTGCCGATCTTGCTCAAAAGGAACAGGAGGAAATTGAGGTGATAGAAAAATTCTTACCCAAACAATTAAGCGCTGAAGAATTAAGATCTATCGTATCAACATTAATCGCGGAACTTGGCGCTCAGTCACCCGCAGATATGGGTAAAGTGATGGGAGCCGCTACCAAACAGCTTTCCGGGCAGGCAGATGGCAAAACAATCAGCGCGGTTGTTAAGGAATTATTGGCAAAATAATTCTTACTTTTTCGTTTGAGATCTTCGGGGAATTATTATTTACTGATCAGACCGGGCATTGAAGGTTGACCAGAAACTATAAATTACAAACCTGAAACATTGATAATTGATATTCTTTTTTTGATCTTTCTCCTCGGCGCAATAATAAAAGGGTTGCGACGTGGATTAATTGTTGCTGTTTTTTCTTTATTGGCTTTGATAATTGGATTGGCAGCTGCTATTAAGTTATCTGCAATCGTTGCATTGCATTTAAAAGACAGTGTCCATATATCTTCAAAATGGTTGCCTATCGTTTCCTTTGCTTTGGTCTTTCTTGCCGTTGTTTTAATAGTCAGATGGCTCGAAGGTTTACTGGAATCAGTGATAAAATTTGCCTTGCTCGGTTGGGTTGATAAGCTTGGCGGCATTGCGTTATATGCTTTTATTTATCTTGCCGTTTTCAGCATTATATTATTTTATTGCACAAAAGCTCATGTGCTGTCTCAAAGTGTTGTCTCATCATCAAAAACATATGGTTTTATCGAACCCTTCGGCCCTTACCTGATCAATAAATTGGCGGTATTAATACCGGTTTTTAAAGACATGTTTGCGCAATTGGAAAAATTCTTTGGTAGCTTTACCTGAGTCGCTTTATTATTAATGATTATTTAATCCGTCGATCGATTGCTCATTAAATGTCCTTGAAAGTCTAGGAAGATGTTAATTCTGGCTAAATTCGGGCATTTCATAAAAATATGTTTTCGTCATTCTGCTGTTAATCTTACTTAAAGAAAATACTTATTGTAAATTGCATGCAGATAGTCATTGTTGTAAACAAACGATTTTGATTTTAAATTGTTTATTTTACAAACAATTCGCGAAAAGAATCATTTAGCTAATGCAATATGAAATTCAACAACAGGAAAAATTCAGATTTATAGAAGTGGGTGAAGGTGAGCCGTTGGTTCTATTACACGGACTGTTCGGAGCATTGAGTAATTTCGCTGATCTGATTGAATATTTTCGGCCGCATTATAAGGTGGTGGTGCCGATATTGCCTTTATTCGATCTTGACCTGTTGCATACCACCGTTGGGGGACTGGAAAAATACGTTTATCGTTTTGTTGAAAGCAGAAATTATAAAGGGATTCATCTTTTGGGAAATTCCCTGGGTGGCCATGTTGCGTTGGTACATGTGCTCAAACATCCGGAAAGAATTAAATCAATCATACTCACAGGCAGTTCCGGTTTATTTGAAAGTGCGATGGGCGATTCATATCCCAAACGCGGAAGTTATGAATACATAAAGAAGAAAGCGGAAATGACTTTTTATGATCCCGAGACGGCAAGTAAAGAATTGGTTGATGAAGTGTATGAAATCATTAATAACCGCCTCAAGGCTTTAAAAATAATTGCCCTTGCCAAAAGCGCCATCAGAAATAATCTTGGCGAAGAACTCAATCAAATAAAGCAACCAACGTTATTGATCTGGGGTAATAATGATTCTATCACTCCTCCCTTTGTGGGAAGAGAATTTCACCGGCTTATTCCAAACAGTGAATTGCACTTTATTGATAAATGCGGGCATGCGCCAATGATGGAAGTTCCTGATGAATTTAATAAGATACTGTACCGTTTTTTGACAAAGTTGAACGAGCCTGCAACAATAATCTGATCAGTCTCATTACCAATAAAATCCTGTACGTGCTGAATAAAGAAATTATATCAGAGTCTTTGCCTTCTCTTAATCCCGGCGATTCCATTGCGCAGGCCCTTGACCTGATGGCAGATTTTCATGTTGCACATTTACCGGTTGTTGCCGAAAATAAATTGATCGGATTGATTGCAGAAGATACTTTGTTAAATGTTTCTGACGATAATGGACCGATCTCGCAATTGGAAGACAGCTTCGCTAAAGTTGCTGTACACGCCAACACCCATTTTTTTGAAGCAGTACAAAGGCTTAATGAATTTAACTTAACAGTGGTTCCGGTAATTGAAGAAGATTCAGAATATGTTGGTGCAATTTCTGCAATCGACCTGTTGCGTTACTTAAGTAACAATATCGGAATAAATGAAGCTGGCGGAATTATTGTGCTTGAGATGGATAAAATTGATTTTTCTTTTTCTGAGATCAGTAAATTGGTAGAAACCAATGATGCGCAGATAACACAACTGAACACTATTTTAGAACCTCAATCAGGCATTTTTTCAGTTACCATAAAAATAAACAAGCTTGAAATTGCAGATATTGTTGCAACATTTCAACGATATGAATACCGTGTAAAATATTATTTTGGTGAAGAATTATATCAAAACGAATTGCGCAGCAATTACGATCACCTCATGAATTACCTCAATATATAACCACTATTCCCATTTACATTTATTTAAAAATCCGGCAGCGATGTAGCTTTACAGCCATAATGATAAGAGTCCGCAAATATTTTACAGCACTAATAACAACGCTTTTATTTTTAAATTCCCACGCGCAACACTTCGCCAATTCCACTAACAACTATGCATCAACGTTAGACTCTTTAAATTATAATAAAAGAATTTCATCTGCAAATGACAGCACTCCTTTTATTATTGGCGAGATCTATATATCCGGCAATCGAAAAACCAAAGCATATATTATTGAGCGTGAGTTGGCATTCAAACGCGGGGATACAGTCGATTTGCAAGATCTGGTAAAAGCATTTCGGTCAGGTCATGATAACCTCATCAACACGCATTTATTTAATGACGTGGTCGTTTATTTAAAAGGATTCAGGGGATATATTGCCGATATAGAAATAGACGTAAAAGAACGCTGGTATATTTTTCCCGTTCCTTATTTGGTGCCGGCGGATAGAAACCTGGCCGCCTGGGCGGCACGTGATTATAGTTTTAGTCGCGTTAATTACGGATTAAAATACACCCATTTCAATTTTACCGGACGCAACGATGATTTTAAAGCGTGGCTGATCACGGGCTATTCTCAACAAGTTGAGCTTGCATACACTAATCCCTATCTCGATAAGCATTTAAAACATGGTTTCGGTTTTAGCGCAACATATGCGGCAATGAAAGAAATAGACGCATTCACGGTAAACAACCAGCAATATTTTATTAATGCAGACACCCTCTCTTATGCAGGAAAATATTTGAGCAAACAATTCATTTTCTCGCTAAAATATTTTTATCGTCCGGCAATAAAGGTGAGACATAGTTTCAGAATCAATATTAATTCCATTTCGATCGACAGTGCTGTGTCGGTCTATAATCCGGATTATTTCAACAATAATAAAAGATCGGTCTTATTTCCTGAACTTTTTTATGCTTTAAATTATACGGATGTGGATTATGTTTCTTATCCATTACAGGGAGTAATGTTTGAAACCGGTTTTCAAAAAAAAGGAATAAATGCTGATGTAAACATGTGGCAACTTTATTTTAAGAGCACCGAGAGCTGGAATATTGCATGGAAAACATATTTTGTAACTCAAAATCAGACCATGCTCAAACTCCCGCTGGACCAACCTTTTTATAATCAGCAATATTTAGGTTATGGCGATTTGTATTTGCGCGGTCTTGATCGGTATGTAGTAGATGGGGTTGCCGGTGTAATGTTCCGCAATTCATTATTGAGAGAATTATTCAATTTTAATATTCCTTTTTTACGGGTTCCATCCCATAACATTATTCCAATTCGCATATACGCTTGTGCTTTTACCGATTTTGGATATGTGTATAATAAGAACTTCACTCAAAATTCCTTGGTCAATCGTCCTCTTTATACAGCTGGCTTGGGCTTAGACCTGGTAACATTTTATGATTTGGTATTGAGGCTCGATTACAGTTTTAATCAATTAAAACAAAACGGGCTATTTTTACATATTCGTAATGATTTCTGAAAAGTGATAAAGCAGGAGTTTGGAGGTTAAATGAACATTCATCCAACATTCAATATCCGGCATTCAACATCCATCATAATGAAAGTAGCAATTTATAGCCGCATACTCGACCATGAACAGCAAAACGAAGTTGAACAATTGTTTCATGAGTTGGCCAGTCAAAAAATTGCACCGGTCGTTCACCACGCTTTTCTTGAAAAAATACGCCCGTATTTTTCTTTGCCAGACAATATTGCGGTGTTTCATGATTCCAGTGATCTTGACGAGTCCATTGATTTTCTGATTAGCCTTGGCGGCGACGGCACATTATTGGATACTGTTTCATTGGTACGGAATAAAAATATTCCTGTGCTTGGTATTAATTTCGGTCGCTTGGGATTTTTAGCCAGCATTGGTAAGGAAGAAATGGTGAATGCGGTCAGTTCATTGGTTAACCGCACCTTTGTGGTTGACAAACGTTCACTTATACATTTGGATGCTAATAAGCCACTGTTTGATAAAGTTCCCTATGGCCTGAATGAATTTGCCATTCACAAAACAGATACATCACCCATGATAAAAATCCATACCTATTTGAATGGAGAATTCTTAAATACCTATTGGGCAGATGGCTTAATCGTGTCAACGCCAACCGGTTCGACCGGTTATTCATTAAGTTGTGACGGGCCGGTTGTTTTTCCGGACTCGTCGAGTTTTGTAATTACGCCCGTTGCGCCACATAATCTGAATATTCGTCCTATCGTGGTTCCGGACAATAATATCATTTCCTTTGAAGTGGAAGGAAGAGCTGATAATTTTATTTGTGCCCTTGATTCAAGAAAAGAAATTGTGGACAAGAATGTGCAGTTGGCTGTAAGGCGCGAATCGTTCACGCTCAGTCTGGTACGTTTAAATGAAAATAATTTTTTGCAAACACTCAGAAATAAGCTTTCCTGGGGCCTGGATACCAGAAATTAACAACCCAAAACAAAAGAAAAAGGCATTAGTTACGTTTACAACAAAATATCATTTTATCAGGCAAGCATGAAGAAATTAATTTTTGGGTCAGCTTTATTGATTTTTGGCTTTGGTTCTTTAAAGGCTCAATTCAGGACTATTGATCAAAGCACCGTTCAGGAAGGCGAATTCGGATTTTCGGTGGGTGGTGCTCATTATTTCGGTGATCTGAACCCAAAGCTTCGCGTCAATCGTCCAAAACCAGCACTGGGTGTATTCTTCAGAAAGCAATTTGGTAATTACGTCGCATTAAGAGTGAATGCTCATTTTGCCCAACTGGGATATTCAGATATATACAACAGCTACAACCAGTTCATGCACGAGCGCAATCTCAGCTTTAATACAAATATCTGGGAGCTAACACTACAAGGCGATTTCAATTTTTTTAAATTCGTTCCCGGAGATATTGATCATGCTTTTACACCATATTTAACCGTTGGTGTTGGAACGTTTTACTATAATCCTTATGCTTATTACCAGGGGCAGAAAGTATATCTGCGCCAGCTGGGGACAGAAGGACAGGGCTCAGCGCTTTACCCGGGTCGCCGAGCATATGGGGATATGGCAGTTTGTTTTCCCGTTGGTGTGGGATTCAAATATAATATCAACGCAAGAACAAATCTCGGCTTTGAGATCGTCTATCGCTTTACCACTACTGACTATATTGACGACGTGAGCAAGACTTATGCTGGCGCAGCTGCATTTCCTAATTTGCCCAATGGTCAGCCCTCGCTGGCAGGGATCTTGCAGGATCGTTCCTATGTTTACGGAACCCCCATTGGCATTGCTGGTCGTCAACGCGGTTATTCCAATCAAAATGACAGTTATGTAACCGCCGAAATCATGCTTTCTTTCACGCTCACCTCCTATAGATGTCCTAAGACAAAGTATTGATCAAAACTTTATTGAATTGGGAATTGAGATGATTTCAATGAGATTTTTCTTTTAGAAATCAGTAATCATAAATAACAATTAGCTTGTTATCCAGCACTTAAAATTCCCTACCTTCGTGCCCTTGAAAAAAAGCTCTTATGGAGTCTTTGAAAGATAAAATTGACCTGCAACGCTTGCCGAGCCATATTGCAGTGATAATGGATGGGAACGGCAGGTGGGCAAAAGAAAAAGGTCAGGACCGTCTCTTTGGTCATTATCATGGAGTGGAAAGTGTACGGGATATCGTGGAAGGCTGTGCGGAATTGGGGATTGAATATTTGACGCTTTATGCTTTTTCAACGGAAAATTGGGATCGTCCGGATGATGAAGTGTCTGGATTGATGGAGCTATTGGTCGAAACCATTAAGAAAGAAGTAGAGACGCTCAATAAAAATAATATCCGACTTCATGTGATCGGCGACATGGATATGATGCCGGATTATGCCAAAGCGGAATTAAACGAAGCATTGGCAGATACACAAAGTAATACAGGATTGAATCTTATTATGGCACTCAGTTATAGCAGCAGATGGGAATTAATAGAAGCAGTCAAAAAAATTGCAAAAGATGTTGAATCAGGAAAACTGCAACCGCAATCTATAGATCATAAGATTTTTCAAAGCTATTTATGCACCAGTGGTTTTCCCGATCCTGAATTAATGATAAGAACAAGTGGCGAATACCGGATAAGCAATTTTCTTTTATACCAGTTGGCATATACTGAATTATATTTTACAAATGTACTTTGGCCCGATTTCAGAAAAGAAAATTTATACGAAGCCATTCTCGATTTTCAACGCCGCGAAAGAAGATTTGGCAAGACAAGTAGTCAAATACAACAAGAATTGCCTGCAAATGACCAGAAAGTTTTATAAATGAATATAATAAGCCACAGTTGCGAACTTTTTTAACAAACACTTTTAATAAATCCATTTAATTTGCCGCTCTAAAAACCCGACTGGATGCTAAGAAGATTACCGATTTGTGTTTTTTTACTGACTTTCTGCTTATTGCTGATAACAACTGCTGTGGAGGCCCAGGTTTCTGATACTTCGCGTCCGGTATCTGTTGACCCAGAATTAATGGCAATCCCCAATTCAAAAACGCCAAAAGAATATGTGATCGGCGGAATTAAAGTTGTTGGCACAAAATATCTTGATGAATCATTACTGGTCTCTATTTCCGGCTTGACGGTTGGCGATAAGATTACCATTCCGGGTGGAGATAATTTCAGCAAAGCCATTAATAATCTGTGGAAGCAAAAACTATTCGCTAATATTCAGATCTATTTTACAAAATTAGAGGGCAACAATATTTACCTTGAAATAAGTGTAACAGAGAGACCGCGACTTGGCAATTTCGTTTTCAAGAATATCGGGAAGTCTGAAGCAGATGATCTTAATACAAAGACCGGGTTAATAAAAGGTCGTGTTGTTACAGAAGATATGAAGCGTTCGGCAATTGAAGCGATTCAAAAATATTACGCTGATAAAGGGTTTCAAAGTGCATCTGTAAGAATCGTTGAGACAAGAGAACGTGCTTCTCAAAATTCAGAGACTTTAAACTTCATCATTCAAAAAGGACAAAAAGTTCGCATTGCGCAGATCAATATTTTCGGAAACAATATAGCTACTGAAGGCACATTAAAAAAACAATTAAAAGACACAAAAGAATTATCGCGCTTTACTTTATTTCCACCCGAAAATAAAGGAACATACGGGGTTAAAAAACCAATCACGCTAAAAGAATATCTCGAGAATTGGGGATTTTTATCTTTTTCTGCAACCAAAGATTTTATAGACCCTTACTTCAGATTCAAATTATTCAGCTCTGCAAAATTCAACGATAAGAAATACAGCGACGATAAAGAAAAAATAGTTGCTTATTATAACTCCTTAGGCTATCGCGATGCTGCCATTGTTGCCGACACGCATTTTGTCAATGACCAGGGAAGAATGAATATTGACATAAAAGTTTCTGAAGGGGACAAATATTATTTTGGAAAGATCAGTTGGAAAGGCAACACAAAATATTCTGATTCTATTTTAAATGTTTTATTGGGAATAAGAAAAGGGGACGTATACGATCTGGATGTATTGAACAAAAGATTAGGAAAACAGGTTTCTGCAGAAGGTGCAGGCAATGATATCTTTAGTTTGTATACCGATGACGGCTACCTTTTCTTCCAGGTAGATCCAGTAGAAACCGCTGTATATAATGATACCATTGATTTTGAGATACGCATGCGTGAAGGGCCACAGGCGACGATCAAAAATGTGACCATTGCGGGTAATGATAAGACCAAAGAATATGTGATCCGGCGCGAGTTGCGTACCATTCCCGGCGATAAGTTTAGCAGAGATGCGCTTGTTCGTTCGGTAAGGGAAATCGGGGCACTTGGTTTCTTTAACCAGGAAAAAATAAACCCTGTTCCTGTCCCAAATCAGGAAGACGGAACAGTGGATATTAACTGGACCGTTGAGGAGAAATCATCCGATCAGTTGGAGCTTTCTGCCGGCTGGGGTGGAGGCATTGGTTTAACAGGAACCTTGGGCGTTTCTTTTAATAATTTTTCAGTAAAGCATCTTTTCAGCAAAGAATCCTGGGATCCATTACCAACGGGTGATGGACAAAAATTGAGTCTGCGCGTACAATCAAATGGTAAAGCTTATCAGTCCTATAATGCATCATTCACAGAGCCATGGCTGGGGGGCAAAAAAAGAAATTCCTTGACAGTTAGCTTATACAGAAGTATTTTCAGAACCGGCGGTTATAATTACAGATCAAGCACTTATTCTTTCAGTGATTCAAACTCTTTGAAAAATGTAGGCATAACAGTCGCCCTGGGTAAGCAGCTTAAATGGCCGGATGATTATTTTACCCTGACCTATTCGGTGAACTATGTCCAATATGATTTGCATAACTATTCTTTATTTACTGCCAATTTCCGTAACGGGCATTCTTCCAATTTCAGTTTTAAAGTAGCGCTCAGCCGGTATTCGTTAAACAATCCTCTTTTCCCAACAAGCGGATCAAACTTTTTATTAAGCGTTCAATTTACTCCGCCATATACATTATTCGATCCCAATATTACGCCAACACAGAGCTACGAATTGCCGGAATATCATAAATGGCGATTTACAAATGAATGGTACATTCCCATTGGAAAACCGATGGGCGCCGATAAAAATCATGTGTTCGTGCTGAAAGCTTCTGTCAAATACGGCTTTATGGGAAGATATACGAGCCGACTTGATTTCTCTCCGTTTGAACGGTTTCAACTTGGGGATGCCGGGCTGACCAATAATTTCGGATTATTGGGATATGATATCATTTCTCAAAGAGGATATCCTGTTTATCAAAATTCAGATCCAAAAGTCAATCCCGAAAATCAACAGGCAACGCAGTTCTTCACCATCTTTAATAAATATACGCTCGAGCTGCGCTATCCATTGAGCACAAGTTCGGCAAGTACTATTTACGGAGAAACATTTTTTGAAGCAGCAAATGGTTGGTATAATTATACTGATTACAATCCATTTCGTCTTCGCAGAAGTGTGGGCGCGGGTCTGCGCTTCTTCCTGCCTATGTTTGGGTTGTTAGGATTTGATTACGGAATTGGTCTCGACAGAATTGAAGGCGGGTCTCTGAAAAATGCCTCCCGCTTTACCTTTATGTTGGGCTTCGAACCGGAATAATTACTATATTTCGACTCCTAAACGCAACTTTAAAATAAAATGATCATGAAAAAAATATTCCTCATTGCTTTCAGTGCTATGCTCTGTGCTTTCAGTGTCAATGCGCAACGATATGCAATAGTCGACACAAAATATATTTTGAACAAAATGCCAGAATACCAGGATGCACAAAAAAAACTGGACCAGATCAGCGAACAATGGCAAAAAGAAATTGATGATAAACAAGCAGCGCTTAATAAAATGTATAAAGATTATGAGGCAGAACAGGTGATGTTGAGTGAGGATTTGAAAAAGAAAAGAGAAGATGAGCTTTTTAACCGCGAAAAAGAAGTACGCGACCTGCAAAGGAAACGATTTGGTTTTGAAGGCGATCTGTTTAAAAAAAGAGAAGAACTGGTAAAACCCATACAGGATAAGGTGTACAACGCAATTCAAAAAATTGCCGTTAACAGATTGTATGATTTTATTTTGGATAAAAGTGAAGGAATTACCGTTATATTTGCCGACCCAAAGCTGGACAAGAGTGAAGATGTGCTCAGAGAATTGGGGATTAAATAAAAATATTTCTCACAAAAAATCAATAATTAAATAAACCGAAAACAACACAAACAAAAATGAAAAAGATTGTTTCAATTATAGCTCTTGCATCTGTGCTCATGATCGCAACCAATCACGTTGAGGCACAATCAAAAATCGGATATGTTAGTTTGGGCGAATTGATCCAGGCGATGCCGGAATCAAAAAAGGCCGATACTGCTTATAATGAATACCAAAATGCCTTGCAACAGCAACTTGCGGAATATCAAAATGAGTATTACGAAAAAGATAGCTTGCTAAAATCCAAGGATACGCTCAAGTACACTAAGGCTCAGTTAGAAGTAAAAAGAAGGGATCTTAATGAGCTGATCTTAAAATTGCAGGGATTCAACCAGCAGGCACAGCAGCAGCTTCAACAAAAGCAACAGGAATTACTTGCGCCTATTCAAAAGAAAGCTACAGATGCAATTCAAACTGTGGCAAAAGAAAATGGGTATACTTATGTGTTAAGCAAGGAAGCTTTATTTGTTTCGCCCGCAGCCGACGATCTGTCGCCTCTTGTAAAAAAGAAACTGGGAATAAAATAAATATTAATACCGATAAATTATTGGAACGTCAGGTTTTGAAGCCTGGCGTTTTTATTTTTGTATTATGTTGCCTACACAACCTATTGGCGTTTTTGATTCAGGATATGGTGGTCTTACCGTTTTAAAAGATCTCATTCATAAACTACCTGCTTACGATTTCGTTTATCTGGGCGATAATGCGCGCGCGCCTTATGGCACTCGTTCCTTCGAGAGCGTTTACAGGTATACGCTGGAATGCGTGCAGTGGTTTTTTAAAATGGATTGCCCGCTTGTTGTTTTAGCGTGCAACACGGCTTCTGCAAAAGCGCTTAGAACAATTCAACAGAACGATCTGCCGAATATAAATCCGAATAATCGTGTATTGGGTGTCATCCGGCCAACAACAGAAATTATCGGCACATTCACCAAAACCAATAATGTAGGCATTTTAGCAACCAATGGAACTGTTCAATCCAATTCGTACAAGATAGAAATTGAAAAATTTTTCCCATCCGTTAATGTTTTTCAGCAAGCATGTCCAATGTGGGTTCCCTTAATAGAAAATAATGAGCATAATAATGCGGGTGCCGATTATTTTGTAAAAGAAGGAATTGATAAATTATTATCTCAATCAAGAAATATCGATACCATTTTACTGGCCTGCACACATTATCCCCTGCTCAGGCAAAAGATTGAAAAATACGTTTCTGCCGATATCAAGATCATTTCCCAGGGAGAGATCGTTGCCAATAGTTTGGCTGATTATTTAAAACGTCATCCTGAAATAAACGAGCGCTGTAGCAAACACGGTAAAGTAGTATTTTATACCACTGATTCAACGGAGGATTTCGATAATCACGCTGCCATTTTTTACGGCAAGACAGTGAAATCAAACCATTTAGCAATTTAAAGATCCATTTCAAAACCAAAATCAATCACTGCCCAACAGCGACCATCGGTTGGGGGAGATATTTCAAAAAACCCGGTTCTTCTCTTCTACAATTTCAAAATAATCTATTACCTTTGCCGCCCTTTCACAGCTGTGAGCATGGTGGCTCGCGGTATTGAAGATGTTGGATATTCCTGGTAAGAATATTTTTAAAAAAACCGATTACTTAAATTTTAAGCAATGAAACGTACATTTCAACCGCATAGAAGACGTCGCAAAACTGTTCATGGTTTTCGCAAACGCATGCAAACGGCCAATGGTCGCAAAGTGTTATCAAGCCGCAGAAAAAAAGGAAGAAAAAAATTAACTATTTCTGACGAATCAAAATTGAAATAAATTTCGTCATTAAGGGTTTCAAAAGAATATTATTTTTTAGTCTCGCTTGCAGCGGGACTATTTTTTTTAATTTTATCATTATCAGCAAAAAATTCACTTTAGGAAAAGATGAAAGGCTGAAAAGCCGAAAACTCATTGAAAAATTATTTAGTGAGGCAAAGACCTTTTCTGTTTCTCCATTCAAAATAAATTATCTGGTAGGTGAAGAAATATTCTCAGCTCAGCAAAAGAAATCTGCGCAAACAAAAAAAATAATGTTGCAATGCGGGGTGGGCGTAAGTTCAAAAAATTTTAAAAAGGCCGTTGACAGAAATCGCATTAAAAGATTAATGAGGGAAGCATATCGTTTACAAAAAAATTTCTTGCAGGATTTGTTGAAAGAAAAGAACCTTCAACTTGCATTATTTTTTATTTACACGGGCAAAGAATTGCCGGAATATAAAATGGTAAATGATAAGATAGAATTAATTTTGCAACGCGTTGCAAAGGAAATTAATGTATGAAAACATTTCTCCGCATATTGAGTATTCCCTTCATTGCTGTAATAAAATTGTATCAAATTTTACTATCGCCATTGCTTGGCGCCAAATGCAGATTCACTCCCACATGCTCGCATTATGCAGTTGAAGCTTTAAAAAAACACGGAGTTTTCAAAGGTTCATGGCTGGCAATAAAAAGGATCTTAAAATGCCATCCCTGGGGCGGACATGGCTATGATCCAGTTCCTTAGAAAATCTGAATAAGGAACAGCAATAAGGAAAATGAAAATTATTTTCAGTATCCGGCTTTGAGTAACCGGCGCCAATCAGTTGATCATCTTGGTTAAATTATCAATGATCTCTCTGACTTCACGATTCGTATAAAATTTATAAACCTCCGGGGTTGCACTTGCATCGAAGCCTGGCGGCATTTTGGTATAAGGGGGGAAAATTTTTGCCTTGGTATTATCGGTGATCCTTACCACCTTCCCCGGTGCTATAAAATAATTTCTATTCTTTGGAGCTATATTCATTCCACCCGTGAGCTGATACAAACTGTCAACCATATATTTTAACTGATCGGTTGTAAGTTTAACCTGTCCGTTGTCAGCACCAACATGCTGATAGCTTCCTACAATTGTATCGGCTGTTAAATTCGCTATCGACAACCCATCTTCTGGTGAGGTGGTTAATACGATCTTTCCTTTCGGCCACTGCACATTCAGATCAACTGCGCCACCATCGCTAAACTCCAATTCTTTTACCGTAAAAGTTGTCCCATCACTAACTGAAATATTCTTTTTCGTATCATCAACCTGGATATCATTATCGCCATAAACCACAATTTTTTTATGGTGGCATGAGCAAATAAAAACAGAAATAAAAATGATGATCAGGAGTTGGAGGAGTTTATTCATACAACATATTTAAAAATGAATCCCGATGCTTACTACATCGGGATTGCAAGTAACATAAAATTTCTGAAACAATTTTTACTTTGCTGACGCAAAGTGTTCGGCCACTTTGTTCCAGTTAATAACATTCCAGATATTGGTCAAATATTCAGGACGGCGATTTTGATATTTTAAATAATAAGCGTGTTCCCAAACATCAACGCCTAATATTGGCGAACCTTTTACTTCCGCAACATCCATTAAGGGATTATCCTGGTTTGGTGTCGAACTGATCTCTAATTTTCCTTCTTTGAGTATCAGCCATGCCCAACCGCTTCCAAATCTGCCAACGCCGGCGGCGCTGAATTTCTCTTTGAACGCATCAAATGAACCGAAGGTTGAATTCATTGCCTCTCCAAGTGCACCCGTTGGGATGCCACCCGCTTTTGGCCCTAATATTTGCCAAAAGAAACTGTGGTTCCAATGTCCGCCGCCATTATTACGAACAGCAGGACTAATGGTACCCGCAGCTTTCACTAATTCTTCCAACGATTTATTTTCATTTGGTGTTCCGGCAATTGCTTTATTTAAATTGTCTACGTAGGCCTGATGATGTTTGCCATGGTGTATTTGCATGGTTGTTGTGTCAATATATGGTTCCAAAGCATCATGTGCATATGGAAGCGCTGGTAATGTAAATGCCATAAGATTTAATATTTAAAAATTTAGATTGATTATTTATGGACAACAAATGTACAAGCCTAAAGTTTATTACTCAAAACAAATGCCGCACAAATGTCCGGCCGATAGCTTTTGGTTTGCCCAATAGAATAAATCTAATGGTCATTGAACTCAGGAAATAATTTCCACGAAACGGGAACAAAAAACTTCATTAACTTTCAGCTTCTTTAAATTGATCTTATGTACAAAAAATATTTTGCAGTTGCTTTTGTAGCAGCTTCCATCGCATTTTCCTCCTTTCAAAAAGATAATGTTCAGCAAAAGGACAATGAACTATCTGCCGCCGAAAAAAAAGCAGGATGGATATTGTTATTTGATGGGAAAACAACCAATAACTGGCGCACTTATCAAAACAAACCAGAGGATAGCTGGCAGGTGATCAACGGAGAATTGTATTGTAAGAAAGATGGAGTGCAGCATCGCGCAGATCTCGTTACCAGGGAAAAATATGCAAGTTTTGAAATTCAATTTGATTGGAAAGTGAGCAAGAGCGCTAACAGTGGGTTATTATATCACGTGCAGGAAACGCACGATGGATCGTATGAGACCGGACCCGAATACCAGTTGATTGATGATTTGGGTTATGAAGAAAAATTAGAAGACTGGCAGAAAAGCGGCGCAGATTATGCCATGCATCCACCAACAAAAATTGCTTCAAAACCTGCGGGGGAATACAATCATTCTCGGCTGATCGTCAATGGCGCGCATGTTGAACATTGGCTGAATGACGTGAAGGTTGCCGATTTTACAGCATGGACACCGGAATGGGAAAAACTAAAAATACAGGGGAAATGGAAAGATCATCCCGATTATGGTGTTGCCAAGACCGGATTGATCGCACTACAAGATCACGGCGGCGGAATTTGGTTTAAAAATATCAAGATCAAAAAGCTATAGGAAATATTCCTCCTATACCGGAATTGCTTCTTCATAAAAACCGCCGCTTCCTATATAAATGATTTTTTTATTTGGATTAAGTGATGCTTCATAAAAACGCACTCCTGCATCTGCAATTCCATTCATAAAACCAGGATAATCTGTTTTGCCTTGCTGGTTATCACGAATGGTTTGTATGGTGAGCGCTTCGTCAAACTTTTTTGCAATCACCCTCGGTTCATTTGTGTTTGTATTAAAATGAACAGAGCCATCCATAAGCCGGTATACCGTGGTGCCACTTGCTACATCAACTGTATAGGACTGCACGCCTGCATTGATAAGTTTGGCTGCCAAATCAGGATAACTCTTTACTGATGCATACGCTGCTTTAATATTATCTGGTATTGGCATGGTTTAAATTTGAAAATGCAAATATCATTGTTCATCTCTTCCCTTTAAAAAATTCTTTTATCAACATCGAACATTCTTCTTTCAGAACTCCTTTGACCAATTCTGTTTTCGGATGAAACGGCCAGGGTCCAATGCCCACGCCTTCTATTGATGGAAGTGGGATTACAAATTTACGATGCCCGTTTTTTTCATCGTCAGCACCGTAAACAACACGCCCGATCTTACTCCAGTATAAAGCGCCTGCACACATTAAGCAAGGTTCAAGGGTAATGTAAATGGTGGCTTCCGGCAAATATTTGCTGCCTAAAAAATTAAATGCAGAGGTGAGTGCAATGATTTCTGCGTGTCCGGTGGAATCATTTAATTTTTCAACCTCGTTATGCCCGCGCGCAATAATTTTTCCATTCATTACTATTACCGCACCTATTGGCACTTCATCAATCTCCAACGCTTTTCGGGCTTCTTTCAAAGCCTGCAACATATAATATTCGTCAGTCATGTTTCAAAGTTCAGCATAATCTTTAAAAACAGTATTATCTTTTTAAAAAACATCTCGCACCCCCTCGTTCGCATCTTACATCAAATAATCCCTAACTTTAAAAATGCAAAACATCAACTATGCCGGAATTTATTAATGGCACCAATTTGGAATCAATGCGACGTTATTTTTTTAACGGCGCAACCCGAGATTATTCATTTCGCAGACAGCAATTACACGCATTGAAAAATGCAGTGCTGAAATATGAAAAAGAGATTGACGCTGCATTATTCACTGATCTGAAAAAAAGCCCTGAAGAAACTTACGCCACGGAAAGTGGATTATTGTTGGCAGAAATTAATTCGGCGATAAGAAATCTGCGCAACTGGATGCGACCACAGTCAGCCCCTGATAATCTCGTTAATTTTCCTTCATCTTGTAAAATTTATCGCGAGCCATTAGGCGTAGTACTAATTATTGCCCCATGGAATTATCCATTTCAACTTGCATTGATCCCAATGGTTGGCGCAATTGCTGCCGGCAATTGTGTGGTGTTAAAGCCATCTGAATTGTCACCGGCAACATCTGCAGTTATCGAAAAGATCATTAAAGAAATTTTTACAGAAGAGTATGTTTGTGTTGTTCAGGGCGATGGCGCCGAAGCGATTCCGGCAATGATGAAGGATTTTCGTTTCGATCATATTTTTTTTACAGGAAGTATACCGGTGGGTAAGATTATTTATCAGCTCGCCGCAAATAACCTTATTCCGGTAACATTGGAATTAGGCGGGAAAAGCCCGGCAGTTATTGAAGCTGATGCAAATATTACGGTGGCAGCACGAAGAATTGCTTTGGGCAAATTTGCAAATGCCGGACAGACCTGCATTGCACCGGATTATGTGTTGGTGGATGAAACAATAAAAGAAGCCTTCATTAAAAAGCTGAAAGAAACGATCATTTTCTTTTTCGGCGAAAATGCATCGCAAAGTGATAGTTACGGAAAGATCATTAACGAAAAAAGATTCGACGCACTGAAAAAATATTTGCATGAAGGCAAAATCATTTTTGGTGGAGATAATGACAGGTCGAAATTATTTATTGCACCAACAATAATAGAAGATGTTTATTTAGATTCACCATTAATGACAGAAGAAATTTTTGGACCGATACTGCCTGTTTTTGGTTTTACCATTCGGGAAGATGCAGTCAATATCATTCAAAAGAACCCGAAACCTTTATCTTTTTATGTTTTTACCACCGACACAAAAAAAGAAAAGGAATGGATTGAACAAATTCAGTTTGGCGGTGGTTGTATAAATAATACCTGCTGGCATTTTGCCAATCATAACCTGCCTTTTGGCGGAATTGGAAATAGCGGTACCGGCGCCTATCATGGAAAATATTCGTTTGATACATTTACGCACAATAAAGCAGTAATGAAAACGGCAACATGGTTTGACCCGAACTTAAAATACCCGCCATTCAAAGGGAAATTGAAATGGTTTAAATTATTCATCAGGTAGTGTATGAAAGGTGTTGTCAGGAATTTGAATTATTAGGCTTGTGCACCCATTCAGGAACACAAGTGTACGACTCGAGGATGCCACTCATGCACAAATGCCGGAAACAAAAAAATAAAAAATGACGCTTAGACAAAGGATCATCAAATTGGTTTATCCGCTGCTGGCAAAAATCAGCCGCAAGAAAGGAGTGAACATGAATATCAATGCCAATATAAATAATGCGAAGCCGATTGTATCATTTTATTCGCTGACCGCAATTGGTAATAATGGAAACATCATTGATTTCAATGGCTTTAAGAATAAAAAAGTGCTGCTGGTCAACACAGCTTCAGCTTGTGGTTATACGCCACAATATGATGATCTGCAAAAACTGCATGAACAGTATAGGAATAAACTGGAGATAATTGGATTTCCCTCGAACGATTTTGGCGAACAGGAAAAAGCAAACGATGAAGAAATTGCGAATTTTTGTAAAATAAATTTTGGCGTAACTTTTCCCTTGGTAAAAAAAAGTCACGTAATAAAAAGGGCTGAACAAAATGAAGTATTCAAATGGTTAAGCGATAAAAATAAAAATGGGTGGAATGATCAACCACCGCAATGGAATTTTTGCAAGTATCTTATTGATGAAAACGGAACCTTACTGAATTATTTTGCATCAGGCGTTCAGCCTTTTGACAAAGAGATCATTGATGCGTTATAACCTTCATCTGCCTGGTATTACCACCCTTAACAAGAAATTTACAGCGCCTGCTTTAATTTGATATGATTAGTGGTTAACTTCGCCTTCCATGAATTCCAGAAATAAACAATATGGCAGGCTTTTTTTTAAAGTATTATTGCTGTCCGTTTATTTTGTTTTTTTTAGTGTTCAACTTCTTTTACGGTACACTTCTTCTCATTCTCAGGAATCTTTAGAAGTAGAAACCTGTAGGCAAAATTCTGTTGCAAATTCACATACCGGGAAAATCTTAGCTCTAAGAAATGAAAGTAAGGCGAACAAATCGCTTTCCTATCTTAATAAGCGGTTTCATCCAAAAGATGAGGTCATAGTTCCCTCTCATGATTTTGAATTTCAGCCTTTTTATTCAGAGGCTGCTGTAAAGTCTTATTTTGGAGAGGAACATATTGGTGGCATCAAAATAAATACTATTTCACTTCGCGGGCCACCGGTGTTTGCCTGATCTTTTCTTTATTTAAGCAATTTATTTATTCATTAAAAATTATTTCATGGTTGTTCCGTACAAAGCAGCCTGGTTACTATTATCCATATCAGTGATGTTTATTGCTGTTGCAAATGCACAGCAACAAAAAAAATATTCATTATCCGATTTTGTTGATTCCGCTGAACATCATATGCCGATTCTTTTACAAAAACAAGCATTGGTAGATGCATCAAAGGCAGGCATCACAGATGCGCGACATTCATTTTTACCCAATGCATTTATTGCAGACGAACTAACATTGGGGACGGACAATTCTATTCCCGGCTCTTACTTGTCCTATGGCATTATCCCTTCAACTTCAAGTGGCGTGCGGCCTGCGAATGATTATCAATCTGCAGTAGGCAACATCGCCATTTTTCAAAGCCAGTATGAATTATTGGATTTTGGTTTGAAAAAAGCGAAAGTTGATAATGCAAAAGCATATTCAAATCTCACCCAGGCAGATTTGGAAAGGGAAAAATATTTACTGAAATGGTGGGTCGGGAAATTGTATTTCGATATATTAAAAAACCAGTTTCAATTAGCAATTGAAAAAGAAAATGTGAGTCGTTACGAATCGATTTATAAAGTAATTGAAGCCGTAACGAGAAGCGGAATAAAAGCCGGGGCAGATTCTTCGCTGGCAATGGCCGAGTTATCAAAAAGCCGCATCACATATAATCAGGTAGATGGGCAAATCCGCCAGCAGCAACAGGAACTTTCTTACCTGACGGGCATTGCTGTAAATAATTTCTTGATTGACACTTCTCAAACAAAAAATTACCTGGATGCGCTTGGTGTTTTGTCGCAAGCGAATTCCAACGATGGTTTAAACAATCCAATGATTGATTATTATAACAAACAAGAATTGTTGTACCAGCAAACTGAAACTTTAGTAAAGAAAACATTTTTACCAAGAGTTTACTTGAATGCAACCGGATGGGCGCGTGGTTCAAGTATAGATTATAACGGTGATTACAAATCCTTCAGTGAGGGACTGGGTTATCAGCGATTCAATTATATGTTCGGTGCAACCTTTGTGTACGATCTTTTTAATGTCGTACACAGGAAAGATAAATTGGCGATCAGTCATTTAAACACCGAAGCCAGCGATTATGATTTACAACAACAGCAGCTTTCTTTGCAAAATGTAAGCAACCAGGCCGAAGAAGCAATTGTGACCTCGGTAAAAAATTTGTTCGAGATTCCGGTGCAGATAAAATCTTCTGAGGATACCTACAATCAAAAAACGGCGCAGTATAAAGCGGGCATTATTAACCTGATCGATTTGACCAACGCATCATTTGTATTGTATCGCGCTCAGTCAGATTATGTGCAAACGCTCAGCGATTGGTTGCTGGCAAACCTTGACAAAGCAGCCGCAACAGGCAATATGGATTTATTCATTCAATCAATTAAAAAATAATTCATGGTACGTGCCGCATTAAAAAGACCAATCACGGTGCTCGTGTTGTTCATGGGTCTTTTATTATTTTCTGTGGTTGCCATTCGCTCAATACCGATTGATATTTTTCCGAAACTCAATCTTCCAACAATCTATGTTATCGAACAATATGGAGGGATGTCGCCAAAACAAATGGAAGGTTTTTTTGCAACAAGAATGCAGGACCAGTTTTTATATATCAATGGGATAAAAAATATTGAGAGCAAAAATGTGCAGGGCTTATCACTCATCAAACTCACATTCTATGAGAATACCAATATGGCTGAAGCATCTGCGCAAGTGGCATTGCAGGTGAATCGTGTATCCGCCTTTTTTCCCCCTGGCTCATTGCCACCGCAGGTAATTCGTTTCGACGCATCATCATTACCTGTAGGTGAATTGGTTTTTTCGAGCAAGACAAGGTCGCTCAAAGATATATTTGATATTGCGCTAACCCGCATTCGTCCGCTGTTTGCGACAGTTCCCGGGATGTCTTCTGCTCCGCCTTTTGGCTCCAACGCAAGAACCGTGGTGATCAATGTTGATCCGCAAAAATTGAGAACCTATAATCTTTCTCCTGATGAAGTTGTGGAAGCAGTCGTGAAAAATAATGCCATTACACCTGCAGGAAATTTGCGGGTGGATAGCATGATGTATATGACGACGATCAATTCGCTCGAAGACAAAGTTGAACAGTTCAATGATATTCCTGTAAAGAGCAATGGCTCTACAACCATTTTTGTGAAAGATGTTGCCCGGGTGGCAGATGCTGCCGACGTTACAGTTGATTATGCCTTGGTAAATGGCAAGCGCTCGGTTTATATCCCGGTTGTGAAAACCGCTGATGCATCAACCTTGGATGTGGTGAATACCCTGCGCAAAAAATTGCCGGACATGAAATCATTACTGCCGGATGATATTAATCTCAGTTATGAATTCGATCAGTCCATATTTGTTATCAACGCGGCAAAAAGTTTGATGATTGAAGGGATTCTTGGCGCGATATTAACCGGATTAATGGTGTTGCTTTTTTTGCGCGACTGGCGAAGCAGTTTGGTCGTTATCATCACCATTCCTGTTTCTGTGTTAAGCGCCGTTTTCTTCTTAAATCTTGCCGGACAAACAATCAATATCATGACTTTGAGCGGGCTTGCGCTTGCCATCGGGATTTTAGTCGACCAGGCAACGGTTACCATTGAGAATATTCATCAGCACCTGGAAATGGGGAAAAATAAGAAGCAGGCAATACTTGATGCTTGCTCAGAAATCTCTTTTCCATTACTATTGATATTGCTTTGTATTCTTGCTGTGTTCGCCCCTTCATTTGTAATGAATGGTGTTCCCAAAGCAATGTTCCTTCCTTTATCCTTGTCCATTGCATTTGCGATGATCGTTTCTTTCATTGCTGCCCAAACCTTAGTGCCGGTTATTTCAAACTGGTTATTGAAGGCAGAAAAATTTCAATATAATCATAGTAAGCCTCACGCTCATGCGGGTCTGGCGCTTAACGATGCGGAAGTTGATGAAGTTGGAGAACACTCCAGACAAGATGTGAAGCATCCGGAACAAAATGATTTTTTTCAAAAAATAAAAAATGGATTGGCAAAGAGGTTGGAAAAATGGATGCCGCGCAGAAAATTAATTGTTATTATTTATTTGATTGCCGCATTCGGCGCAGCTGCTTTTTGTTTTGTTACGATTGGAAAAGACCTGTTGCCGAAAAGTAATGTGGGGCAATTGCAATTGCGCATCCGCGAACCCGATGGAACGAGATTGGAAGTGACTGAAGAAGCTACAAAAAATATTTTGGACATTATCGATTCAACCGTTAACGGAAATATTGCCATCAGCTCAGCGCATGTGGGATTGATACCAAGCAATTTCGGAACCAGTAATCTCTATGTTTTTTCCAGCGGTACGCATGAAGCGGTGATACAAGTGAATATTGATGAGAACTATAAAGTGAAGATGGACGATTTGAAAGAAGAATTACGAAAAAGAATTGCAGAAAAATATCCGCAGGTAAAAATTTCTTTCGAACCGATTGAACTCACAGAAAAAATCATGGCTCAAGGCGCATCAACACCCATTGAAGTGCGCATTGCCGGAAAAAATATGAAGGACATTGAAGATTATTCTGCACGCTTATTGGAAAAATTAAAAAGCATTTCTTTTCTCCGCGATGTTCAAATTGCACAACCGCTCAAAGAACCTGTTATTAATATTTCCATTGACAGGCAAAAATTAGCCCTGATGAATCTTACCATTGATAATGTTTCCAAAAGTATTACCGATGCAACATCATCCAGCCGTTTTACCAATAAAAATTTATGGCTTGATGATAAAACATCTTATACCTATCAAACACAGATCTTCATTCCGGAATACATTATGAATTCACCGGAACAATTGAAATCAATTCCACTGGTGCAGGGACAGATGCGTCCCGTGCTTGCAGATGTAGCAACATTTTCACTCGACACCATTCCCGGGGAATACGACAGAAGCGGCCCGCGAAGATTTGTAACCGTAAGCGCAAACATTAATAAAAAAGATTTGGGAACTGCAACAACAGCAGTTCAAAAAGCCATTGATGATCTCGGCAAACCGCCAACAGGTTTAGTCCCGGAAATAAAAGGGATGTCATCATTACTCATTGAAACACTCGACTCATTGCAAAGTGGTTTGATCGCTGCCATTGTGGTGATATTATTATTGCTTGCTGCGAATTATCAATCCTTCGGTCTGTCTGTGGCAGTGCTGGCGACAGTTCCGGCGGTTTTGTCCGGCTCAATGATCGTATTGCTGATAACCGGGGCCACACTTAACCTGCAATCTTATATGGGAATTATCATGGCAGTTGGCGTATCTGTTGCTAATGCAATTTTGATTGTAACCAATGCCGAAAATTTGCGGCTAGAATATAAGGATCCCTTCAAGGCGGCAACAGTTTCAGCAAGCATCAGGTTGCGCCCGATATTAATGACGAGCATGGCAATGATCGCCGGAATGGTTCCCATGGCTAGTGGTCTGGGCGAATCCGGCGACCAGTCTGCGCCCTTAGGTCGCGCGGTGATCGGGGGTCTGGCAGCTTCGACTTTTGCCGCATTATATATGGTGCCCTTGGTTTATGGATGGATTCAACAAAAAAAATCTTTTGGTACGGTTTCTCTTTTGCCGGAAGATGAAAATAATGATAACAATGGGTGATCTTATGTACCAGAATTCAGCATATCTATTCAGCATCGACCGTCCATACCGGCACGGGGGGAACTCGCACATTGCTGCAATTAATTTTTTATTCGGCAATAAATGCCATCAAACACTGGTACACAGAATTCCTGTTCTTCTGTGTACCAGTGGCAAATCATAAATAACAATTCACAATGAAAAAAAATATTATAACGGTTATATCAGCAATTATTCTTTTCTACTCTTGTTCTGATAATAAAGCATCTGAAAATAAACCTGCATCAGAAAATGCAAGTCCACATTATGTTCTCGCAAAAGTAGAAAAAGCAAAAGTCAGCGAACAATTGAAATTGCCGGCGCAGTTAGCCGCCTACCAGGAAGTGAGCATCTTTCCTAAAGTGAATGGTTATGTGAAAACAGTCTCGGTTGATATTGGCTCGCACGTAAAAAAAGGACAAAGATTGATGACACTCGAGGCGCCGGAGTTAGAACAAGCTGTTGCGCAGGCAAGAGAAAAATATGCCCAGGCAAAATCAGATTATACCATTGCGAAAGAAAATTACGAAAGACTAAAAGAAGCATCCGAAACGCCGGGGGCAATCTCGCCGCTTGATCTGGCAACTGCGAAAAGTAAAGCAGAAGCTGATAGTTCGTTAAGCAATGCTGAAAAAGCAAACTGGCAAATGCAACAAACCATGATGGATTATTTAATTGTTACTGCCCCTTTTAGCGGAGTGATCACCCAAAGAAATGTTCATCCCGGTGCACTGGTAAGCGCTGAGGCAAAAGATGGGAAACCCATGCTCGAATTAAAACAAGTTGATCATTTGCGTTTGCAGGTGGATATTCCTGAAAGCACGGTTGCCAGTTTGAAAAATAAAAATGACAGCATTTCATTTGAACTCTCTGCATTTCCAGGAGTTGAACGAAAGGGACATATCAGCCGGGTTTCCATGAATATTAATGCACAGTTTCGTTCAGAGCGAATTGAATTAGACGTTTACAATGCAGATGGAGCGCTGGCTCCGGGTATGTATGCAGATGTGTTATTCAATTCAGATGGCAACCCCAATGCATTATCAGTTCCAAAATCTGCAGTCGTGATTTCAACCGAAAGAAAATATGTGATTGTGGCAAGAAATAACAAAGCGGTAAAAGTAGATGTGATCACCGGCAATGAAGCAAGTGGAAAAACGGAAATTGTTGGCGCATTACAGGCTGGCGAAACGGTGATTTCAAATGCGAATGATGAGATCAAGGAGGGAGCTATAATAAATTAAAAAATGGTTTCCTATGTTGAATGTTAAGATTCACAATTTTCATTAATGCATCTTATTGGCTTAAAGAATCCAGTAATGAACAATGCCGCGCCAAAAATGATGGCAGGCCAGTTATGATCATTACGGATTCCAAGCCAGATTGAAAAGGCCCCAAAACCCCAACGCAAAGATCTGCTGAGCCACACGGCCCATTCAATATTTTTTTTTATCAGCATGATTGATCGTTCTGAACCTTTATTTTGGGTTGCATTATTACTTTCGATTTTACTGAATTTGAAATCAGACATGCCAATTCTGCTTTTTGCAAAATTCTTTCTGCTCTTTCCATTTCATGTTCATCGGGAATAGTGAGTACAGGCGATAATATTATTTCCGTGATCATATATTTTCCATCTGCTTTTTCCAATTTGCCGCTGGCGCCGCAATTAAAATCTTTAAAATTTAATTTTGAATTTTCTGCAATCGCCAAAAAAGTTGTCATCAGGCAACTGTTTACTGCAGCTACTAATAAATGTTCTGGCGACCAAATGCCTGCAATGCCCTTAGCAAATTCGGGCGGCGTGGCCACTTCAATATTATTGTTCAAAGCCGGAGAAGACATTGATCCCTTCCGTCCTTCTTCCCAAGTTACATCCACTTCATAAAAATGTGCGTTTTCCATAACTAATCATTTTTAATTTTTTCAAATAATGTGTTCGATTGATTTTGATTATTGGTTTTTCTTGAAGGCAGAGCGCAACTTCCGGCACAACAACCGGTATTTGTGATTGCCTGAAAAAGAAAAATGGCTGCTATAATGCCTGGTAGCGCTTCTTGCATGATGATTGCATTTATGCCAATGAAAATTCCGATTGCCAAACGAACAATTCGCATCAAATGCCAGTTATTAAATATCATTTGCTTTATTTCATTCATTGTACATATTTTTTTAGGCCGGACCAGCTGCCGCCATTATAAACAGTAAACCCTTTCGATTGCAAGATATTTTTGGCAGATGCGCTCCGCATGCCGGATGCACAGCAGGTAATAATTGTTTTTTCCTGCTTCAATTTTTTTAACTGAGCGGGCAACTCATTTAAGGGTATGTTCATGGAGTCTTTTATATGGCCCCCAGCATATTCGCTTTTGCTGCGTACATCTAAAATCAATGCGCCATTTGCTATTACTGTGGCAAAATCAACTTTCGGAGACTTGCGAAACATTTTCTTTATCAACTCAATCATTCAAAAATATTTTAGTGATTAACCAATAATGCATCAATATCCATCCAACTACCCCCATTTGACATATTGCTAAAACCATTTTGCTGCAATAAACGATACGCCTTTGCACTTCTTACCCCTGATGCACAACATAAAATAATATCACCTTTTATTTCTTTGATCTCGTCCAAGCGCGTATTCAGTTCTTGTAACGGAATATTGATCGAACCTTTCACATGACCGGGTGCATATTCTTCCGGCGTTCTTACATCTACAATTGTTTTGTTCATTTATTAGAATTTGATTTTAAATATTATTCTTTCTTTTTTCTTGTGCTGATGCCAAAAGGCAGATATAAAGGGCAGAAACTAATAAAGCTGGTGAGAATAAAAACCGATGCAATAACAAGCAGGATAATAGCGGTTGTTCCGCTGATTTTATTGAAATAGTATAATAGCGCGATGATAACGGCAGCAGCTATCCTGATAATCCGGTCTGCCGGGCCCATATTCTTTTTCATGATGTTTGAAATTTTTTTCATCACAAATTTCAATCACACGAAAGGAACTTTTGGTAACATATGTTACATAAGGGAAATCTTATTTCTGGAAAGGCTCACAACACCATCTGTTTCCATTTGTTTCAGCAGGCGGGAAACCACAACCCGGGCTGTTCCAAGCTCATCTGCCAATTGCTGATGAGTGATATTAATTTCAAGAGAATTTGTCAATTTCTTTTTTTCGCGCAGTAATTGAAGAATGCGTTCATCCATTTTTTTAAAAGCAATTGCATTAACTACCTCAAGCAATTCTTCAAAACGTTTGTGGTATAATTTAAAGATATAGTCGAGCCATTCGGGATATTCTTTGATCAGCAGACTAACTTTATCAACCGGCAGCAACAAAACCTCCGATTCTTCCTCCGCAACTGCTTTTATCTTACTGGTATCATCATGTAATCCGCCCAAAAAAGACATGATACAACTTTCGCCGGGCTTGATATAATATAGGAGAATTTCTTTTCCTTCATCATCTGTTCGCATCACCCGTAAAGACCCTTTTCTTACGATAGGAATGGAACGGATATAAGAATGCTCGCTGAGAATTATATCACCTTCTTTAAATGTCTTAGTAATGCCAAAATTTGTAAGTTTTTTATTTATCGCGCTTGATAATTGCAGAGGATCTTCATTAGCGTAAGTACCCATAATTCAAGTTAAACTATTCGTTCCAAAATTCTTAAAATTTTTGATTATGATTCTCAATAGGGAATAGAAATAGGATACTAATGTTAACATTAAAGTAATTTCCAGATTAATTCCACGGCTAAATGATTCATATATTTCAAGGCGCGAACAATCAATACTTTTTCAGTAGCTTTAGTAAACGCCGTCTCAATCTCAAACAAAATAAAATGAGAACTTACGCAAGGCGAGTTATTTTTTTATCTTTTATTATTATTTACACTGACTGTGTTGCGCAGAAAAAAATAATATCGCTGAAAGAAATTGCTTCATTAGTCCAAAATAATTTGCCGCAAATACAGGCATATAAAGATCAGTCAAACGCCGAATCACAAAACATAAACCTTGCAAAAAACACATTTGTTCCCGATGTTTCAGTCGGTTATCAGGCAAACTATTCTACTTACAATAATATTACAGGGATGAGTTATCCGGGTTTGATAATGCCCATTACAGGTCCGCCCTCTTCAAATAATAATATTAATTTTGTGCCCGGTACCGCATTATCAATGTTCGTAAAATGGAGCCCAATCACATTCGGGCAACGTAATGCCGCAATAGAAAAAGCAACTGCTCAATTTCACTTGGCGAATGCCTTATACAATCAAGCATTGTTTAAGCAACAATATTCAGCCATGTTCAGTTATCTTGACGCTGTTTATCTTCAGCAATTATTATTAACGGTTCAGGCAAATGTCCATCGTGTTGAAGTTTCTTGGAATCAATCATTGGTATTAGCAAGGGAAGGAATACGCCCCGGCATTGATACGATTCAATTTCAAAGCGCACTGGCGCAGGCCAGAGTGATGTATTATTCTGCGAAGAAAATATTTCAATTGCAACTTGAAGAATTGGGAAGACTTACAGGTTTGCAACAATCATCAACAGATATTATTTTGTCAGATAGTTTATTGGCTACGAATTTTCCATCACTTCCGGATACCAGTATGGCACTTGCTGATAATCCGGTATTGCAATATTATCAATCAAAACAGGAGTTCAGTAAGGCATCTTTAAAAGCGATTCAAACTACGTGGAGACCACATCTCGATGTTTGGGGAAATGCTTATGGCAGAGGGTCGGGCGTGGAATACAACGGGGTTGTAAACAAAATGGATGGATGGAATTTATCACGAACAAATTATGGCGCAGGCATTCAATTAAGTTTTCCGATTTTACAGTTTTCGCAAATAAATATTCAGAAGAAACAATATCAATCACTTTTGAAATCGGACGAGGCAATGGTATCACAAACTAAACTTGATCTGCAGAAACAATTAGAATCAGCACTTATTAATTTTAATCAAAATAAACAAATAGCGGAACAAACAAATTTACAAAAGCAATTTGCAATATACGCTTACAATGGATTAGAAATAAGTTATAAAAGCGGATTGATAGACTATACGCGATTAACCCAAGGACAATATGAGCTGCTCAATGCAGAAGTTACTAACACCAATGCATATTTGCAAATGTGGCATGCTTTACTTGATTTTTCGGTTGCAAAAGGGGACCTTAATATTTTTTTGCAACAATTAAAATGATATTTGTGTAAACCATCTAATGGGATGGCGGTTAGATAAAAATAATTATTCCGAGATGAAATTAATTATAGCAGCGTTACGTCATCCGATCACAATACTTGTTTCAGTATTGGCGATTTTATTTTTTTCCTATCTCGCCATCATCAATTCTAAAATTGATATTTTTCCTAAACTTGGGCTACCTACCGTATATGTTGCACAGCCTTATGGTGGATTATCTCCAGAGCAAATGGAAGGATTTATTTCATCTTATTATGAGTATCATTTTCTTTATGTCACCGGTGTGAAGTATGTAGATTCAAAATCTATACAAGGCGCATGCGTATTAAAAATTGAATTCAATGAAGGCACTGATATGAGTCAGGCAATGGCTGAAGTAGTTGGCTATGTAAATCGGGCAAGAGCATTTATGCCACCGGGTACGGTACCTCCATTTATAACGAGATTTGATGCAGGCAGCGTACCTGTTGGGCAATTGGTATTCAGTTCTGAAAATCGTTCTCTTGGGGAAATTTCAGATCTGGCACTTTTTCGTGTGCGACCTATGTTTGCCACATTGCCGGGAGTTTCCGCTCCGCCACCGTTCGGAGGCAATCAAAAAACAGTACTCATTACCGTTGACCCTGATAAAATTCGCAGTTACAATTTGTCTCCGGATGCCGTAGTGGAGGCGCTTGCAAAAGCAAATACAATATCGCCTGCAGGTAATGTACGCATTGGTGATACAACTTATATTACTCCGCAGAATAGTGTAATAGAAAATATTAGTGAGCTGAATAATGTGCCGATTCATTCAGGCGCCGGTCCATCAATTTATATAAAAGATATCGCAACAGTCAGCATGGGGTCAGACGTAACCACAAGTTATGCGTTGATCAATGGTAAGCGATCAGTATATATTCCGGTAACGAAACGCGCGGATGCATCCACGTGGGATGTTGTACAGAATGTTAAAAAAGCGTTGCCTGATATGCAGGCGGCAATTCCATCAGATATTAAAGTGAGTTATGAATTTGATCAATCCGGGTATGTGATTAATTCTTTAAAAACAGTTTTGTTTGAGGGCGGCCTTGGTGCAATACTTACCGGTTTAGTAGTGCTGTTGTTTTTAGGTGATAGCAGAAGCGCATTGATTGTGGTGATGACTATTCCTTTAGCATTGCTTTCATCTGTAGTTTTGTTATTTCTAACAGGGCAAACAATCAACATAATTACATTAGGTGGTTTGGCCTTGGCAGTGGGAATACTTGTAGATGAAGCAACGGTTACTGTAGAAAATATTCATCGGCACCAGGAAATGAATAAGCCCAAAGCCCGTGCTATTTCAGATGCGTGCAAAGAAATTGCTACGCCAAAATTGCTAATACTGTTTAGTATTTTAGCTGTATTTGTTCCTTCATTGTTCATGAAAGGCATACCAAAAGCGATGTTTATGCCACTCTCTATGGCAGTTGGATTTGCTATGATCGCATCTTTTTTGCTTTCACAAACTTTTGTTCCTGTTATGTCGAATTGGATATTGAAACCACATCAAAAAAACAGTTCTATTAAAAAGGAAAGCACTTTTAAAAAATGGCAGGCTAAATATGAATCTGCAGGAAAAAAATGGCAAATCAGTTCTGGTGTGATCAGCATCATCTTTATTATTTTCTCCATTTTTTTATGTGTTTTGTTTTTTAGATTAATCGGCACCGAACTTTTTCCAAAAACAGACAGCGGAGAAACGCAGGTTCGTTTACGCATGCCCATTGGTACGAGATTAGAAAGAACAGAAGATGCAACACATAAGCTATTGCAACTTTCAGAAGCTATAGTTGGCAAAGGAAATATTGAAATCAGTTCTGCATTTATTGGTACTCAACCTTCGAGTTACCCCATCAATAATATTCATTTGTGGACGAGCGGGCCACAGGAATCAGTTACAAAAATAAAATTGAAAAAAGGAATATTGCCTATCGCAGAATTTCAAGAACAATTGCGTGCAGCCATACAAAAAAATATTCCGGCTGCAATTATTTCTTTCGAACCTGGAGATATTGTAGAACAGGTACTTAATCTCGGAAGCTCCAATCCTGTTGAAATTATTATAGTGAACAGGAATCTTGACAATGGAAAACAGGCGGCAGATGCTTTGATAAAAAAGTTATCAGCTATTACATCATTAAGAGATCTGCAAATTGCAACTCCCTTAAAATATCCGGCTATCAAATTGAATATTGATAGACTAAAAGCGGGACAATTAAATATTACTGCCGACCAGGTTGCAAAATCTATTGTGCCTGCTACAACTTCGAGCAGATTTACTACACCAAGTTACTGGCTGGATAAAACAACCGGAACGGCTTACCAGGTGCAGGTGCAATATCCTGAATACAAAATGAACAGCACAGTACAACTCGAAACCGTTCCTGTTTCTTCCGGTAATGGAAACACGCATTACTTGAACGAAGTGGCAGACTGGAACCGCACGACAATAGTTGGAGAATACGACCGGCTCAACCAGCAGCGATATATAACCATAACAGCAAATGTTTTCAGGCAAGATTTGGGCAGTGTTTTTAAAAAAACACAATTGGTTATTGATTCTGTAAGCAAATCTTTCAATGGAACTAAAATTTCTATGCGTGGTCAGCCAATATTATTGCAACAAACATTATCAGATTTGCGGTATGGATTAATTATAGCTATTGTGGTTATATTTCTGATCATGGTAATTTTCTTTCAATCCTTTAGAATTGCAATTACAGCATTGAGTGTGATACCTGCCGTGATTGCGGGTGCACTACTTTTGTTATTAATTACAGGCAAAACGATCAATATTCAATCTTACATGGGCACCATTATGGCAACTGGGGTTGCTATCGCAAACGGGGTATTATACATCAGCAGCGCTGAATTTCTAAGAAGAAACGGGAATACAAAAGATCTGCATTTAAAAGCAGCTTCATTAAGGATGCGGCCGATTTTAATGACGAGCATCGCAATGATTGCAGGAATGATCCCCATGTCGCTTGGCGCAACCGAAGGAGGGGATCAAACCGCCCCCCTTGCTGTTGCAGTTATTGGCGGGCTAATTTTTTCTGCCATCAGTGTTTTATTTTTTTTACCTCAATTATATAACTGGAGTATAGGAAGAAAAAAATATCATTCTGTTTCCCTTGATCCTGATGATTTAAATAGTAGATATTTTGATGAAAAATAAATAATTAAATATGAAACCGGCTCCTTTTAATTATATCGTATCAATTGTTTACTACATTATTATAAGCTCATGTGGAAATAATGCAATTAACAATTCAGCTGTAGGAAATAATAACTCTGCTGCTAATAATCCAGACACCATTCCTGTTTTTTTATTAGCGCAAATGAAAGTTGAAAAAAAGATTGAGCTTCCCGCCGAATTGTTACCATATGAACAAACTGAATTATTTGCTAAAGTGCAGGGTTATGTAAAAGATGTAAAAGTGGATATTGGAGATTACGTTCGGAAAGGGCAAACGCTTTCCGTCATTGAAGCTCCAGAAGTAAATACGAAATATGAAGAATTTCAAACCTCATTGTTGGCCGCCAAAGCAAAATATAATGAGAGCCTCGATAATTATCAGCGCTTATGGAAAGCTTCTCAGGCAACTACGCCCGGCATTGTGGCGCCTGTTGACCTTGAGCGAAACAGGCAGCAAATGCTTGCAGATAGTGCTTCTTACCATGCAGCAGAAAAACTTGCTCAATCATATAAAGAAGTATCGGGCTATCTCATTTTGAAAGCACCTTTTGATGGAGTTATTACTTCGCGCAAAGCAGACCCTGGTAATTTAACCGGAATCAACACATCCATTGTTACTGTTCAAAATAATAAAATATTGCGTTTGCGCGTTGCAGTTCCGGAAAATTATATAGCCGCTTATGGTTCATCGGATACGATTCAATTCAGAATGGATGCTTTTCCTCAAAAATTATTTTTAGCTAAACTTACCAGGAAAACGGAAACCATCGACCCAACTACAAGAACAGAACTTTGGGAATATGATTTTAACAATTCAAACAAGATATTAAAGGCAGGAGCATTTGCATATGCGCAAATGAAAATAACCAGGCAAACCGCATCGTTTGTAGTCCCTGCATCTTCCATCGTTACTACACAGGAAAGAAAATTTGTGATACGGGTAAAAAATTCCAAAGCAGAGTGGGTCGATGTTCGACAGGGCATTACGATGGATAGCGGAGTTGAAATATTCGGCAGTCTGAATAAAAACGACACCCTTATATTGCGAGGCTCAGATGAAAGAAAACCCGGAAGCACCGGTTATTGGAAAACGAACTGAAAAATCGAAAGATGCATTGGAAAAATGCTCCTAAATAATATTTCAATTATTAGACTAAAAGATTTTTCATACATATTTCTTCACCCCTTCTCTTTTGGAAAGAAATTCAAGAAAATCAGCAATATTTTTTGATTGAAGTCCGCAGTTTTGTTAACATTAAGGTAACATTGGCGTAACATTCCGGTCATTGCACAATTCTTCTTTTGCAGGATACTTTTTAAACAATCAAAACTATTTATGAAAAGGAGAATTGATTCTAAAAATTTTTATTTTTCTATTTTATTTTTTGCTTTTGTTATCTCATTCACTTCAGCAAAAGCACAGTATCTATGGAATTCAGATTCAGCATTTAGGGCGGGAACGCCAAATTCTGGCAGGATATGGGGATACGTATTTGGAGATTTATTTTATAAATCTCACAGCGATTCATTGAACAGAGGCGGAAATAATCAGTATACAAATGTAAAACAAAGCACCAATCAATTCCAATTCCGCCGGATATATATTGGATACGATTATAATATAACCAAGAAATTTTCAACTGAATTTCTTTTGGCAGCAGAGGATGATTTTACCAGTGGCGATCTTCTTCAGAATAATAAATTTACTCCTTATATCAAGTTTGCTAATTTGAGGTGGCATGACTTATTATTTAAAGGCAATGATTTGGTTTTCGGTTTGCAACCTACGCCGGCTTTTCCTTATGTGACAGAAAACTTATTTAGTTATTCAAGACCTATTGAAAGAACGATTACGGATATACGCAGGACACCATCATTTGACTTTGGTCTTGGATTGCAGGGAAGATTTAATACACCGGATAAATCTGTGATTTACGGCTATGATTTATTGGTCGCAAATGGAACAAGCGCAAAACCTCAAACTTTATCTGGTAATGTTTACAAATGGTTTTACGGAGATGCTTTTGTTGGCTTACTGAACCGAAAATTAATTATTGATTTTTATGCAGATTATCAAAGACAGAATTGGGTTATGGGCGACCACGGGCATGCGGCTCGGCAAATGAATAAATTAGCAGTTGTTTGGGTTGATAAAAAATTTACTATAGGTACTGAAGGATTCATTAATGGTTTGACACAATGTGAGGTTGGTACGAATGCAACCACTAAAGATACATTAGATGGAAGGTCAACGGGAATATCTTTCTATGCACATGCAAATATTATTCAAACCAAATTAAGAGTTTGGTTTAGATATGATATATATAATCCAAACACAAAGTATGACAATACAACTTATACAAAGTATGCTGCATTATACACGGTGAGCACGTCCTATGAACCCAATAATAAAGAAAGGTTTTTGTCTTTTGGACTTGATTATTCACCTATCAATAATGTTCATGTTATGCCAAACATATGGTATAATAAATATATCGGGCAACAGGCTAATCTTACTGGTTCTGCGGCACATGATCATGATTTGGTTTGGAGAATGACCTTCTACTTTACTTTTGGAAAGCTCTTCCAGAACCCTTCTTACTCGTATTATCCATTTACGCATTAATTATTTTAATAACTGACCATTTTATTTTTTCAACTCCTTAAGAATAATTTATGAAACGGAATTTTTTTAAATCTCAACATTTATTGCTTGCATCAGCATTATTGGTTGCTTTCAGTTTTGCGTCATGCAGCGGCGGCAGCGGATCGGGCGGAGGCACGGATAGCACGTCTTCATCCTCATCTAGCGACGCATTAATAGGCGCGGGAAGCACTTTTGATAATCCGTTATTCTCAAAAATGTTTTCTGAATACAATAAAATAAACGGACTAAAAGTAAATTATCAGTCTGTCGGTTCAGGAGCAGGTATATCTCAGCTCACCAATAAAACAGTAGATTTCGGCGCGTCCGATGCGCCAATGAATGGCAAGCAAGATTCAGCATTAGCTGCTCCGGCGTTACATATCCCTGTAACTGCCGGCGCAGTGGTGTTGAGCTATAATTTGCCAGAAATAAAAGATACACTATTAATAACGCCTTCTGTTCTTGCAGATATTTTTCTTGGAAAAATAACCAAGTGGGATGATCCAAAAATCGCTGCTATTAATAAAGGGGTGAAACTTCCACCAACAGGAATTGTGATAGCGCATCGTTCGGATGGAAGCGGCACAACAAATATTTTTACAACTTATCTTTCAAAAGTAAGCGAAGAATGGAGCAGTAAAGTGGGTAAAGGTTCCGCAGTTAATTGGCCGGTTGGCTTAGGCGGTAAAGGTAACGAAGGTGTTGCCGGCAGTGTCAAGCAAACACCTGGAGCAATAGGATATATTGAACTTGCTTACGCTATTCAGAATAATATGGCGTTCGCAAAAATTCAAAATAAATCGGGCAATTTTATCACGCCAAGTATTGCCAGTGTTACGGCTGCTGCAAACATCACCATTCCGGCAGACTCAAAGATTTCTCTTACCAATACTGACGCTCCTGATGGATATCCTATTTCCGGATTTTCCTGGGTGTTGATCTATAAAGAACAGAAATATAATGATCGCTCAGCAGATAGGGCAACGAAATTATTGAAATTGATTTCATGGGTGATCCATGACGGGCAACAATTTAGTAGTGCATTGAATTATGCTCCGCTCTCTCCCAATGTTGTAAGCGTTGGAGATGCGATTTTAAAATCTGCCACCTTTGATGGTAAACCGATTTTGCAGTAAGAAAGTAGTAACAAGAAAGCAGTTAGAAGACTGAATGATCATTTTATCGTCTTTCTTCTAAATTCTCAAAAGTAAATTATGGACGCTCCCGTCGAAAAAGATATGATGACCCGCAGTTCGGAAATTCCGATGCGGGTTATTAATTCTGCAAAAGCATCAGAAGTGGTAAATACCATCAAGCGGATCAAACGTTCTTACCGGCAAATAAGGACTGAAAATGTTTTTAAAAAAACGCTGGTGATAATTGGTTTGGTAATGGTGATCCTGGTATTTGGTATTTTGCTTACACTGGTAGTGGAATCTTTGCCCTCAATAAAAGCATTAGGGTTGAAATATTTGTGGGGTAAAACTTGGGACCCTGTTCAGGATGTTTATGGAGCATTTCCATTCTTATTGGGTACCTTATTAACCTCATTTCTTGCTTTAATAATCTCCATTCCATTTTCGTTTGCTGTGGCCGTTTTTCTGGGGGAATATTATCCAAAGGGGTGGCTTTCAGATTTTTTAAAGAATACGGTTGAATTGATTGCCGCTGTCCCATCCGTCATTTATGGTTTTTGGGGACTTGCCGTTTTAGTTCCGATAGTAAGAAGTTTTGAATCAAAGATCGGAGTGGAACCGGTTGGTGTTGGCATTTTCAGTTCTTCCTTGATACTGGCTGTAATGATCATTCCTTATGCAGCATCGCTTGGCAGGTCAATGATACAGATGGTCCCTTCACAATTAAAAGAAGGAGCGTATTCGCTGGGCGCAACAAGATGGGAAGTCATTCGGAGTGTCATTTTCCCTTACACAAAATCAGGATTATTTGCAGGAGTTCTATTATCACTGGGACGCGCACTCGGTGAAACGATGGCTGTAACCATGGTTATCGGAAACACCAGCATTATTCCCAAAAGCATTTTTGCTCCGGGCAACACGATGGCAAGCGTTATCGCTAATCAATTCACTGAAGCAGATAAACCTATTTATGTATCAGCGCTGATCGAGCTCGGCTTGGTGTTATTTCTTGTTACTGTTATTATCAATGTGATCGGAAAAAAAATAATTAGCCGCTTTACAAACGAATAAGATATGAGCAACCTCGTAAAATACAGAATTGCAAAAAGCTCGGCGCTAAAAATATTTACCATTTTTTTGGCATTTGTTTGTGTGGTACCGCTGATCTTCATCTTACTTTATATTATTCGTGCTGGAATTACAAAGATAAATTGGCATTTTTTAGTGAACATTCCCAAACCTGTTGGTGAAAGTGGCGGGGGTATTGCAAACGCTTTACTGGGAAGCATGATTATTATTGGTGTTGCTGCCCTCATTGCAATTCCGGTCGGAATCTTGGGAGGTATTTATTTAAATGAAAATAAAAAAAGTCGCCTTGCATACTGGAGCAGATTATGCGTGGATATTTTGCAAGGCGTTCCTTCAATTGTTATCGGCATCGTTGCATACTTCTGGTTAGTAAAACCATTGGGCGGATTTTCTGCTCTATCCGGTAGTGTCGCATTAGCAATCATGATGTTGCCGATTATCATTCGCTCCACGGAAGAAACTTTAAAACTTCTTCCCGATTCATTAAAGGAAGCAGCATTTGCATTGGGCATGCCTTTTCATCGTGTGATATTAAAAGTGATCGTTCCCTGTGGGATTAGTGGAATATTATCCGGTGTCATACTGTCTGTGGCAAGAATAGCCGGCGAAACAGCACCCCTTCTATTTACCGCATTCGGCAATCCATATATCAGCACAAATATTACCAAACCGATGCAAAGTTTGCCGCTGCTTATTTACAACTATGCTACCAGTCCATATAACGACTGGCTTGATCTAGCCTGGGGGGCATCTCTTATATTATTATTATGGGTGTTACTGTTAAACATTATTACCAAGCTCACAACAAGAAGATGGAAAGTACAATTATAAGAAGTAAAAATTTCAATGCTTATTTTGGCGAGAATCATGTTGTTAAAAATGTGAACATTGAAATTCCAAAAAATCACGTAATTGCCGTAATGGGTCCTTCGGGTTGTGGGAAAACAACATACTTGCGCTGCATCAACCGCATGCATGAATTGATTCCCGGGGCAACCTGCAATGGCGAAATGGTATTGAACGATGAAGATGTTTACAGCATGCACCCTATTTTTGTACGACTGAAAATAGGAATGGTGTTTCAACGACCCAATCCATTTCCAAATCTTAGCATATACGATAACGTTATTGCCGGATATAAATTGAATGGAATAAAATTGCCGAAAGGGGAAAGAGATAAAGTTGTTGAGCAATCACTCAGCCGCGCAGCATTGTGGAAAGAAGTAAAAGATTCGTTGCATAAGAAAGGAACTTTTCTATCTGGTGGCCAGCAGCAACGCCTGTGTATCGCCAGG
This sequence comes from Chitinophagales bacterium, assembly GCA_021323755.1. Taxonomy (GTDB): domain Bacteria; phylum Bacteroidota; class Bacteroidia; order Chitinophagales; family Chitinophagaceae; genus Puia. The sequence continues at coordinate 20,863 of JAJPKJ010000065.1, read as the reverse complement.
GCAATCGCCATGGAGCCCGAAGTGTTGTTATTGGATGAACCCACATCGGCGCTTGATCCGATCTCCACCTCGAGCGTTGAAGATCTATTGCACGAATTAAAGACAAATTACACGCTTATCATTGTGACACATAATATGCAACAGGCTGCACGCGTTAGCGACAGAACAGCTTTCTTTTATATGGGCGAATTGGTAGAATATGACGATACAAAAAAGATGTTCACCAACCCGAGAGATAACCGAACACAAAATTATATTACAGGAAGGTTTAGTTAGTGAACAATGGATAATGGAATAATTGAGATGGTTTTATAACAGAAAAGGTCCACTGAAAATAAAAAAATCATACATCTAACATCGTAAATACATAATGACACAATTAGAAACAGAACTGGGTTTTTTGAAAAATGAAGTTATCAATATGTGGAACTTAGTCCGTTCACAGCTGATAAAAGCGCGCACTTCATTAATGAGCTATGATAAAGATCTTGCCCGCGAAGTTATTCTGAAAGAGCGAAGAGTTAACGGTTATGAATTAAAAATTGACCGCGATTGCGAAAATATTTTTGCTTTGCTCACACCCGTTGCTATCGACCTTCGTTTTGTGCTCGCTGTCTTAAAAATAAATTCAAACCTGGAAAGAATCGGAGACATTGCTGAAGGAATTGCAAAATATATTATCAGTGCTGAACAACCATTTAAGCCCGAATTGCTTGACGCAACCAAGCTTACAGAAATGTATGAAGAGTCAATAAATATTTTGGAAGATACCCTTACCGCCTTTGAAAATGAAGACACCATTCTTGCACGAGGCGTATTCAAAAAAGATGAATTTTTAGACGAGATCAATATTGCCGCAAATAATCTTATAGAAGAATATCTGAAGCAAAACCCGAAAGATATTGACCAGGCTTTGTACGTATTATCAATCATTCGCAAACTGGAGCGCGTTGGCGATCAATCAAAAAATATTTCTGAAGAGATCATTTTTTATCTCGAAGCAAAAGTGTTGAAGCATAAACACTCTCACTGATAATGTTATCATAATCTACAAGTAAGATTTTAGTAATACCATCACCTTACCTTGCATGCAGAATTGTTCTTGTTAACAATGGTTTTTATAGAGCAAAGAGTCCAAATTTTCTCATGCAGTGCCACTTCATCTTTATGACGGTGGCTTTTTCGTTAATGTGCAGTAGCACATGCTCAATATTGCTAAAATTGAAATATTCTCCTTCCTCCATTTGTAAATAACGGGTTCACCAAGCAAGTTCCGGATATTGCATTTCCGGCGCAAATTCCTTTTGCAATTTGCATCGCTGCATTAAAAAGCTGATGATCTCTTCGGTAGAATGATCGGGAGTGAAGTTGATCTTATTTTCATTATTGATCCAATTTGAAAAGATGGCCGCAAAATTTTCATCCAATGAATTGATCCTTTTTACGCCCATTTCCTCTAAAGCAACAGCATTGCAAACTTGCTCATATTGTCCTTTTATCGGAATGACTAGGAGTTTTTTACGAAGATATAAGGCTTCTGCAGGTGTCTCAAACCCTGAATTGGTAATGATTCCATGACAACCAATAAGACTTTCATTGAATTTATTCTTATCAACCGGGACAAATAAAATATTATTCTCCTTCACTGGCTGTTTCACTTCTTTTGAAAAAACTTCAAACTGAAAATCTTTTATCGGGGATAGATATTTGCTGATCACATGATCATTGAATGATGGAAGATAAACGGTGATATGACCGCTGTTATGGGGCTCAGCCGATAAAATGTTTTTCTTGATCACGGGTGATAAAATGAAATCATCGTAGGATTTAAAATGCAAACCAATGTATTGAGACGCTTTTGCATAATTGTGCAACACAAATTCGCCAATAATACTTTTATTTTTTGGTCGTGGAATTTTATCAGATTGAAAACTTGCCTGGTGCCCGAAATTTACAGATGGGATTTTTTTGAACGAGCAGGCTAAGGAAGTGATGCATTCAAAATCGTTTATTACCAAATCATAATTTTGAACGGGCAAATCTATCACCTCGCGTAAAACCCTTGCTGGTGCAAACTTTTTGACGGTTTGCCAATAGTGCAAACTGCCGCTGCTGTTATAAAAAAAGCAAACGCCTTTGCTTCTGTATTTTACAGGGGCATCGATTTGGAGGGTGCTATTGGCACCGCTTAAAAAAAGATCAACCTGTCCATATTGTTTCAGGTGAGGCAAAATTTCCATTGCCCTGCTGATGTGACCGTTACCGGTTGCTTGCACTGCATAAAATATTTTCATAAGTTTAAATTGCTAACGAGTTAATATAAAAATTGATTTTATCGGTGATGACATTTAGCTCCTGCTTGTCGTCAACTGCGTGTAATGCCGGGAATTGTTTTTCATCGTAATGGAAAATCTTCCATTCGCTTTGTGAATATTCCAGGGCCGTCAGATGTTCGATCCAATCGCCTGAATTGAGGTAAACAACCTGCCCGTCTTTTGTTTCAACAATTCTTTTTTGCGGCTGGTGAATATGTCCGCAAATCACATAATCATATTTCTTTTCGATGGCTAGCTCAGCAGCGATGGTTTCAAAATCATTTATCTTACTTACTGCTTTGTTCACGCCGCTCATTACTTTTTGAGAAATGGAAACTTTTTCTCGGCCGAAACATTTCAAAATAAAATTCACCAAGCGGTTGAAAAGAATTAATAATCCATATCCTGTGCTCCCCATTTTTGCGATGATCTTTGCCCCTCCTTTTGTAGTGTTATCAAAAACATCTCCATGGAAAACCCAGGTCATTTTATTGTCAATCTCCAAAACCAATTTATCGGTGAGGGTAAAATTTCCGATCTGCACATCACAATAACGGCGCAGCATCTCATCGTGGTTGCCGGTGATGTAAAACACGCGTGTTCCGTTTGTCATCATCTGCATGATCTCTTTAAGCACCAGCATGTGTGATGAAGGAAAAAAATGTTTGCTGAATTGCCAACCGTCAATAATGTCACCGTTGAGAATAAGAATGCTCGGAGATATACTTTTCAGATAATTGACCAGTTCTTTTGCGCGGCAGCCATAAGTTCCGAGATGAACATCGGAAATAACTGCAACATCGAGGGAACGTTTATCCATTTCAAATGGTTTGTCAAAGGTCTATAACAGATATTACCCGAACTTTACGTGCAGGTTAAGAAATTGTGAGCTACCTGTGAAGTAATTATTAACCAGTTATGCTTTCTTTGCAGCTATTTAATGTTTGGCAAATATGAAAGAGAATGTTGTTGCCATTAACCGGCAATTCTTTTTTGGCTTTTTTTTGTTGATGATCATGATGATGGGACTGCTGGGTTTTTATTCAAAAGCAGACTCTTTCACTGTACTCAACGCTTATCATGCAAAATGGATTGACCATTTTTTTACAGTATATACTAATGCCGGCGACGGATTATTTAGCATAGCCATTGCTGTTATATTCCTTTTTAAACGGCGGTTTTTGATCGGAATAGAAATAATTGTCGCTTTTTTATTATCGGGCGCAATCGTCCAGATACTCAAATATTTTTTCCCGATGCCCAGACCAAGTGTTTTTTTGGCGAATGCGCATTATAATCATTTTATTGAAAACGTGACATTAACGGGTCATGCAAGTTTTCCATCGGGGCATTCTGCATCTGCTTTTGCATTGGCTACGCTATTATCTTTGTTCGATAAAAATAAGAATCGTAGTTATTTGTACTTATTATTGGCGGCGAGTGTGGCTTATTCAAGAATCTATCTTGCTCAGCATTTTCTGCAGGATGTTTTTTGGGGAAGCGTTGATGGATTTGTTTCGGCGATGATTGTGTGGTGGCTTGCGGGGAAGTGGCGAGCAGGGAAAGTATAGCTCTTTGCCAGACAACCGATGAGCGGCTCGCAAGGCGACCATGATGAAGTACGAACAAAGGCTGGTCCTAAATAATTTTAGGGAATAAGAATGGCTCAATAACCCGGGAGAGAAAATGAGTTATTTTAAAATTGAGTATTAGTGCTATGATAAATGGAAAAAAATTAGTGATTGTTTTGCCTGCGTATAACGCAGCATTAACGCTTGAAAAAACCTACAAGGAAATTCCTTTTGATATTGTTGATGAAGTTATTTTGGTCGACGACAACAGTAATGATAAAACCATTGAAGAGGCCCACAGGCTGGGGATTTCACATATTATTAAACATGATGTGAACCGTGGATATGGCGGGAATCAAAAAACCTGTTACAACAAAGCGCTGGAAATCGGCGGCGACATTATCATTATGCTTCATCCCGATTATCAATATACGCCGAAGCTGATTCCTTCAATGGCTTATTTGATCGCCAATAATGTTTATCAGGTTGTGCTTGGCGCGCGCACCCTGGGCAAAGGTGCATTACGTGGCGGAATGCCATTGTATAAATATATCTCGAATCGTGCGTTGACGTTTTTTGAGAATGTAATGCTGCGACAAAAAGTGGCAGAATATCATACCGGTTATCGTGCATTTTCACGCGAGGTCCTGGAAACAATAAATTATGAAGTGAATTCGGAAGATTTTGTTTTCGATAATGAAATGCTTTCACAAATAATTTATCTCGGTTATGAGATTGCAGAAATAACCTGCCCGACAAGGTATTTTGAAGAAGCATCAAGCATTAACTTCAACAGAAGCATTACTTACGGATTAGGCGTTTTGCGCGTTTCTGTCGTTCATCGCTTGTGCAAATGGAAATTGATGAAGAGAAAAATGTACGAGGCGAGAATGGCAGGGGGGAAGTCATTGGTGCAAAACGCGGTTAGCTGAAATGATAAACTAAAATCAATGGAGTTGAACAAGAAAAATATTATCATCATTATAGCTGTGCTGGCTGCCATTTTTTTTATTCCCTTTTTAGGGAGGGTTCATTTATTCGATTGGGATGAGATAAATTTTGCTGAATGCTCCCGCGAAATGATCAAGATGAATGATTACAGTCGCGTGTACATTAACTTCAAGCCTTTTTGGGAAAAACCGCCGATGTTTTTTTGGATGCAAAGTTCAGCGATGCATGTTTTTGGCGTAAATGAATTTGCGGCGCGCCTCCCCAATGCGCTTTGCGGAATTGGCACGTTGATAATTGTTTTTTTATGCGGCTCCAGAATTTACGATAGAAAATTCGGAATACTTTGGGCACTTGCCTATGGAGGTTCGCTGTTTCCCAATATGTATTTTAAATCCGGTATTATCGACCCCTGGTTTAATTTATTCACTTTTCTTTCTTTATACTTTTTCATTTTATATCACTGGAAGAGAAATGGATTTGATAAAGATGATCTGAAAAGGAAACCACTTTATTACGTGTTGTGGTCGGGGGTCTTTATGGGACTTGCCATCCTGACAAAAGGACAAGTTGCGTTGATGGTTTTTATATTATCCCTGGGCATTTATTTTATATATAATCGTTTTCGTTTTTACTTTAACTGGTTTCATGCCATTTTATTTTTGATAATTGCGAGTGTGGTCACCTGTTCATGGTATGGATATGAAACCATGAAAAATGGTCCGTGGTTCATTGAAGAATTCTTAAAATACCAATATCGTCTTTTCACTACGCATGATGCAGGACAAAAAGGTTTTTGGGGTTACCATTATGTGGTTTTATTGATAGGATGTTTTCCAGCATCACTGATTGCCATTCCTTCTTTTTTCAAAGGCAATTATAAGAGCCGTTTCGATAAAGATTTTAAGGTGTGGATGCTTATTTTGTTTTGGGTCGTCACTATATTATTCACCATCGTTCAATCACGTATCATTCATTATTCTGCGCTGGCCTGGTTCCCCCTGACGTTTCTTGCTGCATACACATTATATAAATGGCAATTAAAAGAAATGATGTACAAAAAATATGTCGGTATTTTTATTGCAATACTGGGCGGAATCATCACTTTATTATTATTGGCGCTTCCTTTTGCGGCGATGAATATTAAAAAACTAATTCCTTATGTTGATGATGAATTTGCGCAAGCCAACATGCGCGCTGAAGTGAACTGGACAGGACTGGAAAGTATTGCAGGTTTAATATTACTCATCACGATTGTCGTGGGCTTAAGGAAACTTAAAAACAGGGATTTTCAAAAAGCAGCCTGGATATTTTTTAGCGGAACGGCGATCGTCATTTTTTTGGCTACGGCGATCATTGTTCCAAAAGTAGAGAGATATTCGCAAGGCGCAGCGATAGATTTTTTTATTCAGAGGCAGGGTGAGGATTGTTATGTGAACACATTGGGTTATTATAGCTACGCGCAACTATTCTATACACAAAAAGAAAAACCTGCAAATGAGAATTCTTACAATGAACAATGGCTGCTCACCGGACCAATCGATAAACCCGCATATTTTGTTTCCAAAGTTGACAGGATTGAACCCTTTAAAAAATATACCGAACTAAAAGAATTGTACCGGAAGAATGGTTTTATTTTTTTGAAAAGGGAGGTGAAGAAATGATATATATATGATATCAGCTTTCGTTTTTCCCGGCATCATCCTTGCGCAGCAAGCTTTCAGCAATGGAATGAACAGTGAGCGTCGCTTTTGAAAGCTACTTCTTCTTCCCCGAGAAAAATCTCAGGATTTTACTGATGATTTTATCATTTGCTCCGAGTCTGCCTTTTATTTCGGTGTAGGCGGCAACCAGGGCGTTATCAATTTTCACCATTATTTTCTTACTGCCTTCGCCCGGGCGAGCCTGGTAATATGTTGCGCGGCGAAATGGTTTATCCTCTATAGAGTAATAATACAACGCAATTGATCTTCTGAATCTATCCGGCGGACACGTCATCGGTTCAGGATGTCCGTGGAAAGAATCTGCATCTGTATTAAAGATCACACAACGATTAAAAACGGGCAACACTTTCACTTCGCAGGCCTTCATTTTCTTATCCCACAATTCCAATTTTCCGCCCCATGCTTCTTCCCAGTCTTTATTTAGATAAACAAGCACATTAACACGCCGTTGCCAATTTCGATGATGGGGATGTACTGTGAAATCCGCATGAATATTCAAAAATCCTCCTTTACCGGATTGATGAATACCACCACCTTCCAAAAAATCATCTTTCTGCAAATTATTTATACCGGTTAGTGTGCTCAGAAATTGCAAGAATTCAGGTGAGTTCAATTCATTAATCGTTGACTTGATGGCTTCTGGCAACACGTCAAGTTTATTTAATCCTCTTTTCTTTTCGTTGTAGTGCGTGTAGTTTATCCAACCATCCGTTTCATTTAACTTGTTGAATTCATTAATGCAATCATCAAGAATTTCGGGATTCAAAAAATTTTCAAGTACGATATGCGCGTAAGGACTTGCGGTTTGATATTTCTTGCTCAATTCAGCAAGCTGGCCGTTCCATTTAGCATAGTCGAAAATTTGCGTGGTTGTTTGCACGATTAAAAAATTTAAGGTGCAAAGATAGCTTGTTTGCTGAAAACTAAATTATTCCATGCAACGGTTATGCGTGGCTGCCTGTCATAAACAGAAAATGAAAATGAGACTAAGCTTGGTATTATTCACGTTGGTTATTATGATCTTCGGCTGCAAGAAAAGCAATCAAGGTGAGGTTTTAAGTGGGTTGTATGTTGAAACAGCCCCAAAAGCTGGAGCAGCAGAAATGAACTTTATCAGCGATAATAGAGTGATCATAACAGGCGACTCGATAATAAACCAGGCAAGTGCTTCCTCAGATACGTTTTCATATCAGATCGCCAATAAGGAAATATTATTCGTCTCAAAGGCTGCTCCAAAATCAAATACAACAATCTTTTCGTTCCAACAGCCTGACAGCAACACATTTGTATTGAATGCCTGTACATGTCTTTGCCCCTGTCCTAATTTTAAAAGTCTGTTTTTTGTAAAAAATTAAAACAGCAAATACATTAATCCCTTTTCGCTTCCAAGGTAAATCCAATAGTGGTTCCGACATCCGGTGTGCTGCGAACATGAATGCGTTGATTATGTGCTTCAATAATATGTTTGCAGATGGCGAGCCCTAAACCCGTTCCCCCTTTATCGCGACTGCGCGCCGCATCGGTTCTGTAAAAGCGTTCAAAGATGCGCGGCAAATGCTCTTCATCAATACCAATTCCATCATCACTTATTTCAACCAGCACATGGTCATCATCCGTTTTATAGAAGCTGGCCATGATAGACCCATTGGTTCTTCCATATTTATTGGCATTTTCTATAAGATTAATGAGCACCATGCGAATCTTTTCTTTGTCTGCAAAAACGGTGATCGGGGATTCGCATCCCTTCTTAATAAAGGGCTGGATTTGTTTTTCGCTCACTTTAATGGAAAGCGATTCAAAAACTTCTTTGATCAGATCCTGAATAATAAAATTCTGTTTATATAATAACTGCTCCCCTCTTTCTAATTTTGAAATTTCATCAAGGTCGTTCATCAAATTCACCAATCGTTCAACATTTCTTGCTGCATTCTCCAAAAATTTTTTGCTCACTTCTGTATCTTCCATCGCCCCATTTAATAAGGTGTCAACATAACCCTGTATAGCGAAAATGGGCGTCTTAAATTCATGTGCAAGATTTTGTAAAAACTCTTTTCGGTATGCTTCGTTTTGTTTTAACAGAGCAATTTCTTCATTTTGTCTTTCGCCCCATTTCTCCACATCTTCGGCAACTTCATCAATACTTTTTTGCGGAAGAATATACTTGAAATACATTTCTTCTCTTTTCGTTGCTTTGGTTTGATGAATGAGTTTGTAAATGATCTTTATTTTTCGATAAATGAATTTTTCGAGCGTAAATAAAACGAGCATATAACTCCCCAGTAAAACAACGATCAGTGCTATTAAAGCAAATTGCCATTTTGAAGTGAAGAAGAAAACGCCAGTTGCAATGGGTATTGAAAGAATGATGGCAGTGAATGCCGATATCTGACGAGGTGATAAATTTTTAGTGGGTAGCATTAAGTGAACTATTACACAAATTTAAAACACGAATTGCACGATTTGATAGGAATTAATTGAATTATGATTTTTCTCTGATCTACAAATTTGTGTAATTCGCGCTGATGGATGTTAAAGGCTGAACTTATATCCAACTCCTTTTACAGTGGTAATGCAATCCAATCCTAATTTTTGCCTTACTTTACGAATGTGAACGTCAATGGTCCTGTCTCCAACAATCACATCGTTTCCCCAAACCTGGTTCAATATTTCATTACGTAAAAAAACCCTGCCCGGCCGCGAGGCGAGCAAGTATAATAATTCAAATTCTTTTTTTGCCAGGGTCACATCCTTATCCTCAACAACAACTTCAAACTTATCCGGGTCAATGGTAAGGTTCTCAATTTTCAGCACTTTGCCTTCCGGTTCCATATTCACTCTTCTGAATAATGCGTTCACGCGGCTGACCAATACTTTTGGACTTACCGGCTTGCTCACATAATCATCCGCTCCCGTTTCTAAACCTTTGATATGCGAACTTTCATCATTCAATGCAGTTAAGAAAACGATCAGTGTATTCTTAAATGCCGGCTGGGAACGTAATATTTCGCAAACCTCGTCGCCAGTTTTTTTGGGCATCATTATGTCCAGGATGATAAGATCGGGTTTGTTGTTTTTTGCTTTGAGCAAGGCTTCGTCGCCGTCTTTAGCAGTTATTACATCATAACCTTCTTTAACGAGGTTATATTGAATGATTTCCAGAATATCTGCCTCATCATCTGCTATCAATATTTTTTTGCCTTTGGTCAGCATGTAAAAATTTTTTGCAAACCTACTTCAAATAAAAATGGCATTATGGATATCTGATTTGACTTCACAATTTGTTAATATAAAAATAACGGTAAATGCACTTTTGTAGCGGGTTTGCGCGGAAACCCAACAACAACAAAAAAGCGTGCAAATGGTTCAATAAACAGGCTAACACGCTCGCTAATAATACTTATTGCATGCTTTTTGCGTTAAACAGAGTCAATGATAGTATTTTTGTGTGTCGGAAAGATGACCGGGATAATTTTATGAAGACAATTTTACCTCTGTATTTCTTTTTTATTGTACTTGCATTTGGCGGATCTGTGGTTTCTGCCCAGGGTCAACCTACTTCTTACTCATATAAAATTGCACAGGAAAGATTATTATGGCACGATCGAATTGTGAAGCAGCAAAAACGCCTGATCGTTCCCAACACCATTGATACAGTTAATTTGTCGCCGGACCCGCACACCAATCAGATCGTTGCAGAAGCAATGCTAAAACATGTTGATAAGCTGCAACAACAAATTGAATTAGATACCACTTTAACCGGCCAGGGAAAAACAAAATATTTACGTTCGCTTGAAACGGTGGTAAGCGGATTTGCCGACAATTATAGTAAAAAAGATTTTTCTTTGACCATTGCTCCCGACCTCATTAATGCATTCATTAGTGCCATGCAATTAGACAGGCAAAACAAAAGTATTCAACCTGTAATTGAAGCAAACAGTTATGCTGTTGGAAAAATTTTGGTTGAATGTTTTTTATATCCTTCAGAAAACCCCGGCGTTCGCCCTTCGCGTGATTTGTTAGTAGAGAAATATTGTGTACTTCATCCCGATGAAATCTTTAGTGTACTGAGCAGTAATCCATATTATTCATTTGCCGATAGCTTGATCATCGTTGCCGGTCACAGAGATATTGGAAAGTTGTACAATTATGCTTCTGCCCGCAATACCCTGTCTGCACGCATGCGCAGCAGCAAAGATCCGTTGGTGCACACCGTTGCAGCTATTGCCACAAGCAGAAGCGGACAATTGTATTTTCCTTTTTTAGATAACATGATGAAAGGGAAAATTACTATTGATGATATTGACAAAGTGAAGGAAGACGGATTGAATTATTATCGTCTGCTGGTAAAAACAAGATTGGATTATGCAGAAAGAGTCCTACAAAAGGATACAGCCCTTGAAATGTCAGCATTAACACAAATGTTGCGCAGCAAAGCCATCGAAATTTTTATTAACGAAATAAATGCACTGCATGATAAACCCGATGCTATTCGATTTAAAATATTAGAACCATTGACAGCAGAAGAATTATATTATCTCGTTGTACTGAGTGAAGATGAGATCTACACATCCAGTTATGTTCATGGAGTTTATCCCGCCATTTTTCAGCGCATGAAAGTTCCGCGCGGCGATAGTCTGATCATGATGGTTCACGGAGATTATTTTCGCAAGTTCATCAAGATGGCTGCTGCATATAACACGCTTGATCATTTCTTAGGAACGATGGATAAAGAAAATGCAAGCATTACGATGAAAGCATTTATTATCGGTCTTGAACGCGCAGGTGAAGAAGAAGCAGTCGATGTTGCCGATTCCTATAGCAGTATTTTTGATAAAAACCCGCCACTTGCCAAATTTGTTTTAAACGCAGTGAAATGGAATTATGCAAAGAATGTAAAGAACAACAATAAAAAAGGGATCATCATCTATAACCTGCTCCAGACATTATTTGAATCTGCCGACACCACAAATAAAATCGATCTCTCCGCCAGACTGGGAATTCCTCCGATTTACAGTGTTGACTATAATTCCCTCAAAGACAGCAGCGGCAGGGTGATCCAGGAAGCATTCTTTTATGGAAATGATGAGGACAAAGATGGACAAACTTCCTTTGCTGATTTTATGGCATTGTTTCGGGGAAAACCGCAATGGAAGATAGTTGAAAACCCGCAGTGGGTAAGCATTACATCAACCAGGGGAAAACCGGTTTATATTTTTGCCAATAAACCGCTCAATGGCGAAAACGATCCAGATGAAAAAGCCCAGGATGATCTCGGAGCATATCTTGAAGAACACCACATGCAGCCCTCGATCTATATTCATCGCGGGCACAGCTATCATGTTTCATCAACGTTAAAACGCATTCAGCCAACAGCGAGGATTGTAATCCTTGGTTCCTGCGGCGGCTACAATAATTTAAGTGAAGTGTTGAAGATTAGTAACGATGCACATATCATTTCTTCAAAACAAACCGGAACGCGAACCGTTAACGAACCTATTTTGCAGGAAATAAATAACACCTTGATCTCAGGACAAAATATTAACTGGATCGGTATGTGGAAAGATCTGGGTTATCGTTTTCGCAACGATGCTGTTGCAAAAGACAGGTTCGACGATTATATTCCACCATACAAAAACCTCGGCGCTATTTTTATTAAAGCTTATCGCAAGGCGATGAATTAATTTAACGCCTGTGGCTTTTCAGATCTTCAATTTCAAGCATTCATTGCAACCCACCATCTGAATCCTGAAATATTGAACTCCCTTCATGACCAACATCAAACAATTCAATGCAATGAAATTTGTGATGAATGGTCAAAACACCCGGCTACAAACCACCAACTGAAAACGCTAAACTGCTGTATCTTTACAAACGCTATGTCCGATTCAAAAAGAAAAAAGATTTTCGATTTCAGTTTACTCAAAAGAGTATTTCATTTTGCAGCTCCTTATAAAAAAAGGTTCTATTTATCAATAGGGTTATCCATCGTTCTTGCTGTAATCACCCCGATCAGACCATATTTTATCCAGCTTACCGTCAATAACTACATCAAAAACGGATTGACCAATGATGCGATAATAAAAAACAAAATGGTAGAACTGATAATCTGGATCACCGTTTTTCAGATCCTGTTATTAATCATTGAAACCGTCTTACGGTTTTATTTTTCTTTTATCACATCCTGGCTCGGACAAAAAGTAGTGAAAGATATTCGTGTTGCCGTTTACGAAAAAATTCTTGGCTTAAATCTCTCTCAATTTGATAAAACACCGATCGGAACGTTGACCACGCGCACCATTAATGATATTGAAACCATCAACGATATTTTTTCTGATGGATTGATTCCAATTATCGCTGATCTGCTTTCTATTATCTCGATCTTAATTTTTATGCTTTGGATCGATTGGAAATTAACGCTCGTTTGTCTTGCGCCGTTTCCAATTCTAATTGCGGCAACCTATATTTTTAAAGAAAGTGTGAATAAATCTTTTATTCGCGTGCGAAATGCCGTGGCGAACTTAAATGCATTTGTGCAGGAGCATTTAACGGGTATGCAGGTGGTGCAGGCCTTTGCCGCAGAGCAAAAAGAATTCGGCAAGTTTAAAAAAATAAACCAGGAACATCGCAACGCAAATATCAATGCTATTTTTGCATACTCCATTTTTTTTCCGGTGGTAGAAGTTGTACTTGCTGCATCTACGGGTTTATTGGTCTGGTGGGCTGCTATTCATGTTCTTAATATTCCCGGGAAAAATGCGATCGGAATTCCCGGAGAGATCATGGCCTTTTACCTGGCGCTCAATTTACTTTTTCGCCCTTTGCGGGTGATCGCTGATAAATTCAATGTGCTGCAAATGGGAATGGTCGCCAGCGAAAGAGTGTTTCGGGTTTTGGATAATAAAGACTTTATCAAGACCGAAGGGAACTTTGCCCCTGAAAAAATAAAAGGACAAATTGCTTTTAATGACGTTTCTTTTGCGTATGTCGATGACCGTTATGTTTTAAAGAATATCTCTTTTCAGGTTGAACCTGGCGAAACGGTAGCTATTGTTGGTCATACCGGCAGCGGAAAAACTTCTATTATCAGCCTGTTAAATCGTTTGTATCATATCCAGCATGGAAGAATAGAAATTGATAATGTAAATATTGACGATTATAAACTGGATGTACTGAGAAAAAATATCGGTGTGGTCCTGCAGGATGTTTTTCTTTTTTCCGGATCAGTAATGGACAACATTACCTTACGCAATGCAGAAATTCCCAAAGAAAAAGTTATTGAAGCAGCAAAGCTGATTGGTATGCATGATTTCATCATGCGATTGCCGGGTGATTATGATTATAATGTGATGGAGAGAGGAACAAGTTTGTCGCTTGGCCAAAGACAATTATTATCTTTTATTCGCGCATTGTTATATGATCCGTCAATATTAATCCTTGACGAAGCAACATCTTCTGTAGATACCGAATCTGAATTAATGATTCAACAGGCAATCGATAAATTAATATCAGGAAGAACTTCAATTGTCATTGCACATCGTCTGTCAACCATCAGAAAAGCAAGCCAGATAATAGTTTTGGACAAAGGCGAAATAAAAGAGATCGGTAACCATGAGGAGTTATTGGCAAAAGGAGGATTTTATTATAAGCTTCATCAATTGCAATTTGAAAAGAAACTGCAGCGTATTGCCTGATAATGCCTTTATAAAAATAAAAGAGCACCTTAAGTGCTCTTTTATTTCTTGCCAATAAAATATTTTACCAGGGAAGCGTGATTGTTTTTGTAGCAGTACCAATGCTAATAACAGCGCTGTTATCACAGGTTCCATCCCCATAATTTAAAGTGCCATCAACGGTCAGGGATCCTTTTGTATAAACAAAAGCTAAAACCCCAGCATCAATAAATTTACAAGCTATCTTTTTTTCAAGAGGCGTTGTGACAGATGCGGTGAGATTTTCTGAAGTATTGTTATTGGTAATTGTATAACCGCCACTGATATTGAATACCCAGGTAGAAATATCAGTCAAAGATCCGGATGCTAATGTAACTGTCTTAGATCCCGAAAATGAATAGGAAGAATCTGCAGGAGTAGTTATTGTTCCATCAGTTACTGCAGTGGTCAAGGAAGGTGCTCCGGTCGTGGTATTTCTTATGGTATAGGTCCCGCCAAGTTGATATCCTGCAACAGCATAATTATTAAACTTTGCAGTAATGGTTGTGCCGGGAGTGCTTAATTTACCAGAAAAATAATAGGTTATAGATCCTGAACGCAATATGCCGTCCGCGCTTGTGCATCCGGCACCGAAATCCACAGTAAGCGTGTCGGGAAAAGTTCCAGCCGTGGTAGCAAGGGTTTCAGTAGCACAATAAAATCCATTTATACCGGTAACAGTATGCACTCCGTTTGTGGTTACACCGGAATTCCGTGAAATTATTGCATCAATGCTCTGATCATTACCTGATTCTACAGCAACATTAAATACATCATCGTAAGCGCCATCAGAAGTCGCGCCGCTCGCGGACATATTTTGTGCTGCACCATTATTGCCACCCGACGGAGATGAATTACTGTCTTTTTTACAAGAAGTTATTGAAACAATTGCCATAACAAATAAAGCAGTTGTTATTTTTAAGATTGTTGTCTTAGTTTTCATAGTTGTTTTAATTTTTTTAACAATTTTCTATTCAGACTTACCTAAAACGTATAAGTTTATTAATTAGTCTGTATTTTTTGAAAAACCATGTTTACTTTAATACAAAATCGACCGGATATTCTGATTTTATAATTCGATGCTACCCCCTTATCTTTGCGCAAATTTTAGGAGGGTATGGTGTCAAAATGCTTCAAATCTTTACTGGTAGCGATTTTCAGCGTTTTTTTGGTTTGCTTTTCTGTTAAGGTAAAAGCCCAGGATAACCCGGAAAAAAGGAGCAAAAAAAATTAAATCCTGCAAAGATTATTATTGAGCATATCTCCGATGCACATGAGTTTCATTTTCTCACAATCGGCGATCAACCCATTGCCATTCCCTTGCCGGTAATATTATATTCTTCATCAAAAGGATGGTCTGTTTTCATGTCCTCAGCTTTTCATCACGGAGAAGAAGAATTTAAAGGTTATCGGTTACTGGAAGAAAAATTCATGGAAGAACATAAGTTAGAAGAGGTTAAAGATGCCAAAGGGAAACCATTATATAAAGTCGGGCAGATATACGCAGTGAATGCAGCAGGAATGCCCGATGTTTCCGAGAAGGTTTATGATTTTTCAATGACCCGAAATGTAATGCAAACACTTATTTCAGTGGCATTGCTGATTTGGATAATGGTTAGCATTGCACGGCTTTACGGAAAAGGAAAAGGAACCACTTCAGCTCCATCTGGTTTTCAAAATGCCGTTGAGCCTGTTATTATTTTTATCCGCGATGAGGTAGGTAAGCCCAATCTTGGCTCAAAATATGAGCGCTACATGCCTTTTTTTCTGACTGTTTTTTTCTTTATTCTTATAAATAACCTGATTGGATTAATACCAGGTACGGCAAATGTTACTGGCAATATTGCTTTCACGGCTTTCTTAGGGATTATTGCCTTCTTTGTAATCTTATTTAGTACCAATAAACATTTTTGGTCTCATATTTTTAATCCGCCGGTTCCTCTGGGAGTAAAGCCAATAATGATTCCTGTGGAAATTTTAGGAATTTTTACCAAGCCTTTCGCATTGATCATTCGTCTTTTTGCAAATATGATCTCGGGGCACATTATTATTTTGAGTTTTATTTGCCTCATTTTTATTTTTGGAGCAATGAATACGGCATTGGGTTGGGGGACATCACCATTTTTTGTATTGCTGGCGGTATTTATTTATTTGATTGAAGTGCTGGTTGCATTTATTCAGGCATATATTTTCGTGAACCTTACAGCGGTGTTTGTGGGCATGTCAATGGAAGGAGGACACGATCATCATGAACACAGCGAAAAAGAACATGACGATCCAGTTTTGATTTAATCTTTTAATTATAAAACCAAGAATCATGACGTTAATGACCATTTTGTTAGAAGTGCAACCTGGGTATGGTGCAATTGGCGCAGGCTTAGCCGCAATCGGTGCCGGTATCGGTATCGGTCAAATCGGTAAAGGCGCTGTTGAAGCCATCGCACGCCAACCAGAAGCATCTAATGACATTCGTGCCAACATGATCCTTACTGCTGCGCTTGTTGAGGGTGTTGCCCTTTTGGCTGCAGTGGCAGGCTTGCTTGCTGTTTTCAAATAAGCAAAGTTGCACGTAAAAAGCAGTACTGCATCCAAAGCACAGGGCAGCGGATGCAGTATTTTCAACACAAAAGATCATTCTTTTAAAATAGCACTTATGGATTTATTAACCCCGCAATTAGGATTGCTTGTTTGGAACGTTTTAGCGTTCTTGATCCTGTTTTTTATTTTA
Organism: Chitinophagales bacterium; assembly: GCA_021323755.1. Taxonomy (GTDB): domain Bacteria; phylum Bacteroidota; class Bacteroidia; order Chitinophagales; family Chitinophagaceae; genus Puia. The sequence continues at coordinate 3,868 of JAJPKJ010000065.1, read as the reverse complement.
AAAAAATTTGCCTGGAAGCCCATTTTAAAATCCTTGAAAGACAGAGAACAAGGTGTTGCAGATTCACTCGCGACGGCAGAAAAAGTCAGAGCTGAAATGGCACAATTGAAAAACGAGAATGAAATCTTACTAGCCAAGGCCCGCGAAGAAAGAGCCGAAATTTTAAAAGAAGCCAGATTTACAAAAGACAAGATCATTAATGAAGCAAAGGATCAGGCAAAAATCGAAGCAGGTAAGATAATTGTTGATGCACAAGCGGCGATTGAGACACAAAAAATGGCTGCATTAACAGAAATAAGAAACCAGGTAGGGAATCTTGTTGTAGAAATTTCAGAAAAAATATTACGCCGACAATTATCAGATAAAGCAGAACAGGAAAATTATATTAAACAATTAACAGAGGAAGTGAAATTAAACTAGTTACTGGTTGCTATTGCTTGTTACCGGGAAAACCGAGAACAGGAAACCAGAGAATGAAAAATGCCCAATCCACGATTAGCAGGCAGATACGCAAAAAGTCTTCTCGACTTTGCCGTTGAGAAAAATCAACTTGATGTTGTGTACAAGGATATGTCGTTCTTACAAAGCATTTGCAAAAGCAATCGGGATTTTATTAATCTTTTAAAAAGTCCGATTATAACGCCAGATAAGAAGGAAAAGATTGTTGATGCGATTACAAAAAATCAAATCGGTGAATTGACTTCAACATTTAATAAATTGCTCATTTCAAAAGGGCGTGAGATCTATTTACCGGAAATAGTCTATGCTTTCGTTCAGCAGTATAAAGATTACAAAGGAATTAATATTGTAAAATTGATCACTGCGGTTCCAATAGGCGAAGAATTAAAAAATTCGATCACCGATAAGATCAGATCAGTTTTCAATACTGAACATATTGAATTGAATGCAGAAGTAAACCCGGAAATAATCGGGGGATTTGTATTAGAAATGGGGGATAGGCTTATTGATGCAAGCGTTGCATACGACTTGCACAAAATAAAGAAGGAATTTGAAAGTAATGACTTTGTTTATAAGATCCGTTAGTGAGTGATAGGCGACTAATTTTTATATATGACCGAAAACTCGTGACCGGTAATTGATTATTTAATTGAAGAATGTGTGGTTTGAAAAGATCATACATCATACATCTAAAATCATAAATGAAATGGCAGAGATTAAACCTGATGAAATTTCCGCGATACTTCGTCAGCAACTAAGCAACTTTAACGTTGAAGCTGAACTTGAGGAAGTGGGTACTGTTTTGCAAGTTGGAGATGGAATTGCGCGCGTTTACGGCTTAGATAACGTGAGCAGCGGTGAGCTGGTGGAATTTGAGAACGGCGTTAAAGCAATCGCACTTAATTTAGAAGAAGATAATGTGGGTGTGGTATTAATGGGAGAAAGCGGCGATATTAAAGAAGGAGCAAAAGTGCGCAGAACAGGAAAGATTGCTTCTGTTAACGTGGGGGAAGGAATGCTTGGCCGGGTGGTGAACTCATTGGGTCAGCCGATTGATGGGAAAGGTCCGCTGAGCGGAGAAAAGTTTGAAATGCCTTTGGAAAGAAAAGCGCCAGGGGTAATCTTTCGCGAGCCCGTAAAAGAACCCTTGCAAACGGGTATCAAAGCAATTGACGCAATGATTCCCATCGGTCGCGGACAACGCGAACTGATCATCGGTGACAGGCAAACCGGAAAGACCGCGATAGCCGTTGATACTATTATCAACCAGAAAGAATTTGCTAAAGCGGGCAAACCTGTCTTTTGTATCTATGTTGCCATTGGGCAAAAAGCATCAACTATTGCCGGAGTAATGAAAACCCTGGAAGATAATGATGCCATGAATTACACGGTAATCGTTGCTGCCTCTGCGTCCGACCCTGCTCCATTACAATTCTACGCGCCTTTCGCAGGTGCTGCCGTGGGAGAATATTTCAGGGATACTGGTCGTCCTGCATTGATCATTTATGATGATTTATCAAAACAAGCTGTCGCCTATCGTGAAGTATCATTGCTATTGCGTCGCCCACCGGGACGTGAAGCATATCCAGGAGATGTATTTTACCTGCATAGTCGCTTGCTGGAACGTGCTGCGAAAATCATTAGTGACGACGGGGTTGCAAAAAATATGAATGACCTTCCTGATTCAATTAAACATCTGGTAAAAGGCGGTGGTTCATTGACCGCATTGCCCATTATTGAAACGCAGGCCGGTGACGTTTCCGCATATATTCCCACGAATGTCATCTCGATCACAGACGGACAGATATTCCTGGAGAACAATCTATTCAATTCCGGAATTCGCCCTGCAATTAATGTAGGTATTTCAGTTAGCCGCGTTGGTGGAAATGCGCAAATTAAATCGATGAAAAAAGTTGCCGGAACACTAAAATTGGACCAGGCATTATATCGTGAGATGGAAGCTTTCTCAAAATTCGGCGGCGACCTTGACGCTGCAACCAAATTGATCATTGATAAGGGAGCACGTAATGTTGAAATTTTAAAACAAGCTCAATATTCGCCTTTTCCGGTTGAAAAACAGGTTGCTATTATTTATCTGGGAACCCAGGGATTGCTACGCAATGTTGCCGTAAGAAAAGTGAAGGAATTTGAAGAGCATTTTTTGATGGAAATGGAAAATAAACTGCCTGATCTGCTTGCGGAATTCAAAAAAGGAAATTTGCCGGATGACGGTGTTAAAAGAATGGTTGAACTGGCAAATACCTTGATTCCTCAATATAAATAGCTAATCAGTCCACATTTTTATAAGCCTTTCAAGATAATTTGAAGGGCTTTTTTATTGATAATGAGGGTTAAATACTTATTGGTGAATTTTTTTTTATGAACTGCTTGCATTATTCAAAAACAGATGTAATCTTTGCATCATCATCACACCAATACCCAAATTCCTAATCAACCATTTCTTTCCAATTTTCCTCTCTTTTAGTTAAAGAAGATTATATCTTATTTTCAATAGTTCCTCCAATTTCCCTCGAAGAATTTAGCTTGTTTCTCTCCAATTTCTATGGCTTACTAAGCACAATTAATCCCGACCCTAAAAAGTAAGTTATGAAATATTTGTACCCGGCTAAAAAAATTGGAGCACTGATCATTGTCCTCTTTTTCATTTCTTTCGTTTCATTTTCTCAAAACAATACAGCCAAAGACCCTGCAGTTGAACTTATTTCTTTTTCTGCTCAGTCAAATAATAACCATTCTGTTTTTATCAGCATTGTAACCGGAAGAGAAATCAACGCCAGTCATTTCATCATTCAGCGGAGCGTTAACGGCATTGATTTTAATGATGCTGCATTACTTTTTACTGAAGAAGAAGATAGCAGGGAGCCACGCGTTTATACCTACACAGATAAGCTTAATGAGACCGATACGGTTGCAATTTATTACCGTGTAAAGATCATAGACAGAAATAGAAATTTTACTTATTCAGATTTGGTAACAGGGGCTAACGGTTTAACGGAATCAGGAATCCTGGCATCAGCAAATCCTTCACAAAAAAAATTACGTGTAACCATACCTGGCAGTTGGTTAAATAAGACAGTTACTTATAATATCTATAATACACATAAAGGAATTAATAAAAATAAAATTAGCAATAACGCAACGCAAACTGAAACGCTTGACATCACTGATTTGCCTGCCGGTGTTTATACCATCGAAGCAACAAACGGAGACCAAACAGCTGTTCAGCGATTTGCAAAAATTAATTGAAGATTTAGTTTTAAAGGGTACGATCAACAACAGCTGGGCTTTTCCAAGCCTGGCTTTTTAACCCAACCCTTGCAATTTGATATCAGTTAGGGAATTGATAAAATAATTGGACATTAAGATTTTAGTTTTAAAGGGTACGATC
>JAJPKJ010000018.1 GCA_021323755.1 Chitinophagales bacterium | reverse complement strand
TGTAAGATAAATCTATGGTTCAGCACCGGATTATTGTTTACCTCCAACAACTTTTATTTAATAAGAAAAACGGCTATTATAAATTAAAATAATGACCACCAGAAGAAGGGTGACAGCGAGGATCAAAAAACCCGAAAGCCATCTGGGTCTTTGCCATTTTCTTTTATACATTATATTCATGCTTATCTTGTGAACTCAATGGACTTGCCAAAACACGTCTTTATCATTGTTTTCAATGTAAAGGAGGGTCTGTTCAATGTTGGTCTAAAAATCGTGCCACCGGTTTTCCTGTTCACCCATGCCTCATTTTGTAGATTTTATTATACAGCGGGAACCCGGTTGCTACTTTTCAGGCAGCCTATTCTAATAAATCATGTGCTGGTGATCATGGCAGCATAATTGAGATAGTATATAAAAAAACATATGAAAAAGTTTCTAATGACCTTTTTGATTGGTGTGATGGTGATTCCGGTATTCGCGCAAACCAGTCGCCACCCGCCAAAGGCAGTGAGTGAATCCTTCCAGAAAGAATACCCACATTCGAGTCCATCCCGCTGGACCCATTCTGCGGGAGGCTGGAGCGTAGAATTTGAAGACAGGGATTTTGATAACGGCGATGCTACTGCTCATTTTGATTCCCGTGGCAGGCATCTGGATACACAAATTCCTTATGATGACGGCGACGTCCCGGTGGTAGTGAAGGATAACCTGCGCAAACAATATCCAGGGTCGGATCATTATGAATATACCCGGATCGATCGCAGGGAAAATGAACCGGTGTATAAGGCCAGGTTCATGCATAAAAAGAAATACAGGACTGTGTACCTTGATCAGCGGGGAGAGCATCGCAATTACCATCAATAAAGTTTCAAAAAATAAATAGGGTAATCTTCAGATGCCGTAAACGGTACTTGTATGATAGAGAACATGCCGACCACCGCGCTTCAGAGCATTTTCAGAGTAAGTCTGGGACTGCTGATGATTTTTGCTGCGATAGCGCATTGCACCTTTGGCCGCAATTCGTTCCAGGCGCAGGTTCCGGACTGGGTTCCGCTCTCCAAAGATCTTACCGTGGTTCTTTCAGGTGTAGTGGAGGCGGTACTGGGTCTTGCGATGATCTTTTGGGTAAAGGAAAAAACATTGGTAGGTCTTGCGCTGGCTGTTTTTTTTGTACTGATCTTTCCCGGCAATATTGCACAATACACAGGTCACCGGAGCGCCTTTGGTTTGAGCACAGACCGCTCTAGGCTGATCCGGCTCTTTTTCCAGCCGGTACTAATAGTTCTCGCTTTATGGTCGACGGGAGCGCTGCATTGGATATTTTACTCAAGGAAATAGGGGCACCTGAAACTAAAGAAAAAATGTCGCTACCCTTTATTCAGCCAATAGGCCAGGTAAAGTAGATTCTACGTATGCTCTTGCATCTGCCTTGGTCTTTACTTGGTGGTTAAAGGTATCCATGAGCTGCATTCTGGTGGATTGTTCATGCTTTTCCATATGGCTTTTCATGACAATATGCAAAAAACCCGGTAGGTTTCCCTCTTCCACAGTGCCTGTTTCGTCCGGTGGTTTTTGGATTGCTTTTGCTGCTGCCACTTCATCCGCTGTGGGAGCGGTGACTGTTTTAAGCTGGACCGGTGCGTCGGTTCTTGCTTTGGGTAGGTTTGCCAATCCCGTTAGGTCATTTGCTGCAGCATCTCTTGCCGTAAGCGCAGGCATTCCGAACATCCTTTCCAGGGTCGCGGGAACCGAGGCGTGGTCATAGAGGGTATGACTGATGATGTTTTTTTTCGTGTAGGGGGATATGATCACGGCAGGAACCCGCACGCCGTACTGCTTAAAATCAAATCCGAAATCATTGAATGGGTCATAGGGTTTGGTGTCCCCCGGTGCCACCGCCGGCGGCGGAGCGACATGGTCACAAAATCCGCCGTGTTCATCATAGGTGATGACAAGCATGCTGCTCAGCCAGAGCGGAGAATTACGAATCGCTTCATAGGTTGATTTAATGAGCGCTTCACCTCTTCGCACGTCATCCATCGGGTGCTGCGATTGGCCGCCTGAATAGGAATTATTGATGATGTCCCCATAATTGGGTTCAATAAAAGTGTATGACCAGGGATATGCTCCCTTGATATCGGACGCAAAATTTTCATAGCTATGCGTATCCGATAGTTGAATTCCTTTCAGCGCCGCGACCCCTGCGATTGCCCCGACGAGCGGTAGGTTTACCCCATGATAGATGCGCCATCCTTTATTATTCCCCGGATACTTATTCATCTGGTCATAGATCGATCCGCCGGGGAAGCTGAACCCGCTGATCATTGACCATTTGAGCAATTCAGTTGTCTTCGGGCTGTGGTCCAGTCCACCCGAAGTAGCGGCGTGGACAAAAAACCGGTTTGGCCAGGTCGGTCCCGGCAAGGAAGCGAACCAATTGTCGCATACCGCAAATGTTGTTGCCAGCTGCGTTAGCACAGGCAGTTGAGATGGTGAGGCATAACATTTCATGATATCGCCAAAATTTTTAGTGGCTCCTCCCTCGCCCGGCGATTTGGTCCCGGCGTAGTTTGCCACAAATCCGTTGTTGTGAATGGCAGGGTAACTGCCTCCTTTGTAGCTAATGCCTTCGCCGCATAGTTGCTCAGCGACATCCTGGAATTCATGACCGGGGTCATATGCCATAATATTATCTGCCGGCGTCATGGCGGAATAAGGGATATTCTGGTAAGTATTGAGGAAGGACTTGTTTGTACCATTAATGGTTGTCGGTTTTCCAGTAGCGGCATCTTCCCCTGAAATTCCCGAAAACCCTAGCATATGATCAAAGGAACGGTTCTCGAGCATCAGGACAAAGACATGGGTGATGGCGGGGTTTGCCAGGTTGGTTGCCATAAAGATATTTTAGAAGTATAGTCCTAATCTACAAGTGCAGGGCCGTTATTCCAAAAATTTTTCTGTTTCAAAGTGTAAATACATGTATTCCTGTATAGAACCGGAAAATAATAGGGCTTGGAGCGCGGTCAGCTGATTTTCGCATAGCTTTAAGCAGGGATCACTTAAATCCTGCTAACATGACACCTAAAATACGCAGCCGATTTTCCGGTAATGGACTGATCATTGCCTTAGCGCTGGCGCCGGTCTTATGCAGCGCGCAAAAGCCTGTACGTCCAATATATGATACACTTGGAAAACTGACCGAATTCAAAACGGACACCGCTTATTTAAAATTCAACGATAAAAAATATTATAAATTCAAGCGCTACCCGTCGCGGCTGATCACTTTTAGTGAGCGTAAAAAAACTGCAGTCGTCACCCCACACATGCCCGCTGTAAGCGAAAAGGCGGTTGCGGGGGCAGGAGGTTCATTTTATCCCGGAGCTACCAGTTGTTCCGGCGACGAATACGCTGGGACCGACCGCGCCCAGGCAAAGACGCACCTGGTTCAGGGGGCATCGCATGTCTTCGCCACCCTTGACGATCTGTTCGGCTCCGGGCTGCTGGTGGACGATACGACAATGCGCTCCCATGTCCCCGCTATATCGGAAAGCGCGACCAGCCCGAGAGTCGCCGAAGAGAAAAAAAATGTCCGCATCACCAAGGTCTATATATGCGGTATTTACCGGGAAAATGATAATGATTTTCATATGATCATCGGGAACGGGATGACCGGATCAGCCAGAAAACTGCTAAATGTCGAGGTTTCCGGCCTCCCTGCTTCAGGCACAGCTCTGGATGCGGTGCGCCAGCAGATCAAGGAGAAATTCGGTGATATCACCTGTGGCAGCGGAGCCTATAAGCCCCTGGGTCAGCTGATCCCCATCACCATAGAAGGATCGATTTTTTTCGATATCGACCATCCTTCGGGGAAAGTGGGTTTTCCCAATTACAAACCAACTACTTCCTGGGAGATCCACCCGATAAAAAAAATTGTTTTTCTTGATGATTAAGTATCAGTCTTATCTTAGCCTGATGAAAATGTCAAAAAATATAGTCATTACCGGCGTTTCGACCGGGCTAGGTTATGGAGCGACCAAGGAACTATTGAAAAGGGGGTGGCGGGTCTTTGGCAGTGTGCGCAAAATAGAGGATGCAAACCGCCTGCGCGGAGAACTGGGCGAGAATTTTGTCCCCCTGGTCTTTGATGTAACAGATAATGCTGCGATCCTCCTGGCAGCGGAGGAAGTCAAACAAAAACTAAATGGGGAAGGGCTTGATGCCCTAGTCAATAATTCTGGTATCTCGGTCACCGGTCCATTGCAATATATTCCGATAGCAGATCTGCGCAAAAATTTTGAAGTGAATGTCTTTGGTCTGGTGCAGGTGACCCAGGCCTTTCTCCCGCTGCTGGGTGCAGTACCGGAGTATTCTTTGACTCCCGGGAGGATCCTCAACATCAGTTCAGTTAACGGAAAGATCGCCCCGCCCTATATGGCCCCCTATACCGGCACCAAGCACGCTGTGGAAGGGATATCTCAATGCCTCCGCCGTGAGCTTTTGCTATTTGGGATCAAAGTGATCATTATCGGCCCGGGCGCCGTGCAGACACCGATCTGGGATAAGGGCTCGTTGGATCTATACAAGAACACGCCTTATATCGCTTCTCTAGCCCGTTTTTTTAAACTTTTTGTGACCCTGGGAAAGCAGGGAATGCCACTGGATGAATTTTCCAGGCGTCTTGCAGACATCATTGAGAGCCGCCGACCACGGACGAGGTATGCGATCGTGCAGGGAGTCTTTACTAACTGGTTCCTGCCGCGGGTGATACCTGCACGCATGCTTGACTATTTTGTTCGCAAAAGAATGTGATCGCTAAATGAGGTATCTTATTATACTTTGCCTTTTGATTTCCTTTGCGTGCGACAATTCTGCCAGGCAAAAGGCGGGTCAGCGGTCAGCACAAAAGACTGATTATTTTGACTATTTCCAAAATGACACCATTGAAAGTTTGCTAGAAGGAATTGTAAGAACTGATTCGAATATGACGGGTTGCTATTTGACCTTCCGCTCATTTGACAAGTACGATTCGCTGGTGACCGAATTAAAATATTACCAGTGTCAAAACAATGCTAAGGACCTGTACTTAACCAGGACCGTTTATGACCGGCAAAGAAAAATGATCTTACGCGAGATTTTCAATATGGAAGGTTCATTGATCGGGAGAGAAAACCATTAAGACAATTGAAACTGGATTGTTTAAATTGTAAGGATGATTCATTACATTTTGGTTCGGCAGGTAAGCGGCTGGTTCGATCTTTTTTTCAAGATGCATATTTATTGATCACTTCCTTAATTTTTGAAAGCACCGATTCAACCCTGAAAGGTTTTTGAAGGATCCCATCGGCAAAAACTTCCTGGGGATCAAGCAGTTTTTCCGGGTCGCCGGATATCAGTATGATGGGGATCGTCTTATAATCATCGGAAAGCTTTAGTTCTTTGCAGAGCACCCTGCCGTCATCGCTGTCTAGTATAACGTCAAGCAGGATAAGATCCGGTCTCATGCGTGACAGAGAAGAGAGCAATTCCGCTTTGGATGTGGCTTCGGAGATAAATATATTGCGCCTGGAATAAATGGACCTGACGATCGCCGGCAGATCGGCAGAATCATCTGCGATCAAAATATTTTGCATGTGCGAATTTTTAAAAATAAAAAAGCTGATCTGCTAAAAAGTCTGAAAGATTCCAGGTAAAGTTATATGTCAGGATAACAATGCTAAGAAGAGATTTTCCAGAAATCAGGAATTGACTTTTTGAATATACGCAAATTCCACAGTATTAAAAAATTTCATTTATGGGTGAAGGAAAAGAACAGCACACACAATAGATTCTGTTATACTAACGTATATGCACAACCGAAGACTATTTCATGACCGAAAATGGATTAGTGCCAGGTAGTCTCGATAGCGTTCCGGAGCCAAATTTTATTATTGGCGTTTCCCCGTTTAGTCTATTGTTTTGAAATGAATATTGCGAGGCTTTCCGCATTGTGAGAGCCGTCGGTCAGATCCACCAGTTTGCCGTTTTTCCAATAGGCAGCAATTTTATTGGTGGCACTTCCGTCTTCTCCTGCTATATATATATCATTTCCAAAAGCTGAGATTGCACCTGCCGCCCCCAAGCCTATTGCGCCCGGACCAGTACCATTTGAAGGCAAATAATTAATCGAATCATTCTTCCAGTATACAGGATGGTTACCGGTTCCATCAACACTAAAGCCAGCGACATATATATCATTCCCGGAAATGGCAATGCCTTCTCCATAGGTTGCATTTGCATTATCCGACAGATATGTCGGAACAGAGCCATTTATCCAGATCCTTGCTTTCACCTTTGCACGAACGCCAGTCGGGGGGAGAACAATTCCTGTTATATATACATCATTTCCTGAAATGACCATGGATCTTACCAAAGCATTACCCTGAAGAATCATTATGTTACCATTTTTCCAATATACTGCATTGCCATAATCATCATTTCCGGCTACATACACATCAGTTCCCGAAACCGCTATTCGATAAGCGCCTCCGTAATTACTTGCTGAATCAAGGTAAAAGGGTGTACCGTTTTTCCAATAAATTGCTTTTGATATACCAACGCTGCTATCATAAGAAGCTCCTGCTACATAAACATCATTGTTTGAAACAACGATTGACCAGGCCGTTGTATTTATTGTGCCATCACCAAGAATGACCTTGGTGCCATTTTCCCAATACCCTGCGACATTGTTGCCGGCGGCATTGGATTCATACCCGGATATATATACATCATTTCCTGAAATATAAACGGATGTCGCAACGGCAGGATATAAGCCATCGCTAAGGACATAGGGGGCACCATTTTTCCAATACTTGGCCACATTATTGTTTGCGTTGTTTGCTTCGTATCCCGCTACATAAACATCCACCGGAGTGTTGGAAGGAGGGGAATTATTCCCTTTCTGACATGAGCAAAATATTATACCTGACAAGAAAATAATTGTTGACCAGTTCTTTTTCATATGAATTCATTTGAATAAGCCGCCTAGGATGTTATTGATGAATCTTTTGTTTTTCAATACATAATTTTTCTATTTTATCAATATGATTTTTTTTGTTTCCGTTAGTCCGAATGAAGTTTCTATGCTCACAAAATATAAGCCAGCGGGCGTGGAGCCGTTATCCAGCACTATTGACATATGGTGCTCGCCTTCTGGCATATTCCCTTTGTTAATGGTAGATATTGTCCTTCCGGTTTTATCAAATAATTTGATTAAAACATAGCCAGGTTGGGGAAGGGTAAAGGAAAGCATTCCCAGACCGTGACTCGGATTTGGAAAAAAAATGGTGTTGATAGAAGAATGGCTTGCAGCATGAAGTGTTGTGAAATAAGCGAAGGCTGAAGATTTACTCGTCAAGTATTTATTACAGACATATTTGTAAGCTGTTGCATAAAACTCGTATTCTGTATTTGGAAGAAGTGAACTTGCTATTCCACCAGGCGCAAATGTCCAGGTTGGTGCGGCAAGTAGTTTATAGTATATTGTTATAAGACCTGAGCCGCTTGCATGCAACTGAGCCGAATTGCTGGTAATTGAATCTGCAACCAGGTTTGAAGGTGGTGCCAGGTATGGAATACAAGGAAATCTGTCAGCATAATCTGCTTTGCCATTTGTCGTATCATTGATGTCATTCTGTGAACGAACAGCACCAACAAATATCAGCTGAGAAAGGATCGAAATGATCACTGCGGTTTTGAATTGATTTTTTTTCATTGGTTTGTATTGTTTATTTTTCAATTAGTAATTTTCTTATTTCCGCATGATTCCAGGTATCAATTCTTAAAAAGTAGACACCGGTATTTATTGCGTTCCCATTTTCATCTCTTGTATTCCAGGACAGCTGGTGAAAACCTTCCAGCATTTGTTCACTGGCGAGTGTTTTAATGAGTCTTCCATTCATTTCATAGACAGTAACTGAAACTTTCTGATTTTGTGGATTCGAGAATGAAATGTTTACTATGCTTTTTGAAGGATTGGGATAAACCGACAAGCCTGTTATATTACTTTTTGTCTGGGGTATTCCATCTGCTGAAGCAAGGGCAGGGGTATTATCCAATGGAAACTGATATTTCCATCTATACATGCCGCCTTTGGGATCCTGGGCATCAGCTCTTCCCGCCCATCCATCAAAAGGATCCAGAAATGCTACTGAGAAAGGTCTGAAGCCTGCGCTCGAATCAATCAGCTTCCAGCTTGCCCCGAAATCATTGCTATAAGAAGATCCGGCAACCGGTGTCACATCATAAGGAATGACGCTTACGAAAGTGTGAGTTGATGGAATGACGGAAATAGACAGCCCCATGGGGTAGCCGGTATAGCTTTTATCTTTCCATGTTTTGCCGCCGTCATGTGTCTCTACTTCATGAGGTCCAACGCCAAAATCAAAGGAGACACCAAGACCATTTTGGTTGTCGGCAAACGCAAAACCTGAGATGACCGTGGCCAAATTATATGGGAATTGCTGCCAGTGCTGCCCAAGATCATCGGAACGATAAAAATAATTATTGCCATAGCTATCACCTGCAGTAAACCAAAATCTATTCTGAAAAACTGCGTAGGAATTGAAGTTCGAGCTGAAAGCGTAACCTGCAGTTGGCGGAATATTCTTATCAGGTACACGCTGCCATGTTCTGCCGGCATCACCGGTTGTATAGATCTCTAGCCTTGAAATATCGGTGCCGTCATCATCGCCGATGGCTATCCCATGCAGCGCATCAAAAAAATAAACAATATCAGGGAATGAGTTTTCACCAAAAAGACTGCCGGCTTTAATCTGTTTCCAAGTGTCCCCGCCATCTGTAGTTTTAAAGATGCCCCCGCCTATGCCGGCATACGCATTATACATGGCAGCATAGCAAGTGTTGGCATCGACAGGGGAAATACCGCTTAATCCATAGCCGGCTGGCGCATCGACTGAGTCAAGACGCCAGGTCCTGCCGCCGTCTGCACTACGCAAAAAACTGTTTGCATCGTAATCTGAAGAATCATAATCTACTTTTGCCCATACTGCGTTTGTGGTTGGTACTTTTATCTGCGTAATATGGCTGTTATAAGTGTGCGGAGCATATATATCTTCCCAGAAAGCATTGATCTTTATTCCAAAGTTTTGTCCCGGGTTTACTTGCGCCCCTTTGATGCGCATCAATGGATTATTTTTGAATTTGAAATCCTTAATTTTTAATTGCGGATTTGGTAACTGAGCTTTAGCTGACGCGTCGAAGAGATATGCGATGAACGTCAACATCAAAATTTTGAGGAGTAAGGTTTTCATACATGTTAGTTTTTTAATTGAACAAATAATTTTGTAGACTCTGGTGATAAAAACAAGATGCCTTTATAGTTCTGATGGCAAATTCCAATTCCATTTTATCAAAGGATAGTTCAGGGGATTATCATTCAGTTTTATAAAGGGACTTTCATTTTCAAAAACCGGAGAAGAATTGTTGTCCTGGTCAAGAGTAATTGAAGTTTTTTTTTCTTTGTCACTGAGCCTTCCGCATTTTGCACCGCAAATTCCAACGCATTTGGTATCAAACCGCGGACAACCATAACCTCGAATAAAACAATTGCAGCTATAGCCCGCGGCATTTTCTGTTGGGTAAAAAAGTGTTGAAGGATCATTTCCAGGTGCAATATTAATTTTAGGCGTAAAGGCTGTATCGGCAGATATGGCGAAGAGACTATCATTTAAAGATTTTTCTGCCACTGAATCGGTGATCCGGCACCTTGAGGCGCAGGCAGCAACACATCCTGAATTAGTGGGTGAGCAACCATATTGTCGTGCACCGCATTTGCATAAATATGCTGAAGTTTTTTGTGCCTTTGCAAATAGAATAGAGCAAGAAAAAAGCATCAGGGTGATAAAGAATGCGCAAAGCTTTTTTAATTTTTTATGTTTCATTTTGCCTTGGTTTTGGTTTGTAGGAGATTCTGAAACATAAAAGTCCACTTTACAAACAGATCCATCAACTGCATAAACATGCTGCCAAGAGAGTTTGATCAGCGATTATAGCTAACCACCTGCATATTTATGCAGGTACCTTTCTTAGCTTCTAATAGTTAACTTTATTTGAAAATTGAGCTGTTGAAAATTCTCTGCTTTATTAAAAAATATTTTAGCGAACTGTTGTATTTAAAACAGTCCAATATTATCCTTACCGTTTTGGTTCCTTTTTTTTGTGTGGGACAACAAATACCGGGAAATATCCAGTTCAATCATTTCAGCGCAGATCATGGGTTATCGCAGACCGTTTTTGAATCCATATTGCAGGACAGTAAGGGATATATCTGGTTTGGCACTTTAAACGGTCTGATAAAATATGATGGTTACACCTTTACCAGTTTCGCGGCAGATCAATCCAATAAGAATCTACTCGCATCGGACTTTGTGAAATCACTGAGCGAAGACAAAGAAGGCAATATATGGGCTGGAGGAGATGGATTAAGCAAATACGATTTACACACGGGCAGGTTCACCAACTGGAGCCATGATACAGCAAGCAAATATTCACTTCCTTCCAACAATGTGACTTGTTTGAAGACCGATAAACAGGGGAGGCTATGGGTTGGCACAGGAGATGCCGGATTATGTTATTATGAAAAGGATTCAAATAGATTTGTCAATATTTCTGAAATTATCCATCCCGATTCTTTAAACAGCCAAAGCGTTCGCTGTATGATGACCGATCATAATGGACTGTTGTGGATCGGGACCTCGGATGGGATAAATGTATATGATCCCACAAATCGGAAATTAAAACGACTTATCCTTCCAGGTAAAGATCTTGCGGGATTGAACAAAGCCGTTACCAGCCTGGTCGAAGATCAAGCAGGAAAGATCTGGATCAGTTTATGGAACAGCGGGATCTGCCGCTATGACCCGGCTACCGGGAACTTTAAAACTTACCGGCATTCGGCCAGCGACCCCAGCTCGCTTGGTTCAGACATGGTACGCGTATTGCTCGTGGACAGCTATAACCGGATATGGGCTGGCACTACCTTTGGGGGTTTAAGCATTTACCAGCCCTCCACAGACAATTTCAGGACATGGAAGTCCGACGTAAATGATATACACTCATTGGGCACAAACGAGATCGAAAATCTTTTTGAAGATGCGGGTGGTGTATTGTGGATCGGCACGGGGGGGGCAGGGCTGAACAATTGTTACCTGGCACCGGCGAAATTTTTCATATATCAAAACTGGGATAAGGACTATATAACGCATCGTCCAACTTCTTTGTATAAGAACAGCACGGGTAAGATCTATATGACAACGCGGGGAGCGGGGCTGCAGGAATTTGACCCTGTGGCTGGAAAATTCATATCGCACAATATTGTTTTGCCCAACGACTCATTGGGCTTTGAGAACGTCAGCCACGGTACAGTTGAAGCTTCAGACGGAAATTTCTGGATGATAGGTTATGCTGAAGCCTTGCACAGCTTTGACCTGAAAACAAAAAAGTTCACCAGTGCTCATATCGCCTCCAACCAGTTCCCGAACTCAGGCAATGCCTGCAATTGTATTGTCGAAGACGGCAATAAGAGACTATGGATCGGCACCAACCACGGATTGAAATGCTATAACCTGAAAACAAGAAAATTCTCCGGGTTTGAAAAGATTTTTCGGGATACCAACCAGCTGAGTACCGATGGGATAGCTGACCTATATTTTGACCCTGAATCGGTTTTGTGGATCGCCGGAAGCGAGGGAGGGTTGACTTTGTTTAATACGATAACGGGCGAAATCAAGGTTTTCAGGCATGATGAGAACAATCCAAATTCCATCAATAATAATACGCTCAATTATTTTTTTGACGATAATAAGGGCAAGGTCTGGATCGGTACGAATGCAGGTCTCAGCCTTTTTGATAAGAAAAGCCAGCAGTTCATTGCTTTCACGGTAAAGGATGGCTTGCCGGATAATTCGATAAGGGGAATACTTAGTGATGGGCTTGGGAACCTTTGGCTGAGCAGCAATAAAGGTATCTGCAAGTTCACTCCCCCATCCCCTGAAATTAAAAAACCGGTTTGCCGCAATTACAACATGAGCGATGGGTTGCCAGGCGACGAATTTGGGTTCAATGCCAGCGTAAAAAGCGATGATGGAATTTTATATTTCGCGGGCAGCGCCGGTCTTGTTGGTTTTGACCCCGAAGATCTAAAGGACAACCCATACATACCGCCTGTTGCGATCACAGATTTCAGTATATTCAACAAATCAATTTTACCAGGGGACTCTACTGGCATCTTGCCTATTTTTCCGGATGAAGCAAAAGTGATAGAACTTTCTTACCGTCAAAACGCATTTTCATTTACTTTCTCGGCACTGAGCTACATTCATCCTGAAAAAAATCAGTATGCTTATATGCTGCAAGGATTTGATAAGGATTGGATCTATACACATTCGGACAAACGTTTTGCCAATTACACCAATCTTAATGCAGGGACTTATACATTCATGGTAAAAGCGAGCAATAACGATGGTCTCTGGAATGAGCAGGGAGCTACCGTTAAACTCATCATCAGACCTCCATATTGGCAGACATGGTGGTTCAGATTGCTATGTTTGATTGTTCTTGGCATAATCTTGTATTCGGTTTATCATTACCGCATGCAGAAATTTCGCGAGATCCTTCGCATACGAAACAAAATAGCCAGTGACCTGCACGATGATCTTGGAGCAACACTAAGCAGCATTTCTATTATGAGTGAACTGGTCAATCAACAGATAAAAGACCATTCTCCGCAATCGAGTTCACTGCTTGAAAAGATCGGGATCAGCTCGCGCAATATGATCGAATCAGTGAATGATATGGTCTGGGCGATAAATCCGAAAAATGACAGTTTTGAAAATATCATCAAACGAATGCGGACATTTGGTTCGGAGATCCTCGCTGCAAAAGACATTGCTTTTCATTTCGATTTCGACAGAAATCTCTTGCAGTCAAAACTAAAGATGGACATGCGAAGAGATTTTTACCTGGTCTTTAAAGAAGCGGTGAACAATGTCGCCAAGTATTCCGGCGCAGCGAATGCATTTGTAATGATCTGGAACAGGGATAATAACCTAAAGATGACGATACGCGATGATGGCAACGGTTTTGACTTGAGTTCGGTAAGACCAGGAAACGGGCTGCTCAATATGCAGCAGCGGGCAGAAGGGATGAAAGCTTTTTTTAACGTTGAATCCATCCCAGGCAAAGGCACAACGATTGAACTTGAATTTAAAAATGACTGAACATGGACATAGGTGTTGCGATCTTTGAAGATAATCTGTTGCTCCGGGAAAGCCTGTATCAACTGATCAATGGCACGGCAGGTTTGCACTGCACGGGGGCATTCCCCAGCTGTGATGATCTTATCTTCAATTTGGAAAAATCAAAACCTAATGTAGTGCTGATGGATATCCAGATGCCAGGGACAAACGGGGTTGACGCCGTGAAAATAATAAGGGAAAATTTTCCGGGAATAAAGATCATCATGCAGACGGTGGTAGAGGATGAGAACAGGATATTTGCCTCTATCTGCAACGGTGCGTCCGGCTACCTGCTAAAGAACACTGCCCCTTCCAGGTTATTGCAGTCGATCGTGGAAGTGAATGAAGGGGGCGCTCCGATGACCCCTTCCATTGCTCAGAAAGTGCTCGAAAAATTCAGGAGCAATTCCCCTGTATCATCAGAAGAACTCGATGATCTTTCTCAGCGTGAAAAAGAGATCTTGGAATGCCTGGTTGAAGGGATGAGTTATAAAATGATCGCATCCGCTCGTAAAATAAGTATCGACACAGTGAGGTTTCATATCCGCAACATCTATGAAAAACTGCATGTGAGCTCTAAATCAGAAGCTGTAGTAAAAGCAATAAAAGGAAAAATTGTTTAATGGACGGAAACAAAATCGACCTCAAAATCATTATATCGGCTATTTGATTTATCATTTAATACAAACCAGAACCAGCCACTGATGAGAAATATCATATTCTTTATATTCTTTTTCTTATGGGTCACACATGCCTATTCGCAAAAGCGCATGATCACGGGCAAAGTCATGGGTGAAAAGAACATTGGTATTTCCGGGGCATCCATCATGGTCAAGGGCTCGAAAATAGGGACAGTTTCAAGCGCAGACGGCAGTTATTCGCTCGCTGTGCCAAGTACAGCAGATACCCTGATCATTTCATCCGTCAATTTTATGACAAGGGAGGTTCGCATTGCTGATAACTTGTCCATCACCCTGCAGTCATTAGCCGGAAACCTTTCTGAAGTGCTGGTAGTCGCTTACGGACAACTCAAAAAAACGAATCTTACAGGATCTCTTGCGATTGTCAAGAGTGGTGATGTGGAAAATAAACCCTTCACTTCAGTGGATAAGGCATTGCAGGGAGCGGTGGCAGGTCTGCAGTCCACTTCACAATCTGGGGCTCCGGGCGCAATTACGGATATACGTATACGTGGTATAGGATCGATCACGGCCGATGCAAGCCCCTTATGGGTGATCGATGGAGCAATCGCCACTACCGGTGAACCTACCATCCAGACCACTACCGCTAACGCACTAAGTTCTTTGAACCCGGATGACATTGAATCCATCACCGTTTTAAAAGATGCTGCTACCGCATCGGTCTATGGTTCTCGTGCTGCGAACGGCGTTATATTGGTTACCACAAAAAAAGGAAAGGGCGGCAGAACCACTTTTGCCTTTACTGCCGAAGATGGGAGCAATACCTTGGCATTTCATCCCAGGAACAAACCGGTAAACAGTATTCAAAGCCAAACCCTGCTCCGCGAGGGGGTCATCAATGCAGGACTGGCAACAGATGATGCCAGTGCTGATGCGCTGATCAGCAATCCGGTAAATGGCCTGGGTATCGATCCCAACTACACAAAAACAAATACCGACTGGCTCAAAGTTGTTACCAGGGCGGGCAGACAGGCACAATATAACCTGAGCCTGAGTGGTGGAGATGAGAAAACGCAGTTCTATGCATCAGGAGGGTTGTTTAATCAGTTAGGCAATACCATTGGATCAGGGTTTCAACGCTATAACGGCAGCATATCGGTTACGCATAAACCGAATGAGCAATTCACTTTTAATGCAGGTCTTAGAGGCGGAACCAGTAACCAGAATACACCAAACCATGTGGGGGCTTCAGATAACCCGGTACTCGCGCAGTCCTTTTTGCTTCCCTGGTATTCGCCTTATAACGCCGACGGTTCTTTTAGATATAATGACCCACAGGGTGAATTCCCCGCAGGTGGGGGCACTGCCGCGTATAACCCGGTTATCATCGCCGCCTGGGACAAATACAATTCCAAACAAACAGTTATCAGGGGAAATTTGTCGGGCGAATACAGGATATTGAGTAACCTGGAATTGACCAGCCGGTATAGCGCCGAATATTTTGATATCAGCGAGGATCAATACAATAATCCCTTATATGGTACGGGTTATCCTTTTGGGTACGCGCAGAGTTCCTATCAAAGAATATTTGACTGGACATGGAGCAATTTTGCGGACTACCGTAAATGGTTAAGCAAGGATAGAGACTTTTACTTTGACCTCAAGGCGGGATATGAGGCCTACCAGCAGAAGGTATACCAGCTACAGGCTGCCGGTCAGTCCTTCCCGCCAACTCTTGCTCTGCAATGGCTTGCCACCGCTGCGATGCCGCTCCTTGCTAACTCAATCATCAATGATAATACAACCAGTTCATTATTTTCTGTTGCAGATCTGAACTATAAGGAGCGTTATATACTCAGCGGGAGTTATCGCCGTGATGCCTCGTCACGCTTTGGAGCAGACCATAAATGGGGAAATTTTTATTCAGCGGGACTGTCATGGAATATCAATGAAGAATATTTCTTAAAGGACAGCAGGATTGTCAATCTATTAAAATTAAGGGGCTCTTATGGACAGAATGGCAATCAGTCCATCGGCAATTATACCGCCCTGGCAACATTTGGTTACGGATTCAATTATACCGGAAACCCCGGCAGCGCCCTCACCAATATCGGCAATCCCGACCTTACCTGGGAGAAGAATGCCATATTCAACCTGGGGGTAGACCTTGGATTATTCAAAAACCGCCTGTACGGAACGATCGAATATTATGAGCGTACCACATCAGGTCTCCTTATTGCTGTGCCCCTGTCTTTAACTTCAGGGGTATCTACGCAAAACAGGAATGCGGGAGCGATATCCAATAAGGGGGTAGAACTTACATTGGGGGGCAAGCCTGTTATGAACAGTAGTTTAACTTGGGATATCAATTTTAATTTTTCCTATAATAAGAACAGGGTTACTCAATTATACCTTGGCAACCCGATCCCGGACATTATATTCAACGCTTCGATAGGTCATGATTTCCAGGAGTTCTATCTGCCCGAGTGGATCGGTGCAAACCCGGCAGATGGTACGCCGCTCTGGTACACTGATGGCACCCATTCCAAAACAACTGGTGATTATAACCAGGCCCAGTATGCATTAACCGGCAAGTCCGCTTCTCCGAAAATTTTTGGTGCTATCACCAATTCGTTCACCTATAAGGGGATTTCCCTGCAGATACAGATATATTACAATCTTGGAAATTATATCTATGATTATTGGGGTAAATATAAAAGTACCGAAGGGGCGTACCTGGGCTTTGAAAACCAGTCAACCGATGAATTATCCGCCTGGCAGAAACCTGGCGACAAGACCAGTATTCCCCAGATCATTTATGGCGGGAACAATAACTCCTTCAAAATGTCCACCCGTTACCTCTATAAGGGTGATTATGCAAGGCTTAGAAATTTCGAATTGAGTTATTCGATCATAAACCGGGTTCTGAAAAGTTGGCATATCCTGAACCTTGTGGTTTATGTGCGCGGAACTAATTTATTGACGTTTGTTGCAGACCGGAATTTGCCCTTCGATCCTGAAAAGGGTCTGATTAGCATAAACGGATTTGATGTTTACACCCCCAGAACTTTAACGGGAGGAATTAAAATTGGATTTTAATATGAAAAAATTGATCAGACAGCTGCTGTTCATCGTCCCCGGGTTATTCATGCTAATGCTCGGCTGTTCAAAAAATTTCACGGTGCAAACACCCAGCGATTCTATACCGCTAAGCGAGGCTCTGAATACGGTGGATGAACTACAGAGTGCATTGAACGGAGCATATGCTTCATTAAGATCTACGACCCTATTTGGCCTGGATTTTACCATACTGGGTGACCTGCAGGCGGACAATTGTTATGTGCAAATGCAAAATCACAATTTATTTATCGCTCAATATACTTATTCCGTAAGTGCTGCAGACGGAGTGGCATTAGAGATGTGGGCTGCCGCTTACACCGGAATATTAAATGCCAACGAGATCATCAATGCAACGGTGAGCACCCCAGCGGCTGACACGATCAAAGCGCAGGCATATGCTATCAGGGCGCTGCTGTATTTTAAGTTGGCGAATATTTATGCAAGACCTTATACCGATGATTCAACAGCACCCGGCGTTCCCCTTGTTTTGACCTATAATCCTTACCTCTTGCCTGCCCGAAGCGCTGTTAAAGAAGTTTACGGCCAGATCCTGAATGATCTAAAAGCCGCTCTTAGAAACGCCCCCGATTATTTCAATTCTGTGCATTTAAGCAAATACGCGATAGAAGGATTGATGGCGAGGGTCTATTTATATGAAGGGGATAAACAAGATGCAAAAATCGCAGCTCTCGATGTGATCAATCATAGCGGGTTCTCGCTGGTTGCACCTGCAGACTTTAATGCTTTTTGGGCAAATCCTGCTCCTCAAAGTGATCAGACAGAAGTCATGTTTGAAGTAGATGCAGACCCCCTGAATAATAATGGATCTGTAAGCATTGGGGGTGTCTATATAAACGGGCTCCAGGATTTCTTCGTTTCTTCCCAGTTATATGATCTGTATAGCGCTACAGATATAAGGAGGACCCTTTTTGTTCCCTACATTACACCCGGCGGGGCTTCTGTTTATCTCAATAATAAATTTCCAAATGCGCTGAATGCAGATCCTGATAATTATAAGGTGATCAGGCTCTCTGAAGTATACCTTATCGCAGCGGAGGCATCACTGCCTGGCAATGAGGCAGACGCGAGACAATATCTCAATGCGCTGATGGCGGAGCGTGACCCCAGCTTTGTCTATAATAGTACAGGCAAGGATCTGCTCAGTGACATTGTGCAGGAAAGAAGAAAGGAGCTCGCATTTGAGGGCGACCGTTTGAGCGACCTGAACAGGCTTAAATTGCCTGTTGCCCGTGGGGCAAACCCAGCTGCTCTACCTGCCGGTCCAGGCAATATAAATCTGGTCATTCCTTATGCTGATTACCGGAGGATAGCACCTATACCGCTGACGGAAATAGAAGCCAATCCCAGCATTGCGTCAGAACAAAATACAGGCTATTAATTTTGAAAGGATGAAAAAAATATATTTTCTGCTTCTTTTATTACTGTCCCTGCATTGCGGCGCCCAGTTCAGGGAATTTCATTTCAATCATCTGACGATCAAGAATGGTTTGCCGGAAAATACGGAAATAGCCATGCTGCAAGATAAGGAAGGCTATATCTGGATCGGGACGCAAAGTGGTCTGGTACGCTTTGATGGTTACAGCACCAAAGCGTATGGTTTGAATATGCCGGGAAAACTTCCCTCTCAAGTCAATACCATTCACCAGGATGCCAAAGGCAGGTTATGGATCGGCACAGACGGCAACGGTCTTTTTACCTACGATCGCGCTGCCGACAGCTTTACACGTTTCGCGTATTATGGCGGTGATATGCCGATGATCTCTGGGAACAGTGTATTTTACCTCAAATCTGACACACTTAATAATATTTGGCTTATTTCATATAATGCACAGAGCAACAAATATTTTATTGATGTAATAATAACTGCGAACCGAACAGCAAAACATTTACAGACCAAGACCAGGGAAAGCGACGAGGGCTTGTATCCCGGTGTTACGATATTAGACTACCTCGTCCAAAAAGACGGGCAGGCCTGGATAGGAACGGACAGTGGTATGTACCGGTATCAATACCGATCGGGTAAACTCACCAAAATGCTCCCCACTGCTCAACAGAAAGATCAGCAGGTTTTTTGGGGCTTGTTTGAGGATCCGGGAGACAAAAACCAAATCTGGATGTTTTCTCGCAGCAGGGCCAGTTATCTTGATCAAAACCCTCTAAAAGGGGGCGCTTCGATAGTAAGGTACAATATCCCAAAAAACAGTTTTGACATTTTTCAACATGACGCAAAAGACAAGAATAGCATTGATGGCGAAAAATTTACAGCATTTCAAAAAGATAGCATGGGCAATCTCTGGGTTGGCTCGCCTGCAGGTCTTTGCGAATTTGACAACGCTTCCAGTCATTTCATCAATTATGAGCCGGCAGACAAAAAAGACAGTTTTGTTTTTTTTGAAACTGGTGGTGACCCCTTGCCCGGACTGATCGCGGATAAGGAAGGAAACATCTGGTATAAAACATCCACTGATCTGTATTTCTTCAATAAGAGCACAAAGAAATTCATCCATAGCCTAAGCAATAAAAATGCTCCTGACCGTCTACCCATTTCTATTTTTCCCAATCTCATCAACGACCTTTTGATCAGTAAGGATGGGAGCCTTTGGGTGGGGATGAGGGGTTTCGGCGTACATTGGCTTAACCGTAACCGGTCAAAATTTAGCCGCTACCAGGTGACCAATGATATTGACAATAAATATAACCTGGGTAAAATTGAATGCTTTGCCCAGGGGACTGATAGCAGTTTTTGGCTCGCCAGTGATAGAGGGCTTTACCATTGGTTTCCGAGCGCAGATTCATTTGCGGCGGTGAAAATTGTAAACGATTTTAAGCACCGCTTCAAATATGATCTTCCTTTCAGAGGCATCACGACAGACCACCAGGGAAATCTCTGGGTCAGCTTGTTGGGCAATGGGCTTCTGAGGTATGATCCTGCGCATAATAGGATCGTTCATTTCAGCTATGATATGAAGGACTCCAATTCGGTATGTGGCAAAATCGTGCGTTATGTCTTTGAAGATCATCTTGGGAGAATCTGGATCGGTACAAATGAGTCGGGCATCTGCAGTTACAACCCAAAGACAGGTAGGTTCACCCGCTATCCTTCATTAAACAATCTGCAGATCAATTGTATCCATGAAGATAGCAGCGGAACCATCTGGGCGGGTGTCTACGGCAACTTGTTTTTTTTATTGCCCGGGCAAAACAATTTTACCCCTTTAGCGAATCCTTACGAGGATTTTGGGGAAACCATATGTATCCATGAAGATGCGGAGCGGTTATGGGTGGGCACCCACCTCGGGGCGGGGGTGATCATGGTAGACAAGAAAAGCAAGACCCTCAGCCGCATCAGTATCAGGGATGGGCTGCCAAGCAATGATGTACTCGGAATTTACCAGGATGGGTTTAAAAGAAAATGGCTATTATCATCCGACAGGTTGACCATCTTGGACCCCAAAACCAATAGTTTCAGTATACTCTCCACAAAAAATGGTCTGCCGGATTTCTCGGCAGGCGGGTTCACCAAATTTTACAAAACCAGAGAGGGGAAATTCCTGATCGGTTGCGACGATGGATTTATTGTATTTGATCCGCAGCAGTTCTTTCCTGATACTGCTGCGCCAATCATCCATATTGAAACGTTGAGTTTTCAAAATACCAGGGCAGACCGGCCAAGGGATTCTATACTTTCGGTAATTGAAAAAAATACCATTCAGCTCAAACATGATGAAAATAAATTAAGCTTTCATTATACGGGCCTGCAATACCAGTACAGCGAATTAAATCAGTATGCATACAAATTAGATGGTTACGACAAAGACTGGGTGCAAGCAGGATCCGAGCGTACAGTCACTTATAACAACCTGGCCCCCGGCACCTACACGTTTCATGTCAAAGCGGCCAACAGCGATGGCATCTGGGGGACAAAAGATGATGAAATCACCCTTGTGATATCGCCACCCTGGTGGCGAACCTGGTGGGCTTACGTGTTATATGTAGCAGCGTTTATAGGAGCATTATGGGCGTTTATTTACCTGCGCGGCAGAAGGCTGATCAAAGAAAACAGGATGCTGGAACAGAAAATAAAAATACGCACCACCCAGGTAATGCAGCAAAAGGAAGAACTGACCCAACAGCGGGACAATCTGGAAAAAACGCTGGTGGAATTAAAATCCACTCAGTCCCAACTTATTCATTCAGAAAAAATGGCTTCACTCGGAGAACTTACAGCGGGCATTGCACATGAGATTCAAAACCCACTGAACTTTGTGAATAATTTTTCCGAAGTGAATAATGAACTCATCGAAGAATTAAAAAACCAAAAGTCAAAATTAAAAAATGAGGAACAAGATGAAATACTGAAAAATATATTTCAAAACAATGAAAAAATAAATCTTCACGGAAGGCGTGCTGATGCGATTGTAAAAGGTATGCTGCAGCATTCAAGGTCGAGCACCGCAGTAAAAGAACCGATAGATATCAATGCGCTGGCTGATGAATACCTGCGATTGGCTTATCATGGTCTCAGAGCAAAGGAAAAATCATTCAAGGTGACCTTAAAGACTGATTTTGATAAAAGCATCGGTACCATCAATATGATCCCGCAGGATATTGGAAGGGTATTACTCAATCTTTATAACAATGCGTTTTATGCTGTTGATGAAAAGAAGAAAAGCAATGAGTTATCAGACGTGAGTTATGATCCGTTGGTTTCCGTACAAACAAAAAAGATAAACGGGAAAGTCGTACTAACGGTGATGGATAATGGAAATGGCATTCCCCAGAATATTGTTGACAAGATCTTTCAACCGTTCTTTACTACAAAGCCAACCGGTCAGGGGACCGGTCTGGGACTCAGCCTGAGCTATGATATCATTAAGACCCATGGTGGCGAAATTAAAGTAAACACAAAAGAAGGAGAAGGAAGTCAATTTATCTTTGAATTGCCTTCCTGAGGATAATCCTTCATTCATTTGAAATCATAATATTTCAAAACGAAAGGCTCCGGAATTCAAATGAACCAAGAGACACGACGAGAAATAGTAATAAGAGTACCAGAAAATATTCTTTAAATTATTTCTTTTCTACTTGTGGGTGATGCTGGACTGCCATAAAAGAAATTCAATTTTGGTAAAAATTGAGTAACAACAATGATTAAGAATAAGAAATGAATAAGGTGGATATCATATTTTGTAAACGAAGTATATTTATGGACAATTGACTACCATGAAATTGAGGTTTCTCCAAATACTATTGCTCGCAGTTGCCCTGAATTTTTTCTTTATAGCGCATGCGCAGGTTCCAGATGTGGATTCATTTCAAAAATCAATACTCGAGTCCGTTCAGAAAGATCTAAAACAAAAAGGAGTTACAAAATATTATTCCGACAGCCTACCGGATCTGAGCGGAAAATCTCCTGTTGATCTGGGTTCGCTGTTCAAGGAGCTGAACAAGAATATGCGGGTCGCAAGATCCGCCGGCGACATCTATAAACTTACCGGAGGTTACCGCAAACTTTCAACCATTGATTCTATTCGTGGTAACTATAAAGGAGCTTACGAAAATTTTAAACTTTACACCCTGTACCGCGACAGTTTGCAAAAAAAAGAAACAGAGCAAAAAGAACTCAAGGCGAAAATGCAATATGAGTTTGATAAAAAACAGGCGATCGCAAAAGCAGAGCAGGAAAAAAAAGATGCCGAGCAAAAAAGAATAAAAAATATTCAATATTTCACGATTGCCGGTCTTGCGGTACTCTTAGTTGTTATCCTGGTGGTCGTTTTTATACAATGGAAAAATAACCGGCAAAAGAAAAAGGCAAATCTGTTACTGCAGGAACAGAAACAAAAGATCGAATCTGCTTTATCGGAATTAAGGTCAACGCAGTCCCAACTCATCCACGCGGAAAAAATGGCTTCACTTGGCGAGCTCACTGCCGGCATCGCTCACGAGATACAAAACCCGTTGAACTTCGTGAATAATTTTTCTGAAGTGAACAAAGAGATGATCGAGGAATTAAAAAGTCAAAAGTCAAAATTAAAGACTGAAGAAGCAGATGAACTATTGGATACTATTGCTGCCAACGAAGAAAAAATAATCCATCACGGCAGGCGCGCCGATGCAATTGTAAAAGGAATGTTACAGCATTCACGTTCAGGCGCAGGCGTAAAAGAACCGGCGGACATTAACGCATTGGCCGATGAATATATGAGGTTGGCTTATCACGGATTGAGAGCAAAAGACAATTCATTCAATGCAATAATGAAAACCGATTTTGATGCAAGGATCGGGAAAATAAATATCATTCCACAGGATATTGGCAGGGTCTTGCTGAATTTATACAACAACGCCTTCTATGCGGTCAGTGAAAAAAAGAAAACTGCCGATTCAAGCTATCAGCCAACAGTTTCGGTGCAAACAAAAAAAGTGAATGATACCGTCGAGCTCACGGTGATGGATAATGGAAACGGCATCCCGCAAAAAATAGTAGATAAGATCTTTCAGCCTTTCTTTACCACAAAACCAACAGGACAGGGGACCGGCCTGGGACTCAGTCTAAGCTATGATATTGTAAAAGCACATGGCGGAGAAATAAACGTGAAGACAAGGGAAGGTGAGGGGTCCGTATTCATTATTCAGATATAAATTTTGCAGATGATTGGGCCCTGGTTGGTTTAGCACGATCTCAGGTTGAACCAGCCAATAACGGAGTCTGATTCATTACCTGTGACTTCGTTCTCATTATCCTGCATTTTTTTAATCATTCTCCGGAAACAAAGCGATATCCTACTTTTGGTTCTGTAATGATATAAGCAGGATGATTGGCATCTTTTTCGATCTTGTTTCTCAACTGCGCGATATAGACCCGCAAGTATTCTAATTGTCCGATATAGGCATCACCCCAGATCTCTTTTAATAAATAGTCATAGGTCAATACTTTTCCTTCGTTCCTGGCTAAAAGAATGAGCAGGGCATATTGGGTTGCGGTAAATCGGACCGTTTCCTTATTGATGGTTACTGTCCGGGCAGCAAGATCGATCTGCAATTCTTTGAATTGGATCAGCGGGGTATTTTCTGCCTGGGTATTACTCCTCAGCGCGGATCTGATCCTGGCCAACAATTCTCCTGTACGAAAAGGTTTGACCAGGTAATCGTTTGCGCCGCGGTCCAGGGACCTTATAATATCTTTTTCATTTTTTTGCACCGACAATATCAATATGGGATTAATGTACCATTCCCGCAGTTTTTCAAGCACCGAATGCCCACTCTCATCTGGCAAACCCAGGTCGAGGATGATCAGGTCAGGTTGGTGATTGGCCGCAGTCTCGAGACCTTGTAAACCTGTTGCTTGCGATATTACTTTGTACCCGCTGGACTGCAGCGTAATTTCCAGCAACCTGCGAATCTGGATCTCGTCATCGATAACCAATATTTCTTTCATGCGTAATATTTGTCTGTAGGAATCTCTATGATAAACTTTGCGCCCCGTGGCGATTGGTTTTCCAAGATCACCGTACCCCGGTGAGATTCAACAAAGCCTTTGACAATGGAAAGTCCGAGACCTATCCCACCGGTTCCGCTGCTTTCAAGGCGATAGAATTTTTCAAATACCTTTTGCATCGAGCCCTGTGGGAATCCATGGCCGTCATCTGTAACGATAAGTTGCAAACCAGGATCCGTTACATTTGCGCTGATCCGAATGGACGAGCCTTCAGGGGTATACCGGGTCGCATTCTGCAGTAGATTAAAGAGAACTTGTTCAATCAGTCCGTAATCGAGCATAAACAGGGGCAGGTTATTGGCAGTGTCGACCTTGAGTTCGAAATGCTTTAATTCATTTTCCAGTCGTAGGGTAACCGTATAGATCAGTTCGCTGATATCGCACCAATCTTTTTTTACTGCAATGATCCCCGATTCCAGTCTTGACATATCCAGGAGGTTTTCGACCTGTTGATTGAGACGTATTGCGGCTTTGGAAATCTCAGACAAAAGATCCTTCCGGTCACTTGGAGAAAGCAGGGGTTGGTCAGCGATCAGGTTATCTGATGCCCCAATGATCGCAGCGATCGGGGTCCTGAATTCATGAGAAAGAGAGTTGAGTACGGCGTCATACAGGACAAGGGTCTTTTCTTGCTCCTGTTGTGTGCGGGCAATCATTTCATGCTGCCGGATCTTAAAGGTTAGGACCCCGCTGACCAGGGCGATGATAAAATACATTGAAAGCATGATCTTGTCTTCGGTGTTTCCAACACGAAAATTAAAGCGGGGCAATAAGAAAAAGTAGTCCCAGATGAGAGCACTGAGGACCGCTGCAACCAGGACCGGCACGATATCAAAGAACATCCCGATCACGGAAAGGGTGACCAGCAGAATAAAGGCGACCCCCTCTTGGCCGATATAGGCCGAGAAGAGAAAAGCGACCAGGGATACACCCCCGATTGCCAACCCAGATAGCAAGAACTGCATTTTTTTGGCTGGTTTTCTATTCAATACAAAATGGATAAACTGATTTTTTTTCAGTGTCAAAAGGTTTTTTAGGTTTTCTTAATAATAGATCCAGCCACTGCATGAACAAATCTATTTTACTACTCGATGTTTTGTCATATACCGGGCTTAACGCAGCAAGGGAAGCTAGAACCATGCTTCCCCTTGCCAATTAAAACCAAAATTTTATTATTTTTAATCCGATACCATTTCTTCCTGTATCCCCTGCGGGGTAGATACAAGCAGGGTTCCCTGCAGGTATTTTTCTGCGTGCTGACTCGCATCCAGACCTTCTTCTTCGTCACGTGAACTTACACGCAAGGGCAGTATGGCATTGATCAGACGGAAAATAGCATAAGAGACCAGAAAACTATACCCTACCACGATGACGAGGGCTTTGAGCTGGATCAGAAAAAAAGAGAAATTTCCGTAAAGCCAGCCGTCATTCCCTCCGGCATTAACTGTCTTGGTCGCAAAAATACCGGTCATCAACATACCTACCATTCCGCCGATACCGTGGCAGGGAAAGACATCAAGGGTATCATCGAGCCTTGTCCTGGAGCGGATATGGACTGCTGTGTTGGAAATAATTGCTGCCACAACACCAATAAAGATGCTCTGCGGAATGGCGACAAAACCAGCAGCGGGAGTAATGGCTACAAGTCCGACTACAGCGCCGATACAAAATCCGAGTACGGAGGGTTTTTTCCCTTTCAAAACTTCAAAGAACATCCAGGAAAGACCGGCGGCTGCGGCGGCTGTATTGGTGGTTGCAAAGGCGG
This sequence comes from Chitinophagales bacterium, assembly GCA_021323755.1. GTDB lineage: Bacteria > Bacteroidota > Bacteroidia > Chitinophagales > Chitinophagaceae > Puia. The sequence continues at coordinate 10,446 of JAJPKJ010000018.1, read as the reverse complement.
ATACCGAAAGGCTGGAAGCTGCGCCTGCCGAACCCGCATTAAAACCAAACCATCCAAACCATAACAGCCCGGTACCAATAAGTACATAAGGTATATTTGCCGGTGGAATCTCTTTTTGTTCGATATGAACTTTCCGTCGTTTCAGTACCATTGCCCCTGCCAGCGCTGCACAGCCTGCGGAAATGTGTACAACGGTTCCCCCTGCAAAATCAAGAACGCCCATTTTGGCGAGGAAGCCCTGGGGGTGCCAGCTCCAGTGGGCAAGTGGGGCATATACTAACAGGCTAAAGAGGATCACAAACAATATAAAGGAGCTGAAACGTATCCTCTCGGCAACTGCGCCTACGACCAGCCCGGGAGTGATGATCGCAAACATCAGTTGGAACATGGCAAACAGGGTCAGGGGAATGGTAGGAGCACCGGTCCAGGGCTTACCTGAATTGACCCCTTTGAAAAATAGATGGGTCAGGGGATTCCCGATAATACCGTGAAAGCTTTCTCCAAAACACAGGCTGTAACCGATGATGAGCCATAGCACGCTTACGATACCCGCTGCGATAAGACTTTTGATCATTGTAGAGATCACATTCTTTCTGTGGACCATGCCACCATAAAAAAAAGCAAGACCAGGCGTCATGATGAAAACCAGCGCGGTGGCCACGATCATCCAGGCAGTATCTGCTCCATTATACTTACCCTCATCAAAATTGGGGAGGGAGGGAATGAAAACAGCTAAAACAGCTAAGATCAGCAGGATAAAAAAGGGGAAAGTATTTTGTAGCCTGATTTTTTTCATCGCTTCAGTTTTACAAATTATAAAAAAAAATATTTGATATGAAATGACAATTTTAAATAAAAATTATAAACAAAATATAAAAAATTACAAATATTTATTTTATTAATATAAAATAAAAATATTATTTAATTGAAAATCATATTGTTATAATAAAAATTTAAATCTCGATTTTATATTTTATTAATATAATTTCAGCAGAAATGAATTAAATATTCCAGAGATGGAATTTCAGAAATGTTTTGATGCAAAATGCGAAGGTAATTGAAGAAGCAAGGAATGCCGGGGGACTATAATTCTATCATGCAATTCCTTGCTTCAAACAAAATTTAAGATTCCATACTACCTATTGTTTCAGGAAATCCACAATCTTTTTTCTTTCATCATCAGTGATCAAAGCACGTGTTTGCATGTGCAGCCCGATCGTTTCCCATTGTTCTGCAGAAAAAGTGGATGGTGATGGCGTATTGTGGCAGCGCTGGCAATTTTCCGCCCATAATTGTGCGCCGGATTTGGCAGCGACTTGCTGACTCACTTTACAACTATCAATGAGAGAAACAACAATAAAAATGCTAAATGCTGTTGCTATGAGGAGTGATATATTCTTAAATTTTGGCCTTTTCATATAAAATGTATTTATAGTTGAATAGAAAATTGCAGATAGAAAGTATTGATATTAGTGGTACCCGTAAAGGCTCCCAGATTCTTACTGGCAGTACTATTATTGGTATAGGAATCATAAGTGATTTTGAAAACGCTTCTCCAATTTAACCAGTAATCCAAGCCAATGGTAACGGAATGCTGGTTAGCCCCGAACGTAGAATTGGATGGGGTATTGAAGGTGGTGTATCTGCCTGCCAATTCCAGATTCTTTAAAAACCCTTCTGCGCCCACGGGTCTGATTGAACACTGGGCAAAGAATGAACTGGTGTGATTGTTGAATGTGTAGGTGGAAGAATCAGCAGGGTTTAAATAATTTACATTACCGATGTTTTGGATATTGTATTGTGATTTTATATTTAAGAGAATAGGGCTCAGGGTTTTCACATAATTAAGATCAAAGGCATACAAGTTGCCGCTGGTGTTTTGAACGAGTGCACCCTGATCCCCGACCTTTCCAAACATTCCAGAGACACCAATTTCCAAGGAAGAATTTGAGAAAGGCAGAAGACCCAATCTTCCTGTTACTGTTTTATTATTGTTGTTATCAACAATGTTCCCATTTGTTAATGTTCCGTCAGGATTAAGCTGATTACCATTGGTCAAAGCAAGGTCATAATTCATTTTCATATTCCCCAATGGCAGTCCGCCTTCCACTTCTACTCCGTAGTCCGTTGGCGTCATGTCTGCAATACCCATTGGATCAGTAGCTAATTTGTCGATCCAGCCTGCTGCTTCTCTTTTGGCATAAGTGCCAAATGGCAATACAAAATACCCCGCCCTTATTATCAATCCGGGCGCAGCGAAATAAGATACATCGGCCCAGTTTACGCTCAGTCCATTATTGTTAAAAGATGGTTCAAATTCCATTAAGAATTTACTACCATGTCTCCACAATAACATGGGGCTGAATTCAAAATTATCTGCGTCCGGAAAACTATTGGTTTTGGAGGTAGAAGCAATTCCACCTATTGTATTGGTTGTTTTATATGCTGCGAATCCCATCGTTGCGACACCCACTACAAGAAAATGTTCTTCTCCAGATTTTTTATAAGAGACTTGTTTTTCAAGTTCTGTGATCCGGTCAAGCACTGAGGAATCAACAACTGTCTGTTGGGCCTTGATGGCTGTCTGTTGCAGTATGATCAACAGGAGCATGAAAGACGTTCTGATGATATTTTTTTGTTGTGTCATAAAAAGTCAATTTTGATTGAGATCAGATTCTGATGCTTCTTCCTTTATTCATAGATGAACTAACGTATATGAGTAAACGAAAAATAAATTATTTTTTTCCTGCTTTACAAAGTGTGCGTATATAGCTCACGAGCTCCCACCGTTGTTTTTCTGAAAGTGAGCCCTTATATTGTGGCATCGGAGTTCTGCCTTCAGAGATCTTATAAAATATTGAGCCATCGGGTTCATTCAACATCGCCGCCGATGAATGATCTGCGGGCTTGGGGTTGAGCGCTGCTGCAGCAACTCCATCTCCTTTTCCTTTATCGCCATGGCAGGGCGTGCAGTACGATGTATATAGGGTCTTTCCCTCCTTGATCGTTTGAGGGTCTCCAACAGCCGGGTTCTTTAAACTGGTGAATTCTTTTGGTGCAACCCAGGGTTTTGATTGGGCATTTGCACGATGAAGCGGTGTGAGCAGAATGATAAGACAAAGCAACACTATGAATCGGGAAAAATTTGCGCGAAATGATTGTATAAACATAAACAAAGATTTAAAATTGAATTAAATGCGTTGAAACAAATTCAGGTAGTAAAATTATAGGCTGGTTCTTATGCGAACCATGATTTACGTCATTGATAGATATGATTGATATTATGTGCAGGCGCTCAAAAAACGGGATTGACGGCGCAATTGCGCCCAAAAAAATGAGGCTGGCTGCTGGTATTTTTTCCAGGCGCCAATATCAGCATTGCAGCTGAAATGTAAAAGAGTCTAACGGTAATGGGACTGTGGTAACTATATTTTTGCTATAGCCACAAAAAATACCTGCGCACAGGTTCGATGGGAAAGAATAGGTGAGAGAAAATGATCTTACACGATTTTGGGAATTGTTGGTAAATAGTATATCAACAGATCCTAATAATCCCGAAAGAAAATAAAAACTTTTAGTATGTGTTTTGTTTTTTATGCTCTTTCCAATTCAACTTCCAACTCCTGGCTTGTTATTGCAAAAAGCAGGTTTTGCAATTGGTGCAGGTATCTGATATTAGAAAGTGAAGGAGCGGGGCATCTTAATTTTAATACATTATCAACGTATACAAAGTCAATATGACTATTCCCAACACTAATGATCCATTCTTCGCGTACGAAGTTTCTGAATCCACATTGTTTTAATATTTCCGGAGTTAAAGCGATCGGGTAAATCTCATCCGCATCGAATTCTCTGACGACTTCATTCAATTCGAACATATATTCTGTTTCCGAAGAAGGGCCGCTTAATGCAAGGGCTTCTGAATTTACTTCAATCTGTGTTTCGCAGACAATAGTGTTGCTGAGTATTTGCTGGATGCTGATGATCTCGCCCTGGCGAGTTTGTACTTTGTTTCCGAAGCGGAGTTCTTTTGTGTGTATCATAGAGTCTATTTTGCAAATGAAATACTACGAACTAAATCATGGGTATTTCAAGAGGAATAGACCTTATGTAAGAATCAAATACTGCCACAAGATAATCGTTGACTTCAAGATTTGCAACAGCTTCTGGTTATTTTTTTATATAATATTAAATAGCAATCGGTTAAGGCATTAATTACTCCCAATCCCCGGGCAATTACAATACCCCCGACCGGGAATTATTCACTCTTTTATGATAATAGATATAGGAAATAAAGAGAAAGGCAAAGAAGACCAGCATAAATGCGATTTGTGGCATGAAGCCATCGGTGGCAATTTGAGCATAAGTGGCGGCGATAAGATCAAAAAAGAATCCTGCATATGCCCATTCTTTAATTCTTGGGAATCCCGGAACAAGAATGGCGATCAGTCCAAATATTTTCATTACGCCGATGAATGGATTAATATAATCCGGGAATCTCAAATGGTCTATGATCTTTCTTGCATCGGGCCCGTTCATTATTTCGGTAGTCGCAGAAAAAAGCGTGAACGCGAGGAACAAGGTGGTAACAACCCAAAAGATGATATTGGTCTTTTTCATATCGAATTTTTTTGATGAAGATTTTATAATGGAAAAATAAATTATTTTTTGCAAGGAACATTTATCAGGCCCTTACTTTTCCTAAAAGCAGGTAACCCGCAATGCTCAATCCTGCTTTTAAAAGTGTCGATCTCGATGCTACGTTGTCAATATTACAACGGGCGGCCGGCACTCTTCCCGCGATGTAACATTCATTCTTGATTTCCTGGATCAAAAAACTGCCATACCCTTTTTTGCGATGATCTTCTTTTACTTCCATGTACAGATCTGCAAATGGCTTATTGTAATGAAGAAGAAAGCCACCGCTTGCTATAATTTCATTATTCATTGCTAAAACATAATCACCCTCCGGTTCTGCTTTATGTTCAAACATAATGTCATCATCCTTTGCTTTTCTGAAAATGACATTTTCACTCTTGAGCAAGGTCTTTGTATTATCGCCAAATAAGATCACCTCTGCATTTATATTTTCTCCAAATTGATACAATAATGATGTCAGTAAAAAATCATTGCTCTGGCATTCGATAAAAGTTGCGGCACAAACATGTAATAATTCTTGAAAAGCAATTGAAGCAATGTTTCGGTAAGGGGGAACTATATAAAATTCAAAAACAGAATCTCTGTCAGCGTGGTTTTCTTTTCCTCTTACGGATCCATAGCCGATTTTTTTATTGTTATGAATTAAAATATAGCTATCCGTCCAACCCCGTTCGTGGCAGGCATTATACCTGATCTGAAAATTATTTTCCTGCAAAAATAAATTTCGCAGGGATAAAATTTCGGAAAGCTCAACTTTTAAAACTTTTATGCTCATGCTTTTTGTAAAGATCAATTTCAAACGATTCTCATTATCTAAGTTAAAAATTAATCTACATAAATAAATATTCCCTACCAACACTTCAAACCTGGTTTTTTCGTTCTGTTCGTGATCGCCGTCTTTTTATTTCTTTTATTTGTGAATAATTAGCCCACATGATTTTGGATATTGCAGATTTCAATGATATTTTTTTTATCGGTATTGCCGGAACGGGAATGAGCGCAGTTGCGCAGTGGCTTTCCGGTGTCGGAAAAAAGGTGAGCGGTTCGGATCGCTATTTTTCTGCCGGCGCAGATAATGATACAAAGAAGAAATTAACGGAAGCGGGCATACGTTGTTTTTTACAAAACGGTGAAGGTATCTCCAAAGAAACTGATCTGGTTGTTGTTTCCACGGCGGTTGAAGATACTGTTGCGGAAGTTCAAAAGGCAAAGCAACTTGGTATACCGATCATAAAACGTTCTGAATTGCTTGCGCTGATTGCAAAAAGTAAAAGGACGATCGCCGTTGGTGGGACATCCGGTAAGAGCACCACAAGCGCCATGTTATTTGAGATATTGCAATATGCCGGACTGGAGCCAGGGGTCATCAGCGGCGCCGGTTTGGTCAGCATTATCAATGAAGGGAAAATCGGTAATGCGAAAGTTGGAAATGGAGAATTACTGGTTATCGAGGCGGATGAGAGCGATGGATCGATCATTCAATATGAACCTGAGATCGGATTATTATTGAATATTGATAAGGATCACCAGGAGATAGATGAACTGATGCGGATCTTTCAAATCTTTAAGAATAATACACGGAAATTATTTGTCGTAAACCAATCCAATGCCCTTTCAAAAAAATTTTCACAAAACATCCTTCACGATTTTTCTGTGGACCCAAATTCAAAGGCAGGTTATATAGCTACCGATTTTCATCAAAACGAATTAGTGATCTCTTTTAAAATAAATAATGTTGATTTTTTACTGAATACCCTTGGCGAGCATAATATGGAAAATGCGCTTGCCGCGACTGCTGTTGCCAGTCAGTTGGGTGTTGATTTAAAGACTTGCGCTGAATCTTTGAAAAACTATCAGGGAATTTATCGCCGGCATCAGGTGATCGGAAAGAAGCATGGGGTTTTGCTGATCGATGATTATGCGCATAATCCTGCCAAATGCGCAGCATCGATCAGGGCCTGTCAGCATATAGCGCCGAAGGTTATCGCGTGGTTTCAACCGCATGGATATGGTCCGACGCGATTTTTGCGAAATGATTTTGTTCATGAGATCGCCGGCGCGCTTCGGGCCGGGGATGAGATATGGATGAGCGAGATCTTTTATGCCGGTGGAACAACGACAAAAAATATTTCTTCCGGTGATCTGGTCCATGATCTCATTGCTTTAAATAAACCGGCATTTTTTGTAGAACAAAGAAATGATTTTATCAACAATGTCCGTTCGCATTTAACCGATGATTGCGTCCTATTATTAATGGGAGCGAGAGATCCCTCGCTTGAACTATTTGCCCAGGAGGTTTGGAAAGAATTATAATTTTGGTCCGATACATCATTCATTAATCAATCATAAAATGGAAATCAAAATTGCAAAAACGGAGGAAGACATTTTAAAATGCTGGGATGTACTTTTTGAACTAAGACCACATCTTGATAAAAATAATTTTGTTTTGACCATACAGGAAATGTTTGGGGAAGGATATGTCTTGGCATTTATTGAACAGGACGGTAAGGCCGCAGCTGCTGTCGGTTTTCGCTATTTGCAATTTTTGTATAATGGCAAGCATATTTATATTGATGATCTGGCGACATTGTCTACCTATCGGGGACGCGGATACGGCGGGGAATTGCTGGATTATGTAACTGATTATGCAAGGTCAAAAGGGTTTAAAACAATAACGCTTGATTCCGGTTATCAGCGTCTCGATGCACATCGTTTGTATCTTAATAATGGATTCACCTTGAGCAGTCATCATTTTTCAAAAACCATATGATTATTCTTTCAAAAATTGTCTCTGAAAAAAGCAAATAATTGTTCTGGTAAAGCGTTCTAATCCAAATGAGCTTATAGCCACGAGATAATAGCCAGGCGTTTACAAAACACATATTATCTTCACCAAATCAATTATGCAGTCAGCAAACCGAAATTACTGGTTCAAGTCAGGATCTTACACTTTGATGAGTAATGTTCAGAGTCTTTTGTTTGGCTTTGGCTCTTTTTATTTGCTGGTACGTATTTTAGACAAGCACAGCTTTGGCGTGTGGGTGTTATTTGTGGCTACTACCACCATCTTTGATATGGCGCGGAGTGGTTTGATTCAAAATGCGCTGATTAAATTCCTTTCGCATAGTTCAGAAGAAGAAAGGCGGGATATACTTTCTGCATCATATTTTTTAAGTGGGATACTCATGATCGTTTGCATGGTCATCAATGTAAGTCTCGCCGGTTATTTTGCGGATATCTGGCATTATCCGGGATTGGTGCAGATGTTCTATCTGTACAATATTGTTTATTTATTGCAGGGCATTCTTTCGCAGTTTCAATGGATAGAACAGGCCAATCTGAGCTTCAGCGGAATTTTGATCACCAATGCGGTCAAGCAGGGTGGTTTCTTTTTTTATGTCCTTGCCTGTTTTATTTTTCATTTCGATCTTTCTTTGATGCGACTGATCTATGTGCAGGCAATATTTGCTTTTTTGGGAGCATTGCTTGAATATTTCTTTATCAGGAAATATCTTTTCTTTTCTTTCAAGATAAATATGGATTGGGTAAAGAAATTGTTCAACTATGGCAAATTTGTTTTTGGCACTTCCATCAGCTCTATTCTCGCCAATACCATCAATCAAATGATGTTAGGCGCGTTATTGTCTGTTGATGCAGCTGGTGTTTTCAATGTTGCCTCCAGGATCACCAACCTTGTAGACATTCCCACCACCGCATTGAGTACAATTGTATTTCCGCAAAGTGCAAAAAGGTTTGCAGCAGAAGGTCACGACGCCATCAAATATCTGTATGAAAAATCTGTCGGAACTATTTTGGCTGTTTTGATCCCCTGTTTGATCTTCCTGGTGCTCTTTCCGGGATTTGTCGTGCATATTGTTGCTGGCAGCAATTATAACGATTCAATTCCTGTGGTTAGGGTATTTGCCATGGTATGTATATTCAATCCTTTTGGACTTTTGTTCGGAACGATCCTGGATTCGATCGGGAGACCAAAGATCAATTTTATTATTTTGATTTTGTTTACCATTTTGAAACTGGTGCTGAATTTCTTCATGATAAAAGCAGATGGTATAATGGGGGCGGTATATGCAACACTGATTGCAGATGTAGTTATTTTTATCGCGCAGGTAATTATATTGAAAAAAGAGTTGGGGGTCAATGTACTCAATACATTCATTTATGCTGCACGGTTTTACCCCGAGTTCTTTAAAAACTCAAAAGCCATCTTGAATAAGGAATAATCGCTAAACAAAGGCATCCTGCAAATCCATTACTTTGCCTAAGGCTGTTCCGTAAGCCAGTATGATGGCAGCTTTGAGCGGAGCTCTTTTTTTCCAGTATCGATATTCATCATGAAGATATTTATTCCAGTTAGAGCCATTAAGCTGGATTCTGCCCACTGAAATACTGGGTACAAAACTTTGGGTGGTATGCCACCATCCGGTTGGAAATAAAAGTGTTTCCCCTTTTTTTAAGGTTATGCGCAGAGGCCTTGCTTCTTTGAACAGGGGATATTTATCGTAATCGGGATTGAAAATATTTATCGGAGAAACTTTTGGATTTTCATTTGTCGGGTAGAGATAATCTACCTGGTCTGGTGAGAAAAGAATGAAATCTTTTTGACCATACAATTGTGTTGCCTGGTTATGCAGGTATAATTCATCGATGTGCAGAAAAGGGAAAGCTGATCCCGCGCCACCAAGAAAAAACTCATAGGGTTCAGTATGATTCATCATAAAACGAGGCATCAGCGGATGATTCACCCGGTCTATCTTGCCATAAACTATTTCCGGCTTTATTAATTTTCGCAGCTCGGGAAAATAATTATCGATATTCAGGTTGAAAGGATAGGGGCAGGGTCTTTCAGCGCTTGATGAAAGCATCAGGTCAATAAATTCTGCAAAAGTATAGGTAACGCCTTTTACCTCCTTGGTAAAATGACCGTATTTATTTTTAAAAAATTCCGGAGTTATGGTACCTAGCGCCGGCCAATTGTTGACGGCATCAGTAATGATTACCGGCAACTCTGGTTCAATGTATTCCTTAATTAATTCCTTACGTGATAGCTTTTCACGCCGGTCAATCGAGCTGGTGGTCATTCTCGCGATTTTTGTCTCTTGTTGCTCTTTCTCTTTAATCATAGTGTAGCAGTAAATATGATGAATGCTGATCTTTCAGGCCTTAACAACGCAAAAACGGATACATTCATTGCTGCAAATCTAAACTAAAAATCGTAAGTTTAAAAGACTTAAAGCTGATTCAAAACATGACGTTGGTCATGGTTTAATCGGATTTTCCTTGGTTAATTCGAACGCGGGAATTGATATTTCTGATTATGAGAAATAAAACGATGCATATAACGTTTTTGCCTGTGAAAGTGCTTAAAAAAAATAGGAACTCCTGTTTTTTTATATTATTATTGTCGCTTTCTATTTTTTAAATTAATGAATAAAACGAACTCTATGTCACTACCTGAAATTCAGAAAGTAGATGATATTTCCTACCAGGAATTCATGGACAATTTCTACAACCCCGGAGTTCCGGTTGTTTTTAAAAATGCTTCAAAGGTCTGGAAGGCCAATGGCTTGTTTACCCCGGATTGGTTTAGAAAAAATTTTGGTGAAAGAACGATTGAGAAAGGGGATAAGACCTATACCATGTCTGAGATCCTGGATTTGGTGGAGACCAGCACTGAGAGTAACCCTGCGCCATATCCTTTCATTTTTAATATTCCAGAAAAATTACCTGAGATATTGCCGTTAATAAGTCCTTTGAATTTAAATTATG
>JAJPKJ010000032.1 GCA_021323755.1 Chitinophagales bacterium | reverse complement strand
ATCAAAAAAGAGGGTATTGGAAAACGTTATGATTGTCTTATCGGACTGAGTGGCGGCGTAGACAGTACTTATGTTGCCTATCTTGTAAAACAACTTGGGCTAAGACCGCTTGCTGTTCATCTTGATAATGGATGGGATTCTGAACTTGCCGTAAAAAATGTAGAAAATATTATTACCAAACTTGGATTTGATCTATATACACTAGTTGTGAATTGGGAGGAATTTAAAGATATTCAGCTTGCTTACCTGCGCGCATCTGTCGTAGATATTGAAGTTGTATCAGATCATGCAATATTTTCCACGATGTATAAATTGGCGAAACAACATAAAACAGGATTTATCATCAGCGGAACTAATATTGTGACCGAATACATAATGCCACCAAGTTGGATCTATCAGAAAATGGATTTTGCAAATTTGAAAGATATTCATGATCAGTTTGGAAAATTAAAGATCAAAACTTATCCAACATTTGATTTTAAAAAGTATGTTTATTATTCTGCTGTTCTAAAATTAAGCCCGATTTCAATTTTGAATTATGTTCCTTACAATAAAAAAAATGTAAAAGAAATAATTAAAAAGGAACTGGATTGGCGCGACTATGGAGGAAAGCATTATGAATCCGTATTTACAAAATTTTATCAGGCATATATTCTGCCGCAAAAATTTAAAATTGATAAACGCAAAGCTCACCTGTCGACATTAATTTGTTCCGGGCAATTAACAAAAGAGGAAGCGATAAACGAACTGCAGCAACCATTATACCCCGAAAATGAATTGAAAAATGATAAAGAATATGTCTTAAAAAAATTTGGGTTAAGTGAAAAGGAATTTGATGATATAATGACAAAGCCGATCAAACAACACAAGGATTTTAAAACTGATAGACACTTGAAGGATACTTATATGAATTTGCTAAAAAAAACAGCGCCGATAAGAAAGGCAGTTAAGAAAACATTATCAAGATGAGTAACCATTTTAAGTTTGGCATTATCGGTTGCGGAAGAATCGCACAACGTCACGCAGAGCATATAAATAAGGTGGGGAAACTATCTGCAGTTTGTGATATTGTTTTTGAGAAAGCATCAACATTAGGCGAAAAATATAACGCCAATGTTTTTACGAACGTTGATGACTTATTGATGAAGCAGAAAGAAATTGATGTAATCGCTGTGTGCACGCCAAATGGATTGCACGCAGAACACAGTATAAAATCTTTGGACGGCGGCTTTCATGTATTGTGCGAAAAGCCAATGGCGCTTACAGTTAAAGATTGTAGCGAAATGATTGAGGCAGCAAAAAGAAATAATAAGCAATTATTTATTGTAAAGCAAAATCGGTTCAATCCTCCCGTTGCCGCTGTTAAAAAAATAATTGATGAGGGAAGATTGGGAAAGATCTATAGCGTGCAATTAAATTGTTTCTGGAACCGCGATAATGCGTATTATAATAATTCATGGAAAGGAACAAAAAAATTAGACGGTGGAACTTTGTTTACCCAGTTCAGTCATTTCATTGATCTTTTATATTGGATGATCGGTGATGTGGAAGAAACCAATGGTTATGCAGGTAATTTTCATCACCAGGGAATAATTGAATTTGAAGATACAGGGGTATTAACTGTAAAATTTTCGGGGGGAATAATCGGAACGATTAACTACACAGTTAATAGTCATCAAAAGAACATGGAGGGATCATTAAGTATTTTTGGAGAGAAAGGAACCGTGAAGATCGGCGGTCAGTATCTTAATGAATTGGAGTATCAGAATATTGAAGATTTCAAAATAGAAAACCTGCCAGCTGGAAATCCTGCAAATAATTATGGTCAGTACCAGGGATCAATGTCTAATCACGACAAGGTTTATCAAAATGTAGTTGATGTATTGAGTGGCAATGGAGTTATTGCCACCAGTGGTTTTGAAGGGTTAAAAAGTGTTGAGATAATCAATAAAATTTATAATAATTTCCAAACAATATGAAAGTTAATATAAAACATGCTTCTATTAGCGATGATGTTGTATTGGGGGAAAACATCACGATTGTTCAACCGGTAAATTTATACGGTTGCTCAATCGGGAATAATAGTTTTATCGGTCCTTTTGTAGAAATACAACGCAATGCTCATGTAGGTGATCATTGTAAAATTCAATCACATTCCTTTATCTGCGAATTAGTCAAGATTGGAAATAATTGTTTTATTGGTCATGGCGTTATGTTTATTAATGATCTTTTTGCTGAAGGCGGTCCTGCTGGCGGTGACAGTACAAAATGGAGATCTACCATCATTGGCAATCATGTATCGATCGGTTCTAATGCAACAATACTTCCGGTTACCATTTGTGATCATACTGTAATTGGCGCAGGCGCGGTAGTTACAAAAAATATTTTGCAACCAGGAATTTATGCGGGCAATCCGGCAAAACTAATTCGCAAACTTCAATAAGTATAATTTTTTCATCATTATGAAAGTTCCATTCGCAGATCTTAAAGCGCAATATTTTTCCATAAAAAATGAAATTGATGCTGCCATCGCAAAAGTGATTGATGAAACTGCTTTTATAGGCGGTCATTTTGTAAAAGATTTTGAAGAAAAATTTGGCAAGGCATACGGCGTCAAACATGTTATTGGTTGTGGTAATGGAACAGATACGTTGTATGTGTTGATGAAGATGCTTGGGATTGGTAATGGCGACGAAGTAATAACACCAGCAAACAGTTGGATATCAAGCTCGGAATCCATTACTCAAACCGGAGCCAAACCCGTTTTTGCAGATGTTCATCCTTATTATTTCAGCATTGATGAATCCAAACTCGAGGAAAAAATTACTTCCAAAACAAAAGCCATTATTCCCGTACACCTGCAGGGTCAAATGTGCGATATGGAAAAGATAAAAGCCATTTGCGAAAAGCATAAATTGTTTTTGATTGAAGATTGCGCACAGGCTCATTTTTCAGAATTTAATGGACTGAAAGCCGGACTTTTTGGAATTGCCGGCTCGTTCAGTTTTTATCCAGGGAAAAATCTGGGGGCTTACGGAGATGCCGGTTGTATCATCACCAATGATGATTCACTGGCAGAAAAATGTAAAATGTATGCGAGGCATGGCGCATTAATAAAACATCAGCATCAAATGGAAGGCATTAATAGCAGGCTCGACGGAATGCAGGCTGCTATTCTTGAAGCAAAGCTCCCCTATGTAATGGAGTGGACCGAAAAAAGGATCGCGCATGCAAATTCGTACTGCAAGTATTTATCTGACGTTAATGAGATCATCTTGCCTAAGGTGCGGCCAAATTCAAAACACACATATCATTTGTATGTTATTCGCGCTCAAAAACGCAACGATCTGATGCAGTTTCTTAAAGAAAATGAAATCGAAACGTCTTTACATTATCCAACACCGCTTCCATATTTGCCGGCATATAAATATTTGAATCACTCTCCTGCAGATTTTCCGGTGGCAACTTTATTACAAAAGGAAATTCTTTCGCTGCCCATGTACGCAGAGATGACAGAAGAGATGAGCGTTTTTGTTGCAGATAAGATCAGGGAATTTTATAAAAAATAATTTTGCTGCGCGATAAAATAATTTTGATCGTTTCTCCTCAGCCATGGGGCAAGATGTTTGTATCCAAACATCATTATGCTATTGAACTGGCAAAAAAAGGGAACAGGATTTATTTTCTGGAACCACCGGTTGATGAAAAAAAATCTTTTATTAAAATGCAATCGGCTGCTCAATTTCCTTCAATAACCCTGGTACAATATTCTCCTTCCTTCAATTTGAATCTGCGTTTTCATTTTCGTCTATTATTCGACAGGTTAATGCGCCGCCAGGTTAATAAAATTTGCAAAAAGATAGGAGAAAAAATAGATGTTTTATGGTGTTTTGAAACCAATTTATATAGTGATCTGTCCTGGTTCAAAGCCAGGATAAATATTTACCATGTGGTTGATCCGGTTAACAGTAAGTACCAAATAGCTGCTGCAAATTCAGCAAGTATTATTCTTAGCGTGTCTGAACGAATTCTTCAGCCCTTTAAAAATAGTCAGTCACCAAAATATTTTATTAATCATGGTATTGCGGGGGTTTATTTTCAGTCTGCAAAAAATTTACTGAATAATATAGTTGAATATAAGCGCCCCGAAACCATCCAGGTTGGTTATGTTGGCAATTTATTGCGTGGGCCTGTAAATTATAAAATGATCACGCAAATAATTCTAGAGCATCCGCTGATCAATTTTCATTTTTGGGGAAACGATGAAATTATAAAAAATAGTAGTCTGGCATCAAAAACATTTATTCAGTTCCTGAAAGATCGGGAAAATGTTATTTTGCATGGACAAAAAGCGCCAGAGCAATTGGTTAATGAAATAAAAAACATGGATGCATTTATATTGTCTTATGTTTTTGTTGAAGGTGAATCCGATCAATCCAATTCCCATAAATTGCTTGAATATTTATCAACTGGCAAAGTGGTGATCTCATCGTACGTGGATACTTACAAATATCATAATCCATTAGTTTGTATGACAAAAGAAAAAGGTGACGATGAATTTCCTTTTTTGTTTGATAAGATAATTAATGAATTAGAGGAATTTAATTCTTCTTCATTACAAAAAAAACGAATTGAATTTGCACTGGAAAATAATTACGTTGGTCATATCCATAAAATCGAAAACCTTTTAGAAAGTTTATGAGTATTCAATTGCCGGTAACGTTGGAAGAAATGTATGCAACTGGTTTTGTTACAGACAGAAAAAATCAAAAACGCAGGGCTATTGATTCTACCATTTCAAAAGCGGAAGCTTTGGTGTTAATGCAAATAATAGCCGACACGAAGGCAATCGTTACTTTGGAGACCGGGGTGGCATTTGGCGCTTCTGCTCTGGCAATTTGTTATGCAAAAAAGGATTTTCAGGGCGCTAACAAAATGCATTATGGAATTGATCCCAACCAGCGTACTGAATATGAAGAGGCAGCCATTGTTTCTTTGGAAAAAGAAAAATTGCAGGATCAATTTACACTTTTGGATGGCCCTAGTCATTTGATGATCCCTAAACTAATTGAAAAAGGAGTTCAACTCGATTTTGCATTTGTTGATGGCTGGCATACGTTCGACTATACCTTGTTCGATTTTTTTTTAATCGATAAAATGCTTAAACCAGGTGGCATAGTGGCTTTTCATGATATGTATGCACTTTCAAAACAAAAAGTGTTGCGTTTTATATTAACGCATCGCAAATATAAAATCGTAAAAGAAAGAAAAGTTCGGGGAAATGAATCAAAGATGTCTACGTTAAAATTCTTTTTGTGGAGATTAAAAAATAAGCCGGCATTATTATTTTCATGGTTCCATTGGTCATATCAATTATACAATAGTTCGGGTTTAATTGTATT
>JAJPKJ010000055.1 GCA_021323755.1 Chitinophagales bacterium | reverse complement strand
AGAATTAAGCTTTTTTTTTCTGTCAGATGAAAGGCATTTCAAAGAATGATTTCCGGGAAAATAATTTTTTTTTGAATGGACCAATAAAAAAAACTATCTTAAAAATCTCCTTTAACCGATAATAAGCCAGGACTGCTTATGAAGATTCTTCTCTTCTCGTTATTATTATTATTGCGCACACCATGCATGCTGGCGCAAAACAAGACCATTGATTCACTCAAAAAAATTTTGCTCAGGGAAAAAGAAGATACGGGTAAAGTGAATACATTAAGTAAACTCAGTGATGCGCTGTTCGATATTTTTGACCCGGAAAATGCATTGAAATATGGAAACGAAGCTCTATCACTGGCGAAGAAGATCGATTTTCAAAAAGGGGAAATAGACGGGCTTAATGATATTGGCGGGGCCTATGTCCTGCAGGGAAATGATTCAGCGGCATACAAATCGTTCATTGCCGCTCTAAAAATAGCTGAAGAGATCATGGATAAACCTGCTATGGCCAAAGTGAACAGTAGTCTTGCCTGGCTTTATTCAAAACAGACCAATTATCCAGAGCAAATAAAAAGGCAGCTTATTTCATTAAAATTATGGGAAGATGCTGGGGACAAATGGCAGATCGCCAATGCGTATGCCTCTGTTGCTAATGCCTATTATAACCTGGAAAATTACCCGGAAGCGTTAAAATATCAATATGACGCCTTGAAACGATTTGAAGATTTGGGTGACAGAAGCCAGATTGGAAATATGCATCAATATTTAGCAGCCATGTATATGGATCAGAATAACGATTCTGAAGCGCTGAAAAATCTTCAGATCGCTTTGAAAATCCGGGAAGAAGTTGGCGATAAATGGAAAATTGCTCAATCTTATAATGGCATTGGCCAGATTTATACGGACCGCGGAAAATATACTGAGGCATTAGATATGGTAAGTAAGGCATTAAGAATATTTAAGGAATTGGGCAGCAATGCACCCAGCTGGGGGATGCCATTTACTTATAGTAGCATCGGGACGATATATGAGGACCAAGGAAAACTTGCTGGTGCTTCTGGAAATAAATCGGTTGCCAGAGATAAATTCAAACTCGCCCTGGATAATTACCTACTCGCTTTGGAACTATGGGAAAAAATCGGGAGAAAGGACGCGATATTAGAAACAGATATTACACTCGGAAATCTTTATTTGGAACTGCAAGACCTTCATGCCGCATACAATTACTTAAACAAAGGCCTCGCAATAAATAAAAAGCTGCAGCTAAAATCAGAATTTTCCTACTACTACCTTTCACTCTCCACACTTGACAGCATAGATGGCAATTTTAAAAAGGCTTACGTGGACTACAAGAAATATATTATATACCGCGATAGTGTTACCAATGAGGAAGACACAAAAAAAATACTGGAATCAAAAATGCAATATGAATCGGAGAAAAAAGATGCTGTTGCCAAAGCAGAACAGGAGAAAAAAGATGCCGAAACAACGAGAACCCGGAATACGCAATACCTGGTAATCGCTTCCCTCAGTATTTTGGTGCTCGCTGTCTTCATCATTGCATTTATACAGACTCGCAGTAACAGGCAAAAACAAAAAGCAAATAAAGAGTTGGAGAGTACCCTTACTCATTTAAAATCCACCCAATCTCAGCTCATTCAATCTGAAAAAATGGCTTCGCTAGGCGAACTCACTGCCGGCATTGCCCACGAAATTCAAAACCCCCTGAACTTTGTCAATAATTTTTCTGAAATAAACAAGGAGTTGGTTGATGAATTACAAAGCGAGTTAATATCCGGCAATACAAAAGAAGCAATTGCTATTTCAAATGAGATAAAAGAAAATGAAGAAAAAATAAATCATCACGGCAGGCGTGCAGACGCGATCGTAAAAGGAATGTTACAGCACTCCCGATCTGGCTCGGGGATAAAAGAATCACTAAACATTAATGCCATAGCGGATGAATGCCTTAGATTAAGTTACCATGGATTCCGGGCTAAAGACAAGTCCTTTCAGGCTAATCTGAAAACAGATTTTGACGAAAGCATTGATAAAATGCCGCTGATCCAACAAGATATAGTTCGTGTCCTTATTAATGTATACAATAACGCGTTCTACGCTGTGAATGAAAAAAGCAAAGAAAATGCTGCAGGGTATGAACCAACCGTTTCGGTGAGTACAAAAAAATTAATAAATCAGGTTATCATTACCGTCAGTGATAACGGCAGCGGCATTCCGCCAAAAATAGTAGATAAGATCTTTCAACCGTTCTTTACCACCAAACCGACGGGTCAGGGCACGGGACTTGGACTTAGTTTAAGTTATGATATTATCAATGCCCACGGCGGGGAGATAAGGGTCAGGATCAAGGAAGCGGGCGGAACCGAATTTTTAATTTCGCTCCCAGCATAAAAAAACAATATCCTTGTGCTGCCATAAGGAATCTCCCATCACCACGGGTGAAATAGAAACCCAGAGGACCTGTTTCGCTTTTATACTGATCCAAATGCTATATTTGAGGATTGCAGAAATGACTTAAAAATATTTTTTAGATACAGATCACCGTTAGTTTTATAAGATGAGCAAGGAACAACAAAAAAACGCAGTCCCTCCATTTAGCCGCTATCAGAAATTCGCCATTTTTGTACTGGCCCTTACCCAGTTCACCGTGATCCTGGATTTTATGGTGATGTCCCCACTCGGGGATATGCTGATGAAGTCCCTGGACATCAAACCACATCATTTTGGACTTGCTGTTTCGGCTTATGCCTTCAGCGCAGGCATTTCCGGCTTGCTGACCGCCGGCTTTGCTGACAAGTTCGACCGGAAAAAACTGCTGCTGTTCTTCTATACGGGTTTTATAGCCGGCACCATCTGTTGCGGGATCGCAGGCTCATACCCACTGCTGGTATGCGCAAGGATCATTACCGGTCTTTTTGGTGGCGTGATCGGTTCGGTATCCATGGCGATCATCGCCGACCTCTTTTCTATCGAACAAAGGGGAAGGGTCATGGGTTTTGTGCAAATGGGATTTGGAGCAAGCCAGGTGCTCGGTATACCGGTCGGCCTTTTCCTGGCCAATACCTGGGGCTGGCATTCCCCTTTTTTGTGGGTCGCCGCAATGGCAATTGTCATTGCTTTTTTGATTGCAGCGAAATTGCAACCCCTGACCAAACATCTGGCAGTGCAGCAGGATAAAACGGCCTTTACCCACCTGCTCCACACCATTTCCAAAAAAGATTACCGGATCGCTTTTAGCGCAACGGCCTTGCTGGCGATCGGCGGTTTTATGATGATGCCCTTCGGGAGTGCCTTTGCCATCAATAATTTAGGGATCACCCAAAAGCAGCTGCCCATTATATTCATGGTCGCCGGACTCAGCACCCTGATCGTCATGCCGCTGATCGGAAAGCTGAGCGACAAAGTGGATAAGTTCAGGATCTTCACCTTTGCCTGTGCATGGATGGTCGTCATGGTGACGCTCTATACCAATCTCGCGGTCACCCCACTATGGCTGGTCGTTATCTTTAATGTGCTGATGATGGCTGGGATCATGAGCCGCATGGTTCCTTCGACAGCGCTGGTCAGCGCTGTTCCTGTCCTGCGGGACCGCGGCGCATTCATGAGTATCAATTCATCACTGCAACAGATCGCGGGCGGCATAGCAGCCGCCTTTGCCGGCATGATCGTGGTTCAGAAAAATAAGTTCAGCCCGCTGGAACATTATAATACCCTCGGCTATATCATTGTGGGGATCACATCGCTTAGCGTACTGCTGATCTACCGCGTGAGCAAGATGATAAAAAACAGAAGCCGGATGCAGCCAGAAATGTAATTTTGCTTCCGGGATAAGAAATTTTTTTCACCACTAAAATCTTCCATATGATCATTGTACACGATATTTTTATTGCCAAACCAGGTAACGCTTCCAAACTAGCAAAATTATTTAAAGAGGCCATGGAGATCGGCGATGACAAGGTCCAGATCATGACCGACATGACCGGTCAGTTCAATAAGGTAGTCATGGTCAGCCACTATGAGAGCCTGACCGATTATGAAAAGAGCTGGGAGAAATATAGCCAGGACTCTGAAGAAATGAAAAAGATGAAAGAGAAAATGAAAGGCTATACGGACCTCTACCTGACGGGGTCTCGCGAGATCTACAAGGCCTGGTAAAAAAGCGAGGAGATCATTTTCCGGTTTTCAAGACAGGTTCCAAATCTGTTTTCAAATATATATTGCCGTTAGTCCTGCGGAAACCATTGCGGGATAAAGTTCCTTCCGACAGGTGGTCATACTTGTTTATTTTTCTCGTTTATTTCTTTTTCAATAATCTTACAGGAGATGTTTTATATCCTGATTTTAGACCGCACAAAAAAAAATCTGTACTCTTCCCTTCCTTTCATAAAATTTTCCAAAAACCTGGCTCCAGGCACAATATTTTCGATTTTAAATGAAAAATAAAATCTTCGCTTTCCTTGTCGGGACACCTGCAATAAAAACATTTGCTCTGCTGTTTTTCCCATTGTCACTCCTTGCTCAGGAAAATCCAATAGAAGTAAAAATTCAGCAAAAACTTGATTCTCTCCGGGCAGCCGGCAATTTTCCGGGAATGGTGATCGCCGTCCGGCTCGCAAATAATAAGGGGATGGCATTTGCTTCAGGTTATGCAGACACGACAAAAAAAACAAAAATCACCCCTGGTGATTATCTGATGCAGGGCAGCGTCGGAAAAACCTATGTTGCGGCAATTGCATTCCAATTATATAAAGAAGGGAAGCTCAACTTTGATGCGAAGATATCTGAATACCTCGGCAGCGAATCCTGGTTTCAGCGCCTGCCCAATGCAAAGGATATTACAGTGAGAATGCTCATGCGACATACCAGCGGGGTCATGCGCTATGAATTCAAAGACGCTTTTACAAAAGACCTGACCAACCAACCGGACAAAACCTGGAAGCCGGTAGAACTGCTCTCCTATATATTTGATGAGAAGCCAAGCTTCGTCGCCGGAAAAGGTTGGGATTACGCAGATACCAATTATATTATTTTAGGAATGATCATTGAAAAAATTACCGGGGAAAAATATTATGATTTATTATTTGAAAGAATTTTAAACCCATTCCAATTAAGGCAGACCCGCCCTTCAAATAAACGAAAACTTCCCGGTCTGGTGCAAGGGTATGCAGGAAACGATAATCCATTTGGGAAAAAAAGCGAAGTGATTGACGAGAATGGAGATTTTATAATCAATCCGCAGTTTGAATGGACAGGAGGTGGTATATATTCAACGACCCCGGATTTGGCCCTTTGGGGTAAATTATTATATGAAGGAAAGGTCTTCGACTCTTCATTATTGTCCCTGATGCTCGATACTGTTTCTGCAGAGGAACTGGGACCGCACACAGGATATGGAATGGGGGTGATCGTCCATTCGTCCCAAAGCCTCGGCGTGTTTTATGGTCATAGCGGATTTTTCCCGGGTTACCTGGCAGAGATGTATTATTTTCCCCAATACAAGACAGTGATCGCGTTGCAGACAAATTCCAGCGATTTTAAAACGATGAAAATATATGATCTGAAAATCCTGGTGGAAATAGCCAAATTGATATTATTGCCGGGTGATAAATGATCTTCAATTATACCAGTTAAGATATGTTCAAAAATTATATCAAAACATCATGGAGAAGTTTTTTGCAGCATAAAGGCTTTTCACTAATCAATATAAGCGGTCTGGCTGTCGGGATGACCTGCAGTATGCTGATCCTTATTTATATAAAGGATGAACTATCTTTTAATACATTTAATGATCAGCTCCAAAATATTTACCGCATCAATTGGATCAGTAAAGACAATAGCCGGGTAAATCTCGAATCCACCACTCCGATCCCTTTTTCCAAATCTTTGGAAACAAAGATCCCCGGGATCCAAAAAATGGCAAAATTATACCAGCGCAACGGGGAAATGGAGGCAAAAGAAAATCCGCAGGATACCAAACACACTGAAAAGCGATTCCAGGAAAATGGAGTTTATTTCAGCGACCAGGACCTGTTCTCAGTCTTTTCCATCGCTTTTTTACATGGCGATAAAAATGCCTGCCTTGCAGCGCCTAATTCCGTTGTGTTGACAGATGAAATGGCAAAAAAATATTTTGGGTCGGCGGATCCCCTTGGAAAATTCTTGTTCTATGACAATAAAGCGCTGCTGAAGATAACCGGGGTCGTGAAGAAAATGCCCCCTAATTCTGATCTCCGTTTTGATTTTTTGATCTCGTTTGAAACCCTCTATCATGTCGAAGCGCCCGCATTTGCAGATTTTGTAAAGAACGACTGGACCTTCAATCCAAGCGAGACCTGGATCGTCCTGGATCCCAAACAAAAGCCGGGGATCGTACAACAATTACTCAACCGCCACCTGCAGCAGAACGGCACCCTCCGGAATCATCAAATGAACAGCGTTGTTCTGCAGCCTTTGCGTGATATACATTTATATGCGTCCGCTGTCAGCGGTAACGAAAGTGCAAGCGACATAAAGTATATTTTCATTTTTGTAGCGATCGCACTGCTGATACTGGTCATCGCTAATGTAAATTTTATAAATCTTTCTGTGGCGCGCGCGATGCGTAAAATAAAAGAGGTCGGCGTGCGCAAGGTTCTTGGTGCAGGTAAACGGCAATTGGTCGTCCAGTTCTTAGGAGCCACCATGCTCACCAGCCTGGTGTCTTTTTTTATCGCCTGCATCCTAACTGCTTTTTTATTCCCTTTATTGAATGATCTCACCGGCAAACAATTCCATCTTTTTTCCTGGATGGATCCGGCGAATATGCTATTTTTTATTTTACTTTTTTTTGTTTCAGGAATTGCCGCCGGATTATATCCTGCATTTTTTATCGCGCGGTTTAAAATGACCGAGGCACTGCAGGGCAGATCCGGAGATCATAAAAGAAGAAACCTGATCCAAAAAACGCTGCTGGTCTTCCAGTTCACTATTTCTGTTGTCCTGATCATTACAGCTACGATCATTTACCAGCAATTGCAATTTTTGAGAGATAAGCCATTGGGGTTTCAAAAACACGGTGTCCTTGTTGTGCCGATCTTTGGCTCTGGCGCATTCAGTTATGGGAACCAGGTCGATTCTTCCATGCGTAGGCGGATGAACCAGTTTTCCGGGGAATTAAAAGATTATAGCAAAATAAACGGGGTTACTTCTTCTTCTGAAATGCCAGGTCAGGGTTTTTTACGGGGTCTGGTTATCCCGCAAGGCGCCCATGAGGAAGATAATATTTTTGCTCCCTGGCTTTCGGTTGATTATAATTTTATCGCGACCATGAAAATGCAGGTAATCGCCGGCCGCGATTTTTCCAAAAATACCGGGACAGATTTTTTAAATGCATTTATTATCAATGAATCGGCGGTTCGGGCGTTTGGCTGGAGAACTCCTGAAAACGCAATCGGAAAAAACTTTGTCAGGGGGAAAATAGCGGATGGCAAAAAGGGGCAGATCATCGGGGTGATCAAAGATTTTGATTTTAATTCGCTCACAAGCCCCATGGAACCCCTGGTGATGGATGTGAACCCGCCAAGATTTACCGAGTTCGCGATAAACATAAAAACGGATCATCTAAATGCCACCATTGAACACATAAAGCAATTATGGGACAGGACTTTTCCTGAACGCGTTTTTGAATATAGTTTTCTTGATAAAGACATAGACGCCCAGTATAAGGACAAAGAAAATTTTAGCAAGATGATCGGTTATTTTGCCTTCTGCGCTATCTTACTTTGTTGCTCGGGTTTATTCAGCCTTAGTTTTTTTCTCGCCCTGAAACGATCAAGAGAAATAAGTATACGTAAAGTGCTTGGCGCAAATGTCCGTTCAATAATTGGTTTGCTTGCAATGGATTTTATCAAAATGGTCTTGATCGCTGTCGTGATCGGCTCGCCGCTGGCCTGGTTGCTATCGCATAATTGGTTGCAGTCATTTGCCTACCATGTGGGTGTCGCGTGGTGGGTCTTTATCATTGCCGCGATCCTTGTTATATTTATTTCATTCCTCACGATTTCTCTGCAGTCAATAAAAGCAGCATTGGAAAATCCTGTAAAAAATTTAAGGAACGAATAGAAAATGGAACAGTTTTAAAAAATACTGTTATAATTTTATGTTCCAACTATTTCCATGGACGAACTCCAGAACATAACCGCATTCTCTCCCCTCGAAATAATCCAGCTTGGTGCGGACCGCGTTGAAATATTTCAGAACATTTCGCCAAAGGAAAAAAATGATTTTCCACTGCCGGGCTTTAGGCGGATGCATGCGGGTGGTGGTTATGGCTCAATGCAATTTTCACATTTTGCGGGAGCGGGATTTGACATATGGTACAGCACCTATGGGATAAAAAATAGATCTAGTTTCGCTGCGCGTGGAAACTTCGCGGCACTCGAACTACACGTCCCTTTCAACGCACGAACAATATCCTGGTGGGATGGAAAAAAAGAAAATCTCTTGCGCGATAAAGAATTCGAGATCTCCTTTTTTCCGTTCATCGACAGCCGCACAGAATTTTCATCCGCGGATTCATACAAGACTTTCGACATTCATTACTCCCCGGCCTACCTCAAAAAATTTTCCAACCATTCGGCATTGCTTGCCAAATTTTTAGAAAAAGTTGAGCGCGGGGAACGCGCAGACTTGCTCGACCGCGCACAATTCCTGAGCCCTGCCATGATCAGTTTGGTGAACGGCGTGCTGCGTTGCGAAATGGCGCCAGAACTCGCGGAATATTATTATGAAAGCTGCGTGCAGCTCATGCTGATCGAAGTGCTAAGCAGGGCAAATGAATTGTATTCAGAACAGAAGATAAAATATTCATCCTTCGATATCGAAAGGGCGATCGCCGCAAAAGAGATCATTATTTCCGACCTGAGCGTAAAATACAGTATCGCAGAACTCGCGCGGGCAACAGGTTTCAACGAATGGAAATTACAACACACTTTCAAACACCTTTTCAACGCGACGATCTTTGATTATAGCCAGTCAGCAAGACTGGATCACGCGAAATATTTACTCCGCGAAACAAAAGATCCGATCCACCTCATCGCCGCGCATTGCGGCTATCCCGACCATGCTAACCTCACCGCAGCCTTCAAAAAAAGATTCGGTTTTACACCCGAACGATTCCGCGAACAGAAAAAATAATACAGGAATTCATAAATTAAACTTTTGATTTCATAAGGGTGCTCTTTGGATTGGGAAATAATTTTATTGTACCAAACCAAACAGCACATGGAAAAAACAAACTACGAGTTCCTGACCGAGGAACTAAAATATCTGGGCTTCGGTGATTCACTAAATCTTTCACTCGAAGAAAAAATAAAAGAAAATTCAGGAAATTTCGAACTGTATTATTCCGGTAATATCAATGACAAGCCAATTGATGCCATACTCTATTTCGCAAGACCGGTTCCAGATGGCTTTTATTTTTTTTCGGATTACCAGCTCGCATTGGGAGATAAATTGCAACACTTCAAAATTTTCAAAGGCAGGGGAGTCACTTTAAAAGAAGGTTATAACCTGCTCTCGGGACGCGCGGTCCTTAAACAACTTATCGGGAAGAACGGGCAGAAATATAACGCATGGATACAGCTCGACCTGGATAAAAAAGAAGGCGAAAATTTTAAAGTGATCACTTACCATGATAGTTACGGATATGACCTTTCAGCCGCACTTGACTCATTTCAGATCGAAACACCTTCCTCCAACTGGGATCGTTCG
Source organism: Chitinophagales bacterium (assembly GCA_021323755.1). Taxonomy (GTDB): domain Bacteria; phylum Bacteroidota; class Bacteroidia; order Chitinophagales; family Chitinophagaceae; genus Puia. The sequence continues at coordinate 15,198 of JAJPKJ010000055.1, read as the reverse complement.
ATGCTGCTCAAATCCTTGCAGCGCGGGAACCTGCAGTCTGCATTCCTAAGAGACAACAGCGGGATGAAAAGAATCTTGATCGAGGCAAATCCAAAACAAAAAACAATCACCATCCGGGAAGATGAGATATTTAGCGGGACAGCCGATACCAGGAATGTGCAGACCGAGGCAGCCCACGCCGAAACGGATGATATTGAAAACGTACTGAATAAAAAAAATCCCGGCACAAAAAGACTAAAAGATATATGAGCCATGCACATCAAATTATTATCGCGCATGATCACCATTGCATCTGTTTGCATACTCATATCAAAATCATTCGCGCAATCCTCAACAAATGAAAAACCGTTAACCAATAAAGATATTGTTTCCATGGTGAGTGGCGGAATAAGCTCTGGTATCATTAAAGCGGCAATCGAAAGATCAAAAACGAGTTTTGATCTTTCTCCCGAAGCGATGATAGAGTTAAAAAGATTCCACACTCCCGACGAAATTGTGCTCGCCATGATTAGTAAGGCGCGCATAAAAGCTGCCGATGCCCCCGAGGATAGTTTGATGCGGATGCCGACCGGGATATATAATAGGTCGGAGAAGGGATATACGCCCGTGGCATCCCATCTGTTGTTGAGCCCTGTTACCAGAGGGGCGGTCGGCATGCTGAAAAAAACGATCGGATCACTGATAAACCAAACAATAAAAACTACAATGGCTGGTGATCACGCATCAATGAAAATCTCCGGGATGAGACCAATATTTATTTTCATTCTGGATTTTCCCGCAAGAAGCCCGGAAGAATTTTTCTTGATCAGGTTCTCCCCATCTGTGAATGCAAGAGCTTTCCATTTTCAAAAAATTTCAAATACAAACGGGTTCATCAATGTAAACGACACATCAAAAGTTGAGTTCAGCAGCAAAAAGATCCAGGAAGGTGTTTACGAAGTGATCCCCACTCGTGCACTGCAACCCGGAGAATATTGTTTCATCTATAATTCGGCTGAACGCTATAAAGGAACTGTATTCAGGGCCTTTGACTTCTCCATTATTCCACCAGCTAACGGTAATCCATGAGTAAATTATTTAGAAAATAAACCTCTTCAAAAGGTTTCGGTATAAAATATCATACTCATTTTCTTAGACATATAACGGTGACCAATACCCGATTATTCACGAATGAAGTCACCGTCCTGAAAATGCCGTAATGAATATGATCGTAAAAGATATTGCAGAAATAAGAATCAAATAGCGCGATAAAATCAGTCGGGCGAATAAACGTTTAAAAACGCTAGCGATACATTAGTTTAAAAATGAATGTTATGGAAAATTCAATGAATCAACACGAATGGACAGAAATTGCAGAAGTGGAATTGATATACAAATCAAACATCAAAGCCTCACTACGTCCGAACCTTTGCAGTTCAAAAGATGTCTACGAATTATTATTACAGTCATGGGATAAAAACAGGATCGAATTACAGGAACAGTTTAAGGTTCTCTTGCTCAATCGGGCAAATAAGGTCGTTGGAATTTTTGAGGTCTCCTCTGGTGGAGTTAGCGGGACAATTGCGGATCCAAAGTTAATTTTTACAGCTGCCCTAAAAACCAATGCCTGCCAGATAATTCTTGCTCATAATCATCCTTCCTCCAATCTAAGACCGAGCAAAGCCGATCAGGATTTAACAGAGAAAATGAAGGCAGGAGGAGAATTATTGGAGATCAGAGTTCTTGACCATTTGATAATTTCCATGGAAGGCTTCTTTTCATTCGCCGATGAAGGATTGCTATGAATATAATTTATGATATTTTCAGTCTTCTCTCACATCTAGCCCTGCTTTTGAGACCATGTTTGTTACCAAAACTTCCACCATTTGTCTTTTGTTGTCAAGGCTGTAACCATAATTTTCTTTGCTGGCTTTGAGTTACCCTTTTCGTGTTCAAATTGTAGTTTAGCTGCTAATTTTGAGATACCCCAGTCAGCAACATAACCAAACTTATTTCTATCTGGGTTATATTCTTTGTCAACTTTTATTTTGCCAACAAGTTCAAAGAATTTTGAGAACATTTTTTTGAAACTGCCGGGGTATGTCCAGACTATAATTGGATCATCCTTCCAATTTGCATAATTCCTAATCAGAATTTCAGCATTTTCAAAATCTTTTATTGTGGGTTTGTTCGGCTGGTTTATCCTTGTCCCTGCCACTAAATTAAATCCAGTTTCGTTGTCGTTAATTTCTCCTAAAATAATAATTCCACCATAGTTGCCATTTTCGTGAACAAATGCTAAGCAGTCACCAATTGCAAAAATTGGTTTTACATTTTTTACTTTTTCTTTTGCTCTTGGTTTTGCTTTACCTTTTTCAGTTTGAATTTTTGTCAAAAAATTTTGCAAATCCACTTTTCTGCTTTGAATGTCTTTTTCATCAGCATCAAGGTCCTTCCATATTTTCAAATCATTACCGCTTTCAATGATTGCTTTAACTTTTTCCAGTATATCAGTTTGTAATGATTTTGTCTCCCATTGTGCCAAAGCAAGGGCGAACCAAAAATTATTGCAATCGTCTGGATTATCAATTAACTCCGAATTATCTGAAATAAGTTTTGCAGATATCTCAATTGGATTTTGTCCAGCGTCGTATAGTTCAAAAAAACTATCGTAGATGTCGCCCGAAGTATCGTTCTCTTTTATGTTAGTTCCCCAAGTTCCCATTGATTAAGATTATATTAAGTTGCCAAAATGGATTGGGCGGTGGGACAGATTTATTCATTGTGCTTAACAACCAATCAATTTCTCCATTTGGCCCACCAACAAATCCGTCGTCAGAAACAGACATTATTAAAACAAATTTTCTCATTTGTTCCTTATTAAAACTCAAATTTATATTGCTGCAAATTTATTAGCAAAAAGTATGTCCTGATCTTAGAGATCTTTTGCAACGACCGCCAACATTTCGCATTGAAGTTTGTGGCGGAATTTGAAGTCAACCTATTTCAGGACGAGACACAAGACCAAATCCGATAAAACTTCCTCTGTTTTGAAAATGATAATTTCTTTGAGCACAATCCCTGGCAACCAAAATCATTTTGTCACAGATAATCACATAAATTATATTAAATTAGCTGCAATGCCACAATTTTATTGCGTCATTAAATATGTTAGGTGCCATTTTACAAACTGCACTACTCCAATAGAAACCGAATGAATAAACAGACTAAACTAACCATCCTATTTTTTTGTATTTTAGGCCTAACCCTTCATTTAATTGCAGATAGCCATTCTGGTTTTCATAGCGATGAATTTTTGTATATGGAATCGGGTCGCCATCTTGCTTTTGGATATATGGAATTTCCTCCCTTGACAGGTTTGTTAGCCTTTATTCAAAATCTGTTCCATTCCCATTCCGTTTTCGTTTACCATATTTTTCCACATATTGCTATGCTGCTCATTGTAATTTATGTGGGCAAAATAACGGTAGAACTCGGCGGTAAAAATGTAGCGGTATTTATTACATTATCTTGTCTTTTGATTGCACCTGGATTTGAAGAGTCTCAACAACCATTTGAACCTGTTGTTTTCAATCAATTGTTTTGGATACTTTGCTTTTACCAACTCACAAGGTTCATAAAACACGGCAACAGAAAATATCTATGGCATTTGTCTTTATTGACCGCTCTATTTTTTCTGACTAAATATGACGCATTATTTTTCGCTTTTGGTTTATTGTCTTTATTGTTCTTTGTGAAAACAAGGGTTGCGTTAATCCAAAGTAAATATTGGCAATGTTTGATTATCGCATTTTTGATTTTATTGCCGAATATTATTTGGCAGTATTTAAATGATTGGCCTGCACTACAAATGTTTCATCGATTGTATGAAACCCAATTGGATGATCTAGCACCAATGCACGTACTCCGCGATTTATTTTTATCCGTTAATCCGGTAACTTTTATCCTGATGCTGCCCGCTTTTATTTTTATGTTTGTCAATAAAAGAAATAGAAGCCTTTATTTACCACTTGCCTGTTCAATTTTATTTTCCATATTATTTCTCATTTATAGTAAAGGGAAAGCCTATTATTTCTTTCCGATTGTTATTACCATAGTTCCATTCTGCGGTATCTTTTGGGAGGGTCTTTTACTACCGCAAAGAAAATGGTTATTATATCCTCTAAGCTTTATTTTATTAATCGGAGCAATATTGATTCCTTTCGGAATGCCTGTCTATTCTTTTCCTCATTATATTAATTCGGTTTTTAAATACTCACCAAAAGAAAAGAAGAACGGAAAAGACGTACTTCCTATTCAAGAATATAATGCAAAAGAAAAATGGAAAACGATGATGCAACAATTACAAGCTGTATATGACAGCCTACCTGAAAATGAAAAAAAGAATTGCTTAATCTGGGGGAAACATTATTCGCAAGCAGGGGCAGTTGAATTGTTTAAAGACGAATATAGACTGCCAAATGCCTTTTCATATCACGGAAGTTTTTATACCTGGGCACCTACGGATAAAATGCCCGAAACGGTTATTGCTTTTTGCTATAACGACGCGGGTGATGATTTTTTTAATCCTTTTTTTGAAGAAGTAACTACTGTTAGAAAAATCTACAGCGATTATGCAAGCAGCGAAGGCTGGGTCGTGCAAACAATTTTCATTTGCCATAAACCGAAACAGAGCTTTGATATAATGAAGGAAATGTTTAAGAAAAGAATATTTGAATAGAAACGGCAATTCTTCTCATTTTTGCTACTCCTCTTCTAATCTTCTAAAATTGGGTCCAATTTCAAAAACCCGTAAATATGATACTCTTTAAAAATCGGAAAATGTTATAAAATCATTGATTAATCCGTTCTGCGAGGCCTGGAGTACATTGACCATCTGTTGCCGATTTACCCAATCACAGTCCGCCGTAAATCATTGACCACATTAATTAATTGGTGCACCATGAATTCATTGAAATTCGTAAAAATAAACTTCCTGATCAATCCGCTCCGGCTTTTGGTGGGCAATGTCACCGGCTCATCCACACAGCCGTATATCGTTTTATGTTTTTTTTGTTACGGACAAAAGCCTTGATTGTTAAATTCCAATCAAAGCATGAGGAAATTTTATTACCAGTAAGGGTAGGCTATTTTTTATTCGTCATATTTATATCATCAAACTTTAAATAAGTCAATGTGGCGCTAACTAAAGAAGCATTCGAGGACATTTTTGTGAATTATTACGAATCGCTTTATGGCTATGCTTTCACTATTTTAAAAAATGAGCTGTTTGCGGAAGAAATAGTTTCCGATGTATTTTATAGACTATGGCTAAAAAAAGATACAATAAAGATCGATGCTTCATTAGCAGGCTATTTATACAAATCGGTATATAACGCATGTATGGATAAAATCAGGCATAACAAAACAAGAGAAGCATTCAAGCGTAATTTTCTATATCGATCAACTGAAAACATATTAGACGCGGCAAATGAAATAAATGCAAAGGATTTTGAAAAAAAATTCTATGCCGCCTTGTTGAAATTGCCTGAACAATGCAGAACAGTTTTCCAGTTAAACCGTATGGAAGAATTAAGCTACAAAGATATTGCAATCCGTCTGGGCATTTCGGTAAAAACGGTAGAGGCGCACATGAGTAAAGCGCTGAGAAGGTTGCGTATTTCACTGGTGGAATTTTTAACCGCATTAATTTTTTTGATATGGCATTAAGTGATAAAGGTGGTTCTCCCGATAACATGCATATTTTACTTGCAAAATATCTAAGCAGGGAAACGGATGTGCATGAAACCTCAATCATTACAGCTTGGATTGAGCAAGACGAAGCCAATAAAAAATACCTGGAACAACTTGAATGGATCTGGTCGGAAAGCAAGAAGCTTGGACATAATAAGAAACCAGATGTGCAGAAAGCGTTAGCAGATCTACGCATAAGGATAAAGTCAAAGACGAAAAATACGTTTTTCAAAAGAGGATGGCTGCAGGTTGCTGCAACTTTTTTACTGATCGCGGGAATGGCAACCATTCTCAGGCTACCCGATCATTCAGATACAAAACCACCTGCTCTTTTGAAATTCAGCGCAGACAAGACCCTGCGGTCAGATACATTGCCTGATGGTTCTGTTGTGCAATTGCAACCACATTCAGAGCTAATTTATCCGGCCCGGTTTGCAGCTAAACAACGGAGTGTTGAACTGAATGGCAATGCTTATTTCTCGGTGATGCATGACAGCAGCCGCCCCTTTCAAATTGCTGTTAACGATATAAAGGTGACGGTGCTTGGCACCTCTTTCAAAATAGCCGATTCATCGGGCAATACCGAAGTTGTTGTCATCTCAGGCGTAGTGCAGGTGACAAGGGAAGGTCGGAGCATAAAAGTCTTCCCGCATGAAAAACTCGTTGTTCCCGCACTCGGCAATCTATGGATCAAACAGACCGATACCTTATCCAATAACCGCTTGCCAGAAAAAGCTGCACAAAAAATTTCACATAGTACGTCCGCACAGAACCGGGCTGACAGCACTGTAGATGATTACTTCTATCGCCGGCGGATAATGGCGTCAATTCTTGATGATGTAGTCAATGAAGGTTTGATAGCGGATAGGAAACATATTATTTGGGCAGCGCTTACAGATTCAATATTGATGGTGAATGATCAAGCTGAACCAGGGACCTTACAACAAAAATTGAAGACAAAATATCGCGTTGCACATGAGGGTGGGTATTATTATGGCCCCGTAAAAATAACTGGAAAAGGATATTTTTTTGACAACAATGATTTCAAAAAATAGACATGAAAAAGATAACCTTCTTTTACTTTGTAAGTATTTGCTGTTTGTGTGCACAGGCGCAAAGTGTGACTGAACGTCTTGACAGCCTGTTTACTGCCCCGGGCAATTTTGAATCCCTCAATGGAAGTGTATTGATCGCGGAAAATGGCAAAGTAATTTATCAACGTTCATTTGGCTTTGCCGATGTCAAGGAAAAAAAACCGAATGCTGTGAATCGTTCTTTCAACATCGCATCGGTCACCAAAACATTTACATCAACAGCAATTCTGCAGTTGTTTGAAAAAGGCAAATTTCATCTTGATGACAAGTATCAAAAATATTTTCCATCTTTTCCATACCCGGATATTACGATTCGCAACTTGCTTACGCATACATCCGGTTTAACAGACCTGGAGACCTATTTCCGCATTCTTGATTCGTTGCCCGATAAGATCTTTACCGATGCTGATATTATTCCGAGCATAATTCATTTACATCGCGCACTAAAATTTAAACCCGGGGATGATTTTGAGTACTGCAACATCAACTTTGAACTGCTGGCTTTATTGATTGAGCACTTAACCAATACCTCATACCCGGAATATATCCGTCAGCACATTTTTAAACCTGCCGGCATGGTGCATAGTTATTTTGATGTCTTGCGCCCTGCTACTGCCGACACAAACAGAGTGACTAATTATATGCTGCCTGCTTCCTATTCCTCCGATTATATACCGAGCGATTCTGTACATAACAAGAGGTTAACGCAAGTGAGGCGAAACTTGAAAAACCTGATGGGCGATGGCAATATCATCAGCACAGAAGAAGATTTGCTGCTGTATTCCGAAGCATTGAGCAGCGGTCAATTGTTAAGCTCCACAACGCTTGCCAAGGTTTTTACCCCTAACCGGTTAAATAATGACAAAGATTATTCCGCTTTTTCAAACCCAAAAATGGGGAAGATACAGTATGGGCTTGGTTGGGAGATCCCTGCAGATACTTCATGTGGAAAAATAGTATCTCATGGTGGCCACTACCCGGGGATATGGATTTCTTTTCTCCGAAATATTACCCGGAACCAAACCATTATTGTTTATGACAATAACGAATGGAGCGGGGCCGACCTGCTGGCGAGAATGTCCGTTGGTATTTTGAACAACAAGCCTGCAGCCAATATGCTATCAAGAAAAATGCTGGCGCGAGTATACGGTCAAACACTGATGAAAGAAGGTGCCGATGCAGCCCTCAGTAAATTGATCGAACTCAAAGATGATACGGTTCATTTTATTTTGCGTGAACGGGATATGAATACGCTTGGCTATCAATTCCTGCTCGATCATCTTGGTTCACAATCGCTGGAAACCTTCAAGGTAAATATACTCTTATTCCCGGCCAGTTCCAATGCTTGTGACAGCTATGCAGATGCTCTTGCTGAGAATAATAGAAAGGGCGATGCGATTATTATGTACAAAAAATCAATTCTGCTCGATCCCAAAAACACGGAGTCGATCGATAAATTAAAAAAATTGGAGGAAAAACATTAATGCTACCAGTTGGAATAATTAATTCGTGGAATGCTTTTTACCAAGGTACCTGTGCTTGCTGTTATACTTGCCGACGGTGGGCGGCTCAATCTTCGTGTTGAGTGATTTAGTAAGCCTCTGACGCATCTCGCAAATAACTCCATCGCTAATTCAAAAAGAACACTGGGATTACTTTACCCACAACTTGATCCCCTCCTAATTACCCTCCTTTAGGTTGAATTTTGGATTCTTCTGTCCTTTTATTGATGCTAATGCCAGCGCCGGGTGACATTGACCACCTGGAACCGATTTGCATACTCAAAGTTCGCCTGAAGTATTTGACCACAATAAATAGTTAGTGCCAATGAATTCATTGAAATTCGTAAAAAATAAACTTACTGGTCCGTCCTATTCCGCATTATATGGTCAAAGGGTATGGCTGATCGACAGTTACTGCATAATCTCAAAAAAAAGAAGACCATTTTAATTTATAAAAAAACAGGCGGCGGTATAAAGATGATGAAATGCAGGTATCAGGTTACGAATACCTTTTGAATGATTTTGATCGTTATTTGTTGATTTATCGGAATACGTATTTCTTAACTGACTTAAATTGGATAATTATTCAAATAAATTCATCACTTAAACAAACCATGATCATGAAACAGCTTAAAGGATGCTTTATTGCATTGCCATTTATGTTGATCCTGCTGGACTGTATCAGTTTCAGGACTGCAGCACAGGACACAGAGAAAGAAAAAGCCGTAAAAGCATATTATGCAGGTTTCCAAAAGCACGATTGGAGTTCGGTGGCCGGTCAGCTTACCGATGATTTCACATTTACGAGCCCCGCGGGAGATGATCATATCAGCGTAGAGAGATACAAGGAGAAATGCTGGCCCACCAATAAATTCTTCAAATCGGTGACCTTCGTAAAAATGATTGAAAAAGGCGATGACCTGATCCTCCTGGTAGAGATAAATACGACGGACGACAAGGTTGTGCGAAACATCGATCTCTTTAGTTTTAACGGATCGGGGAAGATTCGGTCCCATGAATGTTTTTTTGGAGCGGGTGAATCCTATCCGGGACATTCAAGCGACAAGAAATAGAAAGAAATTGCATAGACCTATCCAGAAATTTGAATAAACATTCAAAAACAAAATTATGAAATTGACAACCACCCAAATTTATCAAAATATGAAAGTCCTCGTGTTTGCATTTCTTGCATGCGTGACTACATGCAGCTTTGCGCAGAGCACGAAAAATGAAAAAGCAGTCAAAGCATATTATTCAGGATTTGAAACGCACAACTGGGATCTGGTAGAGGCACAGCTCGCTGAAGGTTTTACGTTTACCACCCCTGTCAATGATCATATCGCCATCCAGGAATTCAAAGAGAACTGCTGGCCAACTACCAAGTTTACCAAAAATATCAAATTCATTAAAATGGTAGAAAGCGGTGATGACCTGATAGTCCTGGTTGAAATAAATACAACCGATAATAAGATCGCACGCAACGTCGATATCTATACTTTCAGTAAAGGAAAGATTAAAACCATTGAGGTCTTTTTTGGACAGGGAATATCCTTTCCTGGTAATTCAAAATAACAAAAATGTTCCCGCAAATTTCTCAATGAAAATCAGCCTCCGCATGCAAACGGTCTTTCTTTGGGTATGAATGACAGCAACTGAAGTGTAAATGATTTATGTCAGGCGGTGACTGCATTTTGTTGATTTTGCGAAATAGGGTCACTCAACTGGATTAATTTACAATTTGAAAATCTTTTATTCTAATGCGAATCTGTAAGGGGAAATACCCTTTATTAAAATTCGCTGTCCAATCTAAATGAATTAAGGATGCTTTGCATTTTATTGATCAATCAAAATGTCGATATTACAGAGACCCTGGTTGAACAGATCCGGAAGGTCAATCATGAATTCGAGATAGCAGGAATAACCAGGGGGGTAAGGGATAGTCTCCATGGATCAACCTTTACGGAGCCCCCGATCTGATCATTTGTTCTCCTCGGTTTGCAGACGGTTCCTGCTGCGATATTTTTCGTCAGTGTAACTTGTCCTGCCCGGTAATTTTCATTCCAGTCTGCGAAAAAAATGACCAGAACCATATTCCTGATGGAAGAAATACAGCCAGTATGACCTTAACCAAAAACTCTCCAAACCTTACCAGGATACTTACAAAATTTCAGTCCCTGAAGGAACGAACCCGCATGCCTGATAGCTCCCTAATGGTCAGCGACTCGGAATGCAGATCAAAAAAAACAAGGGTGATAATCAAAAAAGGACGCGAATATTGCCCGGTTCAATTAAGTGATGTTTGTCTGTTCTATTTTGAAAATGGTCTTATATTTCTAGTGGATAAAGATAATCGGAAATTCATGGTTGAAGATGAAAGCCTGAACCAGGTTTACGATAACCTTGACAGATCAGTATTTTACCGTGCGAATAGGAAATATATTTTCAACGTGGATTACCTTCTTCATTACAAGCCGGCAGGTAAGAATCGTATCCTGGTAGAATTAACCATTTCCGTACCTGAAGCGATCATCATCAGTCAATACCGCACAAGTGAATTCAGGACCTGGATTGACCAGCTGTGATCTGCTTGCAAGATAAAAAAATTGGAAAACAATGTTTATGAAAAAGATAGCCTTGGCTGGCGTTTTACTTGCAACACACTGCAGCACATTCTCCCAGCAAGAAAATTCAGCAATGGCAGATGAATTCAAAGAGATCTCAAAATTCGGCTCCAGGCAATCAGGTTTTGAGGGTATCCAAACCTATAGTTCCGGCATTGTAAATGGAAGTCCTTTTTTTTCCCCCGAATGGTCATCTGGAAGCGTCACAACGGTCTTTAATGAGACCTTCGGCAAAAACTACCTTTTCCTTTTCGATAAGGTAAGACAGGAACTTTTCATGAAACAGAGCGATTCGCCATCCATATTTCTCATTGATACAAAACAGATCAATTCTTTTACTTTAAATACCGGCAAGTCCCATATTTTTATTTCTTCTTCCTTTTATGACTCTTCAGGCGTTGGATCTTTTTTTGAGGTCCTTGTAAAAAATGACAAAGGTTACTCTTTGCTAAAGAAAATAAAGACGAAGTTCGTACCTGGGGACCCCCGCGACATAGAAAAACAAAGGCTTGGTGAAGTTTATGACTCATTCCAGGATGATATAAAATATTTTATCAGTTTGCAAGATGGTCGCACGCAACAGATCAACCTGAAAGAAAAAAGCATAATCCATTCGCTCAGTCAACAGAAAAATAAAGTAGAGACTTATCTGGCTGTACATAAAGAAGACCTCATCGATGAAGAGTTTTTAAAGAAGCTTATTGAATTTATCAATCAATAGACAAAGGCTCATGGTCAATGAATAAAAAAGGGGGTTCTTCTAAGAACCCCTTTAAAAAACCCTGACTTATCCTTGTAGAACTATTGCTTTACATATTTATCAACGATGACCCTGCTCGCCCCCGCGGAGTTCACATAGGGGAAATATATTTCATATACGCCATTTACGGCGTCAGCCCTGATCAGGGTCGGGCTCCCGACTGTGATGCCGGTCACTGGAGGTATGCTAACCGAAAAATTGCTTAATACTCCGCCAACTGAGGTGAAATCGATGATATCGGTCTCTCCCGTTCCCTGACTTACCACTGCGATTTCCGTCGGGCTGTTGGGGGCGAAGGTGACTGCTCCTACATCAGTCTGGTAATAAAGGGCGCCGGCTGCTCCGCTGCTTGAATCCGCGGCATTCCACCTTGACCAGTATTCTTCATAGGTACCAGCGATTGGGTTACCGATCAGGTGATAGTAGATCGTACCATAATTGGCGCTGATCGTCGAGCCAGGGGGAACCGAACTTACCCTTATGGGGAGCATATAGTTCTTGGTGGGATCGACCTTTGAAGGATAGACAACAAAGGGGATGGCGCCAGTATAATTGTCGCCCTTTTTCACCGTCACCGTGGTGGATGTGAAGGAAAATAGGCTGTCGGGCAAAGCTTCGTACTGGATCGCATTGGAAGCGTTGTAGGTTGCGATCGCTGCAGTGTCAATGGCAAGACCGATGGTCTCATCATTTGGCGCAACGTTCACTGCAGCATAATTGACATGAAAGTTGGCGGTATCCGAAGCGTCTGAGGCGGGAAAGACAAGCGCCTCGCTTGAAAATGTTGCCAGCCCTCCTTCCGGGATCAGTACCGTGGGCTTTAAGTTACTAAAATCCGTCTCCCCGGATCTGTTCTTTACGCATGAGGAGCCCAGTAAGATTGTAGCGAGGAGCAGCATGCATCCCCGAACTGAAGATCTATATTGAATGATAGCTAATTTCATGAATTTTATTTTTAAAGTTAGACTGCCTAAAATATTTTACTGGTTCCAAAAAATCGGTGAACTATGGTAGTCGATCGTCCCCTGCGCATTGACGTTCGCGGGATTTGTCTGGTATTCATTGGTCGGGTATAGGAGCCGGATGGGTATCGCCGCCGGTGCCTGGTCAAGGAAGGGAGAGATGGACAGCGGTATATCCGCCGGCAGCTTCAGCCTGCGATAATCGCACCAGGCTTCAAAAGGTGTCACCTGGTCAAAAGCGATCCACTTCTGCCGGATGATGCAGGCCAGTTTCTCGGCCATGGTGGTACAGGCGCCATAATTGGTTTGTTTATTATTCTGGCTCATGTAGGCAGTAGGATCCCCTGCACCCAGGAAATTAAAAGAGGCGGCGACCCCGCTAGCGAAAGCCGCGGAGTCACTTCCTGGCAGCCATCCGCGGAGTATCGCTTCAGCTTGCAGCAAATAACTTTCTGCAGCACTCAGGATGACGGCCGACTGGCTCACCGATTTGAGGATACCCGGACCAAAAGAAGAGGCGTCGCTTCCCGGTGGATTGGACACTGCCCCCAGTACACTGCCGAGATAGGTTGAACCCGTGCCCCCACTATCGGGGGAATAAATGAATTGGTAACGCGGGTCATTATTATTCTGCATCCAGGTGATAGCATATTGTGCCGCCTTCCAGAGATCTGCATGCCCCCCGCTTACGGGTAGACCGGTAAGGGTGACATAAAACCCCCAGACCGGGTTCTGCTGACCGGAGTTGTTCGCATAGCCAGGGTTCACCGCGGCATCTGTAGAGAGGAAGCCCGCACCCGTTGCGACGATCTTGGCGATCTCGGCCTGTATGAAGGAAGCGTTCCCGCTCACCTGCGACTGGCGGATCAGTATCCTTAGTTTCAGGGTGTTGGCAAACTGGATCCAAAGGCTGTTATTCGCGCCGAAAAGCACATCGCTTTTTGCAGAGCCGATCGCATCTGCCCTGCTCATCAGGATGATTGCGGTATCGATCTGGGTGGTGATCGCATTATAGACGCTTTGGGCGCTGTCATATTTGGGGGTGATATTGTTGGTACCCTGGAAAGCCTGGCTATATGGGACATTATTGAAACAATCCACCAAGTGCTGGAACACATAAGCCTTCATGATCTTTGCTGCAGCGGCGTAAAAATATTGTTGTTGCGACATGGCGGACCTTTCGACATAATCATAATCCTCCAGGTTATGATAGTCATAGAGCCAGTTGGGGTTCCCGAAATTTGTGGTTTGCTTATATGAGGCGACATCGCCGACGTTGGTAGCATAGCTGCCACTCTGCCCAATATAACCCATCCATGCGCTGATGAAAATATTATAGTTTACCGCGTTGCCGACCACCAGCGGGGATGCCGTGGTGACCAACGCATTTGACAATACCAGATCGGGGGTGGCCGATGTTGCGCTGTTGGGATTATTATTAATATCAAAATAGCTTTTTGAACAGGCGCAAAACCCGAAGATCAGTACTGCCATGATCGCTATAGCAATTTGTTTTTTCATTTCTGCTGATTTTATAATTAACATATTTATTTTCGGTAAGGATCAGAAGGTCAGCGACAGGTTGAAACCTACGAATCTTGTGGGGGGCAACTGGTTTATATCCGTATTACCCGAAGCATTCCCGTTAGTATTACTGAATTCCGGGTCTGACCATACATTATCCTTTGCCCTTTTGGTGATCAGGTTCCTGCCGGTGATCCCAAACCTTGCTTCTTTGATCATCTTCAATGAACCAATCACAGATTTGGGGATATTATAACTGAGGGATATTTCCCTTAGTTTCCAGGAATCGGCGCTATTGATATAATTGCTGCCTACCTGGTTCCAGGTGCCTGCCCAAAATCCGTTTGCCCCGTTCACATAACCTCCCGCAGTCACATTGGTATTGGCTACATATTTACCGCCCTGCAGAATTACAGAATTGGGAATCACAAAAGGCTGTCTGCCCGAAGAGGCAGAATAGGCCGAAACGCCAGTGAAATCAAGCTCCGGACCGATGCCATTGAGGATCACGGCTCCGAAACGGCCGTCTGCCACTGCATTTAAAGTGAACCCTTTGTACGAGACCGTCGTGGTGAGTCCAACTTTTGTCGGGGGTACAGTCGTTCCAAAAGTCTTCAAGTTAGGGTCAATGGAAGGTAGCCCTGTCGTGGCGTCAACGATTATCCTTCCGGAAGGGTCCCTAACCCAGTCGTTTGTCTGAGCCTGGGCATAGGGCTTGCCGATAACAGCAAGGGATGAAATGGGCACCCCATTCTGGGTGGCAAGCGCATTGGGTAATACCACATAAGATAATCCATAACCTAAGGATTTGACCGTATTTTTATTATAAGCAAAATTCACCCCGATATCCCACCTGAATCCGCCAGGGGTCTTAAGCAGAGGGGTGAGCTTAAGGTCCAGCTCGATCCCCTGGTTCTGCATCTCGCCGGAATTCACAAAAGCCGTAGAGTAACCGGTAGTGGAAGAGATATTTATTGGGATGGTCTGGTTCTTGGTAATCGT